>JALUXT010000180.1 GCA_027013245.1 Campylobacteraceae bacterium
CAATACTTGATTTTTCAAATATAGTCGCACTCATGATAAAACCTCCTTCACGCTAGCTACAAAGCTATCCATCTGAGCCTTTGTTCTTTTTTCTGTTACACTTATAAGCACTCTGTTTTCAAAGCCAACATATAGACTGCTTAGTTTCAATCCTGCAAAAAATCCTTTTTGGCTCATCTTGTCTAAAAATTCATCGCCGCTTATCGGCAACTCCACTACAAACTCGTTAAATATTGGATTTTGATTAAAAATCTTAACCTTTTCATTTTTTGCTAATTCATTTTTTAGATAATTTGCATTGTTATAATTTTGAAGTGCGAGCTTTTCAAACCCGTCTTTTCCCAAAAGGGACATAAAAATAGTGGCTCTTAAAGTCATCAGATTTTGATTACTGCATATATTTGAAGTCGCTCTTTGTCGTCTTATATGTTGCTCTCTTGCTTGAAGTGTTAGCACATAAGCTCTTTTGCCATTTCTATCATCTGTTAAACCAACGATTCTTCCTGGTAAATTTCGAACATATTTTTGCTTAGTAGCAAGTATTCCAAAGCTAGGACCTCCAAAGCCAAGGTAATTTCCCAAACTCTGTCCATCAGCACAATATATATCTGCATCCAACTCTCCAGGACTTTTAAGTGTACCTAAAGCCACTGGATAAGCGCTCATGATGGCCAAAGATTTTACTACATGTAGGGATTCTATTATCTTTGTATAATCCTCAACTGAGCCAAAAAAGTTTGGATTTTGAAAAATATATCCAGCTACACTGTCATCCACTAATGAAATCAACTCATCTAAATTTACTTTATCATTTTCACTTTTCATAACCACAACTTCTATGTCATGGTAAGCAAGGTAAGTTTTTACTATCTTTATATATATCGGATTTACTCCGCTATCTATGATTATCTTATTTCTCTTTGTAATCCTTATCGCCATCAAAGCAGCTTCTGCCATAGCAGTTCCGCCATCGTACATGGAGGCATTGGTCACTTCCATACCGCTTAGGTTGCAAACTAGGCTTTGATATTCATATAAGGCTTGCAAGGTTCCTTGACTAGCTTCTGCTTGGTATGGTGTATATGCTGTGTAAAATTCACTGCGTCCTGAGAGTGCATCTACGGCTGATGGGATTATGTGATCATAATATCCACCACCTAAAAAACATACTTTTGAAGTATCGTTTCTACTAGCCATCTCCTTGAAATTTTCATATACTTCAAATTCGCTAAGTCCCTCGTCTAAATCAAAACTTTTCGCTCTTAATTCTTGAAGAATCGCAGAGAAAAGTTCACTCTCATCTTCTATACCGATTTGTGCAAGCATCTTTTGCACATCATTCTTTGTGTGTGGAGTGTATGGCATAAAAAACTTCTATAAAGACGCTGTAAAAGTAGCGTAAGCAGCTTCGTCTAAAAGAGTATCTATCTCACTCGCATCACTTACTTTTATCTTCATAATCCAATTGTTCTGTGCATCTTCATTTAAAAGCTCCGGTGCATCTTCTAACGCCTCATTTACTGCTACTATCTCTCCACTAAGTGGAGCATATATATCACTAGCTGCCTTTACTGACTCGATAAATGCAATACTTTCACCTTGTTTTGCACTTTGTCCGATCTCAGGAAGTTCAACAAAAGTGATATCTCCTAGCTCATTTACTGCGTAAGCTGATAATCCTACAGTTGCTGTGTCGCCATCTAATTCTGCCCATTCGTGTTCATTTGTGTATAATTTCATTTTATTTCTCCTTTAATTTGGGCAAAGCCCAAGTTAAATTCCTCTCACTAAAGCTTCGCCTTTGGCGAGAGGAATTTTTATTTATTTGTAAAATGGAAGTTCTGTTTTATATATCGGTATGCTTCCTCTGCCTGTTCTTAGCTCTAGGTTTGCGTTTTCATCATATGCTTTTACATCTACAAAACCAAGTCCTATACCACTTCCAACTGAAGGAGCATAAGTTCCACTTGTTACTACTCCTATCTTTTTATCATTTTGGTAAATCTCAAATCCATTTCTTGGAGCTCTTTTGGAGTTAGTGGTAAATGGTATGATTACTTTTGAAATACCCTCTTCTTTTTGTTTCAAAAGAGCATCTTTTCCGATAAAATCATGAGTTTTATACTGCACAAAACAGTCAATCCCAGCTTCTGCTGGGGTAGTATCAACATCTAGTTCATGCCCATACAAACTATAACCTTTTTCAAGCCTTAAAACATCTCTTGCTCCAAGTCCTGCTGGAACTGCACCTAACTCTATAAGCTTATCCCACAGTATCGGTGCCGTATCATTATCTACATACAGCTCATATCCAAGCTCACCTGTGTAACCAGTTCTGCTTATGATGGCTGATTTTTCAAACAATGTTGTTTGTTTAAAACCAAAATATCCAAGCTCACCTAAATCAAAAGTTGCCAATTGTTGCAATATCTCTTTTGACTTTGGTCCTTGGATATCTATCTTAGCTGTCACATTTGATCTGTTTTCAAGAGTTCCGCTTTTTATACGAGATTTGATTTGCTTAAAATCCTCATCAATTCTAGCAGCATTTACTACAAACATAAGATGAGTTACATCAATCTTATAAACTATAAGGTCGTCTATGACTCCACCTTGCTCATTTAGTAAAAAACCATATTTGCATTTACCAACTGGTAGTTTTACAAAATCAGTAGTAGTTGCACTATTAACACCACTATTTGCGATATCACCTTCATAAAAAAACTCTCCCATATGAGATATGTCAAAAAGAGCTGCACCGTTTCTACAAGCTTCATGTTCTTTTATAACACTTTCATATTGAACAGGCATCTCCCAACCACCAAAGCCGACATTTCTGGCATTTAATCCTTGGTGTTTGTCGAACAAGACTGTTCTTTGTAATTTTTCTTCCATTTCGCCTCTTTGTATTAGATTTGAGATATTTTAGCCAAAATCTTATTTTAAATTAATAAAAGTTGGAGATAATTTTTGCTTATTATTTAAACCATTACAAAGCGTAACATTAAATACACATAATATGAGTTATTGCAAGCTTTCCAATGCATCGCTGAGTTGTTTTGCTATGACTTTATAGTTTCGCACTTCTAAAAGTCTTTTTTGTCCAAGTTCACCCATCTCTTTAATCTTATCTTTTGGTGTATCTATGATTTTTTCAAGCTCATTTTTTATCTCATTGGCATCAAAATTACATAGCCAAGCATCTTTTTCATCTGTGAAAATTGAGCTATTCTGTTCATTGTTAGACATAAGTGTGGGAATCCCACTTGTGTAATAATTTACGATTTTAAGATGTAAAGAGGTATTAAACAAATCAATATTTGGTAACAAACAAAGTCCAACATCACATCTTGAGATAAAATCAATTAGGTCTTCTTTTGTACTTGCTTTTGAAATCTTTATATTATTTGCGATAGACTTGTATGGCTTAACATAAGATTCTGTAAGATTTGCATCTTTTGTAGCGATATCTAACTCCCAATTATCTTTTTTTAGCAACTCAAATGCCTCCATAAGGACTTCAAAATTCCTTAGTTTACTTAGCGTTCCATTGTATGCAAAAACTGTTTTATCATCATCTCTGCTCATTTTTTCGTGAATTCTTTCAGGGTCTATCGCACTTGGAATGATAAACATTTTTGTTTTCACATTAGGATAATACACTTCTTGCATCTGCTTTGAAGTTGGTAAAAATATATCACATCTATCTATAAGATTTGATTTTATATATGTTTTTATTTTATGATTTGCCACTTGAATAAGGCTGGATCTATTTTCAGCTTTTGCCTTTTCTAACTCCGCTGTAATCTTTGGAAAAGAGAGTCTAAAGCCTACTTTTATATTATATTTTGATTTATTTTCAAGTACATATTCTAGCACATCATGCATATTTCTAACGATAACACAATCATAACGAGATACATCTATTCCATTGTCTTCCAAACAACCAAAAAGTCTTTTTTTCTTAAATTCAGGTATAACCAACTGATTATCCTTGCGTCCAAAATAGCTTTTAAACTTTGTAAAATAGATAATATCTATATCCAAGTGCTCCGGCAGATACTTTTCAAAAAGTGGTCCTATAAAGTTATGTTCAGAATACTCTTCTCTGTCAGTAATATAAAGAATTTTTTGCATTTTTATCCCTTTTGTTTGTATTGTTATGCATTGTATCGAAAAAAAGGAAATGAAATATTTAATTTAAACAATAAAATATCAATAGAGGATTAAAAAAAATGCTAATCTAAAAGGCTATTTACAACCATGATGCAATTTCCACTTTTCGGCGTGTCCTATGTTTATCGCCCATTGTGGAGGCACGCAATCTTTGTTGATAATCTCTAAATTAGTATTTTTATCCATTAGTTCTATCGGCTTTGCATAACTCTTATGAATCAAGGTCGAATTCCATACACCATATAAGAAAAATGCTGATACAGCGATAATGGCAAATTGCATAACCCCAATTTTTTGTATAGGTTCTCTTTGATTTACTGTGCAACTATTTCCAGGGCAGAATTTCGCTTTTTCTTTGTGAAAAAGATTATATATCATACAACCAAGGCAAATGCCAAAAGCTGCTTCAAAAAATAGAAGTACCAGGCAAGTCAAACAAACAAAAAGATTTAGGGGTCCGATTACATTGTTTATAACTATAAGATAAAACATAACAACAGCCAAAACAAAACCTATAAGCCAAGCAAATCTTTTTTGTGGAGCGCCAACATACTCTACTTGTTGATTTCTAACCATAAGTCTTGCGATTATGAGACTTGGAGCATATTTGGGGTTTATAAAAATGCGTATAAAAAAATCAACCATAAATACAACTACAAAGATTTTGGTATATAAAAAATTTCCGACAAGCCAAGAGTTCAAAAATGATATAATGGCAAATAAGAACATAATCCCAGCACTTGCTCTTATCTCTCTTTCATTTAATACTTTTATATCATACGCCTCAACTATCTCACCAAAACTAAAAATTTTGCCCATCTACAAGTCCTTTTATTCTTTTGAAAAATTATACAATACGAATCTTAACAGTTTGTAATAAGTTTAAAAATTATATAATTTGCAAGGAGGCAAAATATGAAATATCTTGTGTTAATATTTGTATTAGCGATTTCGTTAATCTCTAGTGAAATCAAGTTTGAACACAATTTTGACAAAGCTCTACAAAAAGCTAAAAACCAACACAAAGAAGTGATGATGATGTACTCTGCCGTTTGGTGTCCTGAATGTAGCTACATGAAAGAAATTGTTTTTAAAAATAAAAAAGTAAATTCGTACATACAAAAACATTTTATCGTTTTGGGTAAAGATATTGATAAAGATAAATTGCCTAGTGGTTTTAAATATATTGGTATTCCTACATTCTTCTTTATCGACAAATCTGGAAAAGAAAAAGGAAGGATTATCGGTGGAGGCAAAGCTGACAAATTCCTTGTGAAGCTTAGGGCTATAAAATGAAAAAGATAGTAATTTTTATACTAATTTGCACAAATATAATTTTCGCATTTGATGTAAAAGATTTACAAGCTTTAAAGGAAGATGGGTATTGCACACAATGCGATTTGAGTTATGCAGATTTAAGAGATATTGATTTAGCTATGTCTGATTTAAGCGATTCAAACCTAAGCCATGCAAATTTTAACAATACTCTTGCTCATAAAGCAGATTTTTCTCGTTCAGATTTGAGTTATGCGACATTTGAAAACTCTAATATAAAAGGTGCAAATTTTACCGGTGCAAATCTGAAAAATGTAAACTTTTTTGAAGCAAGAATTTGGAAAGGAAATTTCTCAAATTCTCATATAGATAAGTGTAATTTTAACGAATCAGCACTTGGTTCTGCCATATTTAAAAACAATAACTTGAAAAATTCAACATTTAAAGATGCTATACTGTACAAAACGATTTACAAGCAAAATGTTATCGGAATTCCAAAGTAAGGATTCAAAATATGAAAATTTATGAAGACAACAACTTATATATAGAAGTCGAAAAATCTGAAATACCTTGGTTGAAGATTTTTCCTATAAAAAAATTCAAAGAATTAAGCGACTGCGATGAGCTGACTAGAGAAAAACTTTTTCGTGTCATGTTACTTATCGAAACAGAGATGATAAAATATTATAAGCCCAAAAAAGTAAATATCGCTATGTTTGGGAATTATTTACCAATTTTACATATACATGTGATGGCTAGATTTGAAAATGATTCATACTTTCCTGAGCCGATGTGGGGCAAAAAACAAAGAGATGTAAAGCTTGATTTGCCTGATTTTGACAAGTTTAAACAGGGTTTACTAAGAGAATTGAGCCAACTTCAATAGTGCCGCTTTTTATAATTTTACAGTAAAGACCTCTGTGTTTTCTTATGAGTTTAGGCAATTTTGAACCAAATACAGCTAAATGATCACAAATAGAGCATTTTTCACTAATCTCTATGACAGCATCATTTAGCTTCAACCTATCACCGATATCTAGCTCATGCGGGTCTATATTTAAAAGTAAATTTTCGCCATAACTTCCGCCTTTTAGCTCTATGCCTACATCATTTGCCATATCATAAGATTTTTTACCTATAATCATAACTGTTTTATCCAATTCATTTCCAGCAAATTTATCACCTTCTATCCCATAGCCTTCTTCTAGAACCAATTTTTGGACCACTGGTCTTGGTAGCCCTTTAGAATTTATATCGGCACTAAAAACACCTAGGACTTTTCCACTCAATTTTTTACTCACTACACAATCCTTAAAATATTATAAAAGTATTATGTTCATTATATAATTTATTAGTTTAAAATACGCAAAATTTGCTTATCAAGATTTAAGTGTTATTGAGCAGATTTCAGATAGAATAGTAATTATGTATTTCGGAGATATAATGAAGTTTAACACTACACAAAAAAACTCCTAAGTGCAATACCAACCATAAAGGACTGAAAAAAAGATGGATAGCACAGCAGAAGAAAAAAAGATTTTATCTTACATATTGAACTATAAGGAGTGGGGAATATTTTTAAAGAGATTTTTCTTAATCATCTTATTGATGGTTATAGCATTTGTATTGTGGTTTTTCCCCATCAGCCTTATCGTAGCACCTTTTTACAGCATAACTACTGATAAAACTCCTATTATAAAAACATATCCAAAACTTGTAGGACTTACTACAACTGATGCCTTAAAAAGTGGATTACAGCACTTGTTGGATGAAGGCTTGGTCACAAACTTTGTAGGTGTTAGAACTTGGATTGACAATAAATACTATGAACAAGTAGGCGAAATAGAGATGTATAGAATCGGGCTTTATACTCTTGAAAATAATCTTGCGAGAAACAGAGGAACTGGTGGAGCAAACGAACATATTGTTCAAGCACGCTCCGATGTATATGCTGATTTTAGAATTCCTGTGTTTACTAGCTACAGCACAAGAGTTAAAGAAGCCGTTGCCAATATGGATGTATATCTCCAACAACTTAAAGTTGATAAAGATAAAGATATGAGCAAAAAAAGAGCTGTCTTTATTGTCAATTCAGACAATCTAGCAGTTGCACTTGATAGGCTTAAACAACAACTTCAAACAAACTTGATGTTAAAAACCAAGTTTACAACACAAGATGACAAGTTTTATCGCATAAAAGGCAATTTGATAGCTATGTATTACATACTAAAAGGCATCGATTTTGATTTTAAAAATAAAATGATAGACAAAACTACTTATGAAGAAAATTTCAAACCAATGATGGAACTATTAAAAAAAGCGATTGCTCAAAATCATATAGTTATACTCGAATCCCTTGGACATCTTTCAAAACTTGTTAAAGATGCAAGTTTGATTTCGCAAAAAATGGCAGAATTAAGAGATAAATTAAGGAATGGGTAATGAAAGTAATCATATCATACTGCACAGTGTGAAACTATTTGCCACAAGCTTCCCGTGCGGAAGAAGAGATAAAATCAGCATTTAGTGAGGCACATGTAACTTTAGTTTCAGGTGAAAGAGGAGCTTTTGATATAAGCTTGGATGGAAAATTGATTTTTTCTAAACTTTTAAAGGTGGGCACTTATATAGAAAGATTTCCAGATTCAGGAGAATTAGTTAAACTCATAAGTAAACAAAACAAATAAAAAACACTTTTGTTGCCATCATTCGCCTGAGATTTAGTCACAAGATACTTTATACACTCTATTTGATATAATTCAAAATACTTAATAATAAATTAGGAGTCGAATATGATTAAAAAATGTTTATTTCCAGCTGCGGGTTATGGTACGAGATTTTTACCGGCCACTAAAGCTATGCCAAAAGAGATGCTTCCGATTTTAACAAAGCCACTCATACAATATGGAGTGGAAGAAGCCATGGAAGCTGATTGCCATGTGATGGCGATCATAACTGGGCGAGGAAAACGAGCGATAACAGACCATTTTGATATCTCTTATGAGTTAGAACATCAAATAAAAGGAACTTCAAAAGATTCTCTTTTAGATGGTATCAGAAATATCATAAAAAAATGTACTTTTACATATACTAGACAAAATGAGATGAATGGTCTTGGAGATGCTATCTATAAAGGCAAAGTTTTAGTTGGTGAAAAGTATCCTTTTGCTGTTATACTTGCAGATGATCTTTGCATAAATCCAAAGGGCGATGGCGTGCTGTCTCAAATGATAAAACTATATAAAAAATACAAATGCTGCATAGTGGCTATTATGGAAGTTCCAAGTGAGGATGTTCACAAATATGGCGTTATAGAAGGCAAAGAACTTGAAAATGGCGTCTATATGGTGTCAAATATGGTGGAAAAACCAGATGTCGATAAGGCTCCAAGCAATATGGCTGTAATAGGAAGGTATATCTTAACTCCAGATATATTTCCACTCATAAAAGCAACAAAAGCCGGAAAAAATGCAGAGATACAAATCACAGACGCTCTTTGCAAGATGGCAGAAAAAGGCATGGTTATAGCATACAAATTCAAAGGTCTTAGGTTTGATTGTGGGTGCATAGATGGTTTTGTTGAAGCTACAAATTATTTTTACAACATAAAGAAAGAGAAAAATATATGAACATAATCAAAAGAGAATGTGACATAATCATCTTTGGTGGGCATGGAGATTTGGCTTTTAGAAAACTTATGCCAGCTGTTTGTCATCTTTACAACGATGAATATATTGACGAAAAAAGCAGAATTATCACAATAAGCAGAAAAAGTATCAGTTTAAAAGAGCACAAAAAATTAGTAAAAGAAAAATTAATAGAATTTCTACCTAAAGATGAATTTGATGAGGAAAAATTTAAAAATTTTGAGAAACAGTTAGAATTTTGTAAAATTGATTTTGATGATGAGTCGAATTATAAGAATTTGAAAAAGATTTTAGATATCTATGCGCACGGAGATAGAGTGTATTATTTTTCAACTTCTTCTGATTTTTATGGAAAAATTTGCAAATCCCTACATGTAAATAAACTTATAACAAAAAACAGCAGAGTAGTTTTGGAAAAACCTATAGGATTAAATCTCCAATCATCCCAAGCTATCAATGAAGAAGTATTAAGATATTTCAAAGAAGAACAAATCTTTAGAATTGACCATTATCTTGGCAAAGATACAGTTCAAAATATCTTGGCATTAAGATTTTCAAATAGGATTTTTATGCCTTTATGGGATGCAAGCAATATAGACCATGTCCAAATAACTGTAGCGGAGAGTGTTGGAGTTGAGGGAAGAGCGGGATATTATGACGAATATGGGGCACTAAGAGACATGATTCAAAATCATCTGATGCAACTTTTATGCCTGATAGCGATGGAACCACCTTGTTCTCTTCAAGCAAACAATGTCCGAGATGAAAAAGTTAAAGTTTTAAAATCTCTTAGACTTATGACATCCACTGATATAGAAACAAAAACAGTACGAGCCCAATACATAAAAGGTCAATCTGAAGGAGAGATAGTTCCTGGATATAGCGAAAATATAGAAAATAGCTCAACTGAAACATTTGCCGCTCTTAGGGTTGATATAGATAATTGGAGGTGGAATGGGGTTCCATTTTACATAAGAAGTGGAAAAAGAATGAGACGAAGAAACTCTGAAATCGTGATACAATTTAAAAGTGTTCCTTACTCAATATTCCACAACAATGGTGCATGTATATCTGAAAATAAGCTCGTCATCACACTTCAGCCAAATGAAAGTATCCAGTTGGAGCTTATGAATAAAATTCCTGGACTTAGTGAACATATGCGACTTCAAAAAGTAGCGTTAGAGCTAAACAATCCGATAAATCACAAAAGAAAATCAAGTGCTTATGAAAGACTTCTCTTGGATGTTATACGAGATAACGCAACTCTATTTATGAGGCTAGATGAAGTTGAAGCCGCTTGGAAATGGGCGGACAAAATCATAGAAGGATGGAGCGACAATCTAACTCCTCTTAGGACATATACGGCTGGCACAGATGGTCCATCAGCCTCAATAGAGCTCATAGCAAGAGATGGGAGAAGTTGGCATGATGAGTGCTGTTAATTTTCACACCTTTGGTGAAAGCTCAGAACTTGTTTTAAAGTTAAGTCAAGCCATTTGTAAATTGCTTAGAAATACTATAGAGAAAAACGGCAAAGCATCCTTGGTCGTAAGTGGAGGCAATACTCCTAAAAAATTATTTACCAAGCTTAGCCTTTGTGATATCGCGTGGGATAAAGTAGTTATCAGTTTGTGTGATGAGAGATGGGTAGATAATGGAAGTGATGATAGCAATGAAAAATTGGTTAAAACTTATCTTTTAAAAAATTATGCAAAAAAAGCAAATTTTATAGGGATGTTTCAACAAATTACCAATCTTGAAGAGGCAAAAATCATTTATGAAAAAATCGTAAAAGACAAAATAAGCCCTATAGATGTTATCATATTAGGAATGGGAAATGATGGGCATACTGCATCTCTTTTTCCAAATAATGAAAAATTTACAGAAGCTTTTAGCCTTAAAAATGAAGATTTTACATTGGTTGTTAGACAAAAAGGTGTGAAATTTCATAGACTCGGTCTTACTAGAGCTGCCATATTAAATGCTAAACATATTTTTCTTCATTTTGAAGGAAAAAAGAAATTCGATATCTATAATGCAGTAAAAGATATGGATGATTTTGATAAATATCCAATTAGTTCCATTTTAAATCAAAAAACAAAAAATATAGAGGTATATTACGCATGAATAAAGTTATTTTAGAAGTAACAAAAAATATAATAAATCGGTCACAAAAGAGTAGAATTGCCTACAAAGAAAAAATCAAAAATGCAAAAATCAAATGTAAAACAAACAGAGATTGCTTAGGATGCAGCAATGTAGCTCATGCCCTAGCCTCTATGGATAGCGACAAAAGAAAAACGCTGGAAACCACTGACATACCAAATATAGCTATAATCACCGCATATAATGATATGCTCTCCGCCCATGAACCATTTAAATATTTTCCTGATATTATCAAAAAAACATTGCTTAAACATGGGGCATCAGCTCAAGTAGCAAGTGGAGTGCCTGCCATGTGTGATGGCGTAACCCAATCACAATCTGGTATGGAGCTTAGCCTTTATAGTCGAGATTCCATCGCTCAATCAGCTGCTATTGGACTATCTCATAATGTATATGATGCGGCTATATATCTAGGGGTTTGTGATAAGATTATACCAGGTCTCTTCACGGCTGCCATGAGTTTTGGACATTTACCAGCTATTTTTATGCCTTCTGGGCCTATGACTACTGGAATCGATAATGCGTCTAAAGCAAAATCTAGACAAGAATATGCACAAGGAAAAATAGATAAAAAAGAGTTGCTAAAAGTAGAATCAAAATCTTATCATAGCAGTGGAACTTGCACATTTTATGGAACTGCCAATTCAAATCAAATGGTTTTAGAGATGATGGGCTTACAGCTTCCAAACAGCTCTTTTGTAAATGCCTATACTCCTCTTAGAGATGAATTAACAAAATTTGCTTGTAAGCAACTTATGAAAAACTATAAACCAATAGCACAAATCGTTGATGAAAGAAGTTTTGTAAATGCCATAGTTGGACTTATGGCAACGGGAGGTTCAACAAATCAAACTTTACACCTCATCTCTATGGCAAGATCAGCTGGTATCATCATAAATTGGGATGATTTTGACGCGATTTCTAGTGTCACACCTTTAATCTGTAAACTCTACCCAAATGGAAAAGCAGATGTAAATGGTTTTAGAGATGCTGGCGGTTTAAGTGTGGTGATTCATCAACTCTTAGGGCTTGGTTTGGTGCATGAAGATGTAGAAACCATGATGGGTAAAGGACTCAAAAACTATATAGTTGAACCTTTTTTAGAAAATGGGGTTTTAAGATATAGAGATGATGTGCTAAGCTCAAGAGATGAAGAAATAATATCAAAAGAAAATCAACCTTTCAATGACGAGGGAGGACTTAGGGTTCTTGAAGGCAATATAGGAAGAAGCGTGATGAAAACTTCAGCATTAAAAGAGGGGCATCTTGATATCTTAGCACCTGCGATAGTATTTGAGTCACAAGAAGCGTTACAAGATGCCTTTACAAGAGGTGAATTAGAAAAAGACTTTATAGCCGTTGTAAGACATCAAGGTCCAAAAGCCAACGGTATGCCAGAGCTACACGGTCTTATGACACCTATGGGAGTTTTGCAAGATAAGGGATATAAAGTAGGAATCATCACAGATGGAAGGATGTCAGGAGCATCAGGCAAGGTTCCCTCAGCCATACATCTAACACCTGAAGCGATAGACAGAGGGGTTTTAGCAAAGATAAAAACGGGAGACATGATACACTTAGATATTATAAATAAAAAGATAACCTTACATGTAAAAGACATAGAAAAACGAAAACCTATAAAAATAGACTTGAGCCAAAATTATATAGGTGTCGGAAGAGAATTATTTGGAGTATTTCGCCAAAATATATCAGACGCCGAACATGGGGCAAGTATATTTAATTACGAGGAAAGCTGATGAATTCTGTAGAAATTATGAAAATCTCACCAATCATACCAGTGATTGCGATAGAAAGTGTTGATGATGCTTTGCCTCTAGCTTATGCCTTGATGGAAGGTGGCGTGAATATAATGGAAATCACCCTTAGAACAAATGCTGGCTTAAAAGCTATAGAAATAATCTCAAAAAAACTGCCCGACATGAGCGTGGGTGCAGGAACAGTTTGTAATAGAATTGACTTAGAAAATTCTATCAACTCAGGAGCACAATTTATCTTTAGCCCTGGGATAAACGAGGAGTTAGTGCAAGGATGTATAAAACACGATATATCTTTGATTCCAGGAGTTTCAACTGCTACTGAAATGATGTTTGCCAGAAATAAAAACATAAAACAGTGCAAACTATTTCCTGCCATCACTAGCGGAGGGATAGCTCACTTAAAAGCAGTAGCGGGACCTTTTCCTGATATGTCTTTTTGCCCAACTGGAGGCATAAACAAAGAAAATTTTAAAGATTTTTTAAATCTAAAAAATGTTCTTTGCGTAGGAGGAAGCTGGATAGTTCCAAAAGACGAAATTAAAAATAAAAATTACAAAGCCATTACTTGGCTTTGTAAAGAGGCGCTTGGAACTTAACTTCCGATGTGTTCTTTATACTCTTCATAATTTCCTTTAAAGTCTATAAAACTTCCATCTTCTTTTAGCTCTATAATTCTATTTGCAAAAGCATCTATGAGTTCTCTATCATGTGTGGCGCAAATAGCATTACCTCCAAAGTTATACAGACCCTCACCAAGGGCAATGATGGCTTCTAAATCTAAGTGATTATCAGGCTCATCTAAGACCAAGAAGTTTCCTCTTTGTAGCATCATTTTAGATAACATCATTCTGTGTTTTTCACCACCACTTATACTTTTGATGCTTTTCTTTTGCTCTTCTCCAGAAAATAGCATTCTTCCAAGGCATTTTCTCACCTCATCTAAGTCTTTTTTTTCTCCAAAACCTTGTAGCCATTCATATAAAAGTTCGTCTCCGTCTATCAAATCAGTAGTGTTTTGAGGAAAATAACTAGGCTCTATCGTAGCCCCCCATTTTATCTTGCCCTCATCACTTTGTAAATCTCTTATGATTATACTAAGTAGCGTTGTTTTACCTATACCATTTGGTCCGATTAATGCTATCTTATCACCTTTTTCGACGCGGAAACTCATATTGTCCAAAACTTTCTCGTTAAAACTTTTAGAGATATTTTCCACTTCTAAGATCTCATTGCCTATCTCTCTTTTTGCTTTAAAAACTATACTAGGGTCTCTTCTAGTTGAACTTTGCAAATCTTCAATATCTAATTTATCAAGCTTTTTTTGGCGACTTGTCGCTTGTTTTGCCTTTGAAGCGTTTGCTGAAAATCTTCTTACGAATGCTTCTAACTCTTCTTTCTCTTTTAGTTTTTTATTTCTGTCTAATTCTTGTTGTTTTTGCACCAAATTTGCAGCTATATACCAATCATTATAATTTCCGCTAAACTCTCTTACTTTTTTAAAATCAAGGTCGAGTATATTTGTACAAATCGAGTTCAAAAAGTGTCTATCATGAGAGATAACAACCATAGTTCCCTCGTGTCTTTTTAACTGTCCTTCAAGCCAAGCGATAGCTTCAAGATCAAGGTTATTTGTTGGCTCATCTAAAAACAAAACTTCTGGCTTATAGTACAAAACTTGAGCAAGTAAAATCTTAAATCTATCTCCACCTGAAAGCGAACTCATCAAATCTTCATGCTTCTCAACTGGAAAACCAAGAGCAGTAAGCGTTTTTTCAATATTTATTTCTACTTCATAAGTTGGGTCTTCTTCAGCATAAATTATCTCAAGCTGGGCTAATCTATCATTGACTTTCTCATCTTCAAAATCACCATTTGCATATAAATCTTCTTTTTCTTTTACGGTATCATAAAGCCTTTTATTGCCATACATTACGGCGTCTTTTAAAGTAAAATCCTCAAAGGCGTACTGGTTTTGGCTAAGAGTTCCAACTCTAAGTCCATTTTGAACAGATATATTGCCATTAGTTGATTGCACCTGCTTTGATAAAATCTTCATCAGCGTTGTCTTGCCAGCACCATTTGCACCAATCAAACCATATCTTTTTGCAACATCAAATTTTAAATTTATATTTTCAAAGAGCACTCTCTCGCCATATCTCATCGTCAAATTATTTACTTCTACCATTTTTATACTAATCCTATATTTTTTGTGAGATTATACCATAATGAAATAATTTCTTTACATAATTTATGAAAAATTAGTTATAATAGTACTTGTTAAGGAGAAATTTTGATTACAAAGATAAATATCACCAAACAAGATAAGTTTTTCAAAAAAGAACAAGAGTTTTTCAGTAGCTACAAAAAGAAATTTGTCAATGAATTAACAAAAATTTTACTTGAAAACAGAGATGAACCTTTTGTAACAGATGAATTAAATATAGCAAATAATTTTTATGATGCACTTTTTGATTTTAACAAAGATTGCTATGAATATCAACTTTTAAGCTTAGATGTCTTAAATAAAAACGGCTTAAAATTCCAATATATCTTTGCTAGTTTAACACAGCACCTTATAGCTGATTTTATAGAATACAAAAAATCAAATTCTTCCAAATCTGTGATTACCCTCATCCAATTATGTGCAAATTTACAAAATAAACTTGTAGAAATGTTATCAAGCAAACAAGACATAACATTTGATATCGCGCCTACTCTAGAAAAAAAACAAAGTGTAGGATACTTGCGCGATATATCTCGGCTAAAAGAAAAGATAAAACTCATCGCACACCTTAGATCCCAAACAATCACGCAAGAGATAGAAACAGTGCAAATCGGAAAAAATTCCATAGTGGTAAAAACTAGTAGCGAACAAATTAAGATACTAAAAGAAAATACCAATTCTTTTATATTTTTAGATAGAATTGACAAAAAATACTTTGGAACAACAGCAAAAATTCTTTGTGAAAAAGATGGCACAGTTATTTTAGAAAATATAAATACGCTTGAAACTCGCCTATTTCTCAACAACAGAAGATATGAAAGAGCTTCTGTTGTTGACAAAAGTCTCATCTACATCTCAAACGATAAAGAACATATAACTGGCAACCTAATAGACATAAGTGAAGGGGGCATAGGAGTTTTGAGTCCATCCAAAAGTCATTTTGAAAAAGGACAAGATATAATTGCTTTTGTATCATATGAGGACAGTGATAAAAAGTTGAACTTAAATTTTGAAACAAGTGGAATTTTGACCAGCGTTATAGGAAAAGAACACGCTTTTAGGTATGGAATAGCCTTGGAGCTCTCAAGTGAGAAAAAAAAATTAGTTCATGACTTAGTGCAGAGTATAAATAAAAACCCCTAAATCACTGACCTTACGCACTATAAGGTCAGTTAAATTATCTAGTGTAACTCTTCATTTAAAATAACTTCTCGTTGGCTTCTCAGTGCTTGAATCATACCATCTGTACTATTTTGTCTAAAATGTATGCCGTTCATTCCTGATAACTCTAATCCTTTGAAAAATTGTATTTCATCGCTAGCTTTATATGTAAAATCTGGATTTACTTCTTTTATCTTAGCCAATTGGCTTGAAGTTATCGCAATCTTTGTGCCTTCGAGTATGGCGATTCCTGCATCTACGATACATCCATCTCCAAGAGGGATTCCTGTGACAGAATTTGCTCCTAGAAGTGTGTTTTCCCCTATGCCTACTGGGTTTCCGTTTGTGCCGCTCAATACTCCGAGTATGCTTGCACCTCCGCCAACATCGCTTCCTTTTGCCACTATCGCTGATGAGCTGATTCTTCCTTCAACCATCACAGCACCAGTTGTTCCAGCATTGAAATTTATGTAGCTAGCTCCTGGCATAACTGTAGTTCCAGCTGCCAATTGTGCTCCCATTCTCACTTTTGAACTATCTAGAATTCTTGTGTTTTGGGCAGGGATTACATGTGAAAGATATCTTGGAAATTTATCTACACTATCTATAGTTGGGTATTCACCAAGCAATTTTAATTCTATCTCATTGACTCTGAGCCATTCTAACTCTATCGGCTCTCTTCCGCTCCATGCAACATTTGGCAACACACCAAAGGCTCCATTTAGATTTAGACTTCTAAGTTCTGCTTTTCCACTTGAAAGGGCATAAAGCTTAAGATAAACGCTCTCAACACTTTTTGGTGCATCGTCTTCAAATATAAATACGATTTTATAATCACTTAGCTTAACATCTTCGCTTATCCATTTAAGCACATTTATAACCTGCACATTTTTATGAGCATCACCAATAGCAGAATCTAAAAATGAATAAAATGCCTTATATGCAAATTTTACAAACTTTTTATTTATACTACTTACAAATTCACTACCACTAAAATCAACTTCAATACCACTTTTAACTAAAGCTTCTAAAAATATAGACGCTGAACCAAAATTTTCATCCCAATTTATCATTGGAAAATTTGCTTGGAGTATTAAATCTTGATTTAATTGCCCTCTATCTATCTTTGCAATCCCAAAACCAAGTGGTTTTTTATATCCCTTAGCTTCGATACTTTCTACAATCTCTTTAAAAGCTTCTACAGTTTTTATCTTTTTCACTACTTTTTACCTTTTATGTTTTTCCAAGGAGTGTTGACTCCTTGGAAATATTAAACTCTTTTTATCTTTTTTGTATCTCTAAAACTTAGAGCTAGATTTAAGAGCCTCAACCGCCACTTGGTGTAGTAGAGCAAGCACTTGCTCCTCCATTTACGCCGATAGTTGGCTGTATTGCTTCATTATCAACACCGCCTTCTTCATTTATCTTTACTATGTCATCCCATAGTTTACTAGCGGCTTCTTGGTATCTTTTTGCACTTTCGCTTGTTGGCTGGAAAAATGTTACTGGTTTTCCGGCATCTCCACCTTCACGGATAGCCGGCTCTATTGGAATTTGCCCTAAGATTTGTGTATCAAATTTTTTAGCAAGTGGTTCAGTTGTACCTTTGCCAAATATATCATACTCTTTGCCAGAATCAGGGCAGATAAATCCGCTCATGTTTTCCATGATTCCAGCTATTGGAATATGAAGTTTTTTAAACATATCTAAGCTTCTTTCAGTATCATCAAGTGCAACTTGTTGAGGAGTTGTAACACAAATTCCAGTTGTTACAGGGACACTTTGAGCCAATGTTAGCTGAGCATCACCAGTTCCTGGTGGCATATCGATAAACATAACATCCAAATCACTCCAAAGAATATCGCGAAGCAATTGTTCTATCGCTTTCATGATCATAGCCCCTCTCCAGATGAGAGATTGTCCTTCTTCCATAAGGCTTCCCATACTCATAACTTCTACGCCGTGAACTAACATTGGTTTGACTTTGTTGCCTACTACTTCTGGACTTTTGCCAACTATTCCCATCATACGAGGAACATTTGGTCCATAAATATCAGCATCAAGCAATCCAACTTTTTTACCTTGACTAGCAAGTGCTACAGCTAAGTTTACAGTGGTTGTTGTCTTTCCAACTCCACCTTTTCCACTACTTACCATAACAAAGTTTTTTACATGTGGAGCTATGTTTTTGCCACTTTGTGAATTGCTTTTTTGAGCTGGTGCTTTTGGTTGCTTTATAACTATATCTACTCTTGAAGCTCCTAAACTTGTAAGCTTAGAAGTGATTTCAGTTTTGAGCTCTTTTGCCACATCTTCACTTGATGAAACTATGTCTAATTCTACATAGACATTGTCATCTTTTACATCTATATCTTTAATGAAACCAAAAGATACTATATCCTTTTCAAATCCAGGATAGATGACTTCTTTTAGCTTTTCATTTACGCTATTTTTGTCTAACATTCAATATTCTCCTTAATCTATTTTAGATAGTGGAATTTAGCACAAAAAAGATAAAAAAAAGCTTTGGTAGTGTATAATATTGTAACACTTTAATGAAAAAGGACAAAATTTGCCTGATTTGTCTCTTATTATGCTTGGAGCGGGAAATTCTACTAGATTTAATCATATTGTAAAAAAACAATGGCTTAGATTTGAAAATACTCCGCTTTGGCTAATAGCTACACAAAATATCATGAAAAATTATAAATTTTCCAAGGTTATAGTTACGACTAGCCAAGAAGAACTTAGTTATATGAAAAAATACGATAATGACATAATTTTTGCGCAAGGCGGAAACACTAGACAAGAATCCTTGCAAAATGCACTCTTACATGTAGATACTCCTTTCGTTCTAGTCAGCGATGTTGCTAGAGTTTGTATAAGTAGCGAAATGCTAGAGCGAATAATCAAGGAAAAAGGAAACAGTGATATTGTCGTTCCTTATTTAGATGTTAATGATACAGTTGTATATCAAGGCCGGACGATTGACAGAGCAGAAGTAAAGCTAATACAAACACCTCAACTCTCAAAAACTAAAATTTTACAAGATGCACTCGATACTGATGCCCTTTACACTGATGACAGTAGTGCTATAAAAGCCAATGGCGGAATTGTAACATTTGTGCCAGGTGATAAAAAAGCTAAGAAACTAACATTTCTAGAAGATTTAAAAGAATTGGATTGCGTAAAGGCTCCAAGTTCAGATATATTTGTAGGCAATGGCTTTGATGTTCACGAGTTTGAAGATGGAAAAGCTATGATGCTTTGTGGCGTTAAAATCCAAGAAAGTCCTGGTTTTAAGGCTCATTCTGATGGTGATGTAGCTTTGCATGCACTTATAGATTCACTCTTAGGAGCTATAGGGGCTGGAGACATAGGCGAACTTTTCCCAGACAATGATGACGCATATAAAGATATAGATTCTAAAGAATTACTAAAAAAAGTGTATAATTTTGTAACACAAGTTGGATATGAGATTATTAATTGTGATATAACTATAATGGCACAAACTCCAAGATTAGGAAAATTTAAAGATAAAATGAGAAAAACAATAGCCAAAATTTTACATGTAAAGCCAATTTCAATCAATATAAAAGCAACTACGACTGAAAAACTAGGCTTCATAGGAAGAAGTGAGGGTGTGGCTGTGCAAGCAACATCTTCATTGAAATTTGCACGATGGATGGATATATGAAAATTTTAATAGTAGAAAATGAGATATATTTAGCACAAAGTATAGCATCAAAATTAACAGATATTGGTTATAAATGCGATATAGCAACAACCGTGCAAGATGCTTTAAAAGAAGATAAGTATGATTCTGTTCTACTCTCGACGAATATCTCTGGTCAAAACTTTTATCCAGTTATCAAGAAGCATCAAAATTCAATCATCATACTTATGATTTCATATATAAGTAATGATACGGTTTCAAACCCTATAAAAGCTGGTGCAAATGACTATGTACAAAAGCCTTTCATGATTGAAGAACTTGTGCGAAAACTCAAGCATTTGAATGATTTTGATATATTGCAAAGAGAAAATACAACATACAAAGACTATCTTTTACACTCTTTTGAGAGTTCAAACTTACCTAAAGTAGCAAATAAGATAAAATTTCCTGCCATAATCAAGACTAACTCACAAAAGATGGCAGATGCTTTGGTTTTTGAGTATTGCTCAAGCATAAAAAAATCATTTTCATTTATATCGTTAACAAGTTCCAATACTATAGAGAAAATCTTAAAAACTCCTAGCGATGAAATTATATATATAACAGAGTTGCAAAAGATGAAAAAAAGCGAAAAAGCGAAAATTTTTGATGCTATTAAAAATAGACCTGTTTTCATCTCAACTACTGATTTAACAGAAAATGCTCCGTTTTTTTATATAGAGTTAAACAACAATAGCAAAATACTTGAACAAGGTGAGATTTTATCTATCGATGACTATGTCAAGCATATAATTTTGAATTTTCAAAATAAATTCCCAGATACTGAACTTTCTAAAAAACTAGGAATATCAAGAAAAAGTCTTTGGGAAAAAAGGAAGAAATATGGCATCAATAAGAAAAAATAGATCTATAGTTATAGATATACAAGCCTTAGCAACTCTTTCATATGCCCAAGAAGGAATTTTCAAACCAGTTGATAGATTGATGAGTGAAGAAGAGGCAATAGATGTAGAAAATACGGGATGCTACAAAGGCAAACCCTTTCCTTTTCCGTTTATACTAGCACCAGCTGGCAAAAAAAACGAAGAAGTCATAACAAGCCTTAAAAAAGGTGAAAAAATTGACATAATAGTTGATAAAAAAGTAAGAGGGCATATAATAGCACAAGGTTTTTTTGAAATCAACCGAAAAAGACGAATAGAACAAATATTTGGAAACTATGACACACAAAATAGAGCTACAAGAGATTTTTTAGATAGACTTGGAAGATATTCGATATATGGCAAATTTGAAGTTGATTATGATGGCATAAAAAAAGTAAAACAACAAATCAAAAATGCTATAAAAGAAAGTGGTGCAAAATCAGTAGCAGCTATCATGATGGATGCAAGACCATTTCACAGAGCGCATGAACGCTTACTTAGAATCACACTTGAAAGAACTGACCTTGTAATCGTTTTTCTTTCAAAACACGCAAATACACAAAACAAAATGACATATAATCAAAAATACGAGATATTAGAATATGCCATAGGAAATTATCTACCTAAAAACAGAGTTTTGGTAGTTCCATTTGAAAGTACTTATCTTTTTGCAGGATACAATGACGCTATACTAGATTGTATTTGTGCAAATAATTTTGGATGTAACAAGTTTATCGTTGGGAAAAATCACTCTGGAATTGGCATGTATTATGATAAAAATGAGATGAAATCAATACTTAGCAAATACGAATCACTTGATATTGAAATCGAGGTAATATCAAGATTTGTGTATTGTCAAGATTGTAAAACACTAGTAAACACTAGCACTTGTCCACACGGTGCTCACAGACACATAAAGTATAATTCTAATGCGATACGAAGGTTTTTTAGAGTCGGCATACTGCCACCTGCTGTTTTAATGAGGACAGATGTATCAGCAAAATTACTAAGTGCTTGTATGCCAAATAGATTTGAAAATATCAATAAATTATATGACGATATCTTTCCAAACGACGGGCTGCTAGAAAATCACAGTGAAGAAGAATTTTACCTAAATCTCATGAAACTACATCAAACTACATCTCTTACTTAACCCAGGAGCAATAATATGAGAAAACTTTTTTTAACATTTTTTTATAGTGGACTTTCACCAGTAGCACCAGGAACTGCTGGAAGTATATTAGCCGGAATCGTTGGATTTGTAATTTTACAATTTGTAGGCATCGATACACTTTTTCTTTTAAGCATACTGATCACTGTCGTCGGTATAAAAGAGATAGATAAACATGAAGCCATAACTAAAACCCATGATGACAAAAGTATTGTTATTGATGAAGTTATAGGTCTTTGGCTCGCTTTTGTTCTAAGTAGTGGCACAATCACTCAAATGATTCTTAGTTTTGTATATTTTAGAATATTTGATATCATAAAGCCTTCATTGATAGGAAAAATCGATAGAGATGTTAAAGGCGGGTTGGGAGTCATAGGCGATGATGTTCTTGCTGGTTTGCTAGCTGGTATCTGTAGTGCTGTGACTTGGCAAGCAATTATATATTTTAATTAGTATGGAAAATAAGTAACAGAGCATGCACATAGACAGCAGTATTTGGCTTGATAAAAATCAAAAAGGTTTTTTAGGGAAAGGCCGAATTGAGCTTTTAAAAAATATAGATAAATACGGCTCACTATCAAAAGCTGCAAAAGAGATGAAGATGAGTTATAAAGCCGCTTGGGATGCACTGAATGAGATGAAAAAACTCTCAAGCGTAAACCTAATAATATCAAATTCTGGCGGAAGCGGAGGTGGTGGAAGCAAACTTACTGCTAGGGCCAAAGAGTACATAAAAATTTATGAGCTTTTATTTCAAACTCAACAAAAATTTCTAAAAACTATAGAATCTCATACAGAGAATTCTGCGGATTTACAAACATTCCTACGCAGAAGTTCCCTTCGCACAAGTGCTAGAAATCAAATATTTGGAAAAGTCACATCCATACAAATTGGATCTATCAGTTCGACACTCGACATACTCATAGATGAAAATTTACATATAAACTCAACAATTACAAACAAGAGTATAAAAGAGCTAGACATAAAAAAAGGTAAAGATATCTATGTCCTAATAAAAGCACCATGGATAAATATATTGCAAGAAAACACTCAAAAAAATCAAATACAATGCACCATAGATTGCATAAAAAAAGAAAAAAATTTAGTAGAACTATCCTTACATGTAAGCCCATCCCTCACACTAATATCTACTATGAATTTAGATGATTTTCAACTCTTACATGTAAAGAAAAACGACAAAGTAACCGCCTCATTTAACGCAAACAACACAATCATAGGAGTCTAAAAGGGGTCAGGGTTAAACTTTAAACTTTTATGGCTAAATATCTTGTGTTTTTTCGTAAGATGCCCTCATCGCTTTTATAAAACTATCCCTAACTTTTCCCTCTTCGAGCTTTGCGATGCCCGCTATCGTAGTTCCATTTGGGGATGTAACTTTATCTTTTAAAATTGCTGGATGAATATCTTGCAAAACAATACCCACTCCTTCGAACAAAGCTGCTATATATTTGTATGTTATATCTCTTTTTAACCCCAGATTTACCGCTCCATCGCTTAGAGACTCAGCCACTAAAGCAAGCCATGCGGGTGCGCTTCCTGCAAGCCCGGTAGCGATATCTAATTCATTTTCACTCTCTAGCCAAAAACATTTGCCAAAAGAACTTAGAAGCTGGATCGCTACATCTTTTAACTCACTATCTCCGCAAAGAGAAGTCGCTGATTTTTGCACTATAGCAGCCATATTTGGCATGGCTCTTACATAAAATTTTGCATCTATCTTGGCTTTTAGTTTTTCCAAATTTGTGCCAGCCAATATAGAAATCAAACCTTTTGCTTTGCCTTTTGCATTTAAATGTTCTAAAGATTGAGGTTTTATAGCCAATATCACGATAAAATCATCTAAATTTGGTATTTCTCCTACTACACTTATAGTTGGGTATTCAAGTCTTAAGGCAACCATCTTTCTTTGGTTTGTCTCTACAGCTGTTATGTCATAAGTCTGCAAACCCTCAAGCATAGCTCCACCCATATTGCCAGCGCCAATCAATAATATCTTCATAGAATATCCTCTCTTTTAGTTTCCAAATACTTGTTTTAAGATAGAAGTAGTCCTAGCTATTGGATTAGCTCTAATATCTGCTTCTTTTTTGGCTATCATTTTAAATAATCCATCTATTGCTTTATCTGTAACATATTTATCTAAATCCTCATCACTGCTACTAGGCAAGTATGAATCAACTCCAAAACTTTTTGCCATGGACATCACACTACTGTTTTCAACATATTTCTTTCCATATTTTTTATAATATTCATTAAAACCGTCATAATATTTTGTAACACTGTTTTCTTTCATAGTACTTTTAACGATCGGATTTATCATTTTTTCCAGCGACTTAGTAGTATGTTTTTTAAAATATTGTGTTGCAGCATCTTTGCCACCTGCTAAAATATTTTTTGCATCATTTAGCGTCATCTTATTTATGGCACTCATAAATATATCAACTGTTTTAGGAGCAGCTTTCGATGCCGCAACATTCATGGAGTTTATAAGATTATCAGCAATTTTATCTCCACCAAATTTTCGTACTAATTTTTCAGCTTTTGAGAGATTTTTAGGTAGTGGAATTTTAACCAAAGAATTTCCCAAATACCCATCTTTTTTACCTAGATTTGCTACTGCAAAACTCACACCTTTTTTCAATGCTTCTTTTAAGCCACTTGTTACTGTTGAACTGCTAAGTCCTGTTTTTGCAACATTTGAAGTTGGGTTTGTTGATGAGTCCCCAAGCATACTTTTGGCAAAACCACTTAGGTTAAAACCAAACATTATACTCACTATTGCAATAAGTGTTATGAAAATTCTTATCATATTTTTCCTCTTATCTTATATAAATGTTCCATTTGCTGCTAGTATCTCTTTTCCTTCTTCTGTAACTTTTGATGGCTCCCATGGTGGCTCAAACACTAAATTTACCTGCGCTTCATCTATTAATTCCATAGTTTTTACAACATATCTTACTTGCTCTATTAGGGCATCTGCTACTGAACAACCAGGGGATGTCAGCGTCATATCTATCAAGCAGTGAGTATAATTGTCTAACACCTCAATCTTGATATCATAAATAAGCCCTAAATCATAAACATTTACTGGAATTTCAGGGTCATATATCTTTTTTATATTTTCAATCACATCAATTTTCAGTGCTTTTTCTTCCTCTTTTGTCATGCATTCTCTCCTTGTGCAGATTCTACTATCTTGGTAATCATACTTTTTAAGCCATTTTGTCTCGTAGGTGTGATTATCTCTGAAAATCCTAACTTATCTAGCAAGCTAAAATCAAAATCTCGTATCTCTTTAGCACTAAGGTTAGAAAAAATCTTAACCAATATAGCAGCTAATCCTCTTACTATGACAGTATTACTATCTGTTTTAAAATACAATTTTCCATCTCTTTTTTCGCAAATCAGCCAAACATTTGAGGTGCAACCTTCTATAAGATACTTATCAATCTTTTCACTCTCATCCAAAGGCTCAAGAGATCTTCCGATATCGACTATGTATTCATATTTTTCAATTTCATCATCAAATAGTTCAAAATCTTCTTTTATCGCATCTATTCTTTTTTCTATCTCACCCATGCTAATCCTCCAATATGACAATAGCTCGATTTAAAGATTTTATAAATTTATCTATATCTTCTTCATTATTATACATCGAAACTCCAACTCTTGCAGTTCCATTTATACCCAATTTTTTCATAATCGGTTGAGCACAATGATGTCCGCATCTGATGCTTATATCCATCTTGTCAAGTAATATACCTATATCATCAGCAGATAAACCTTGGATATTAAAACTCAAACTTCCTATGCAATTTATGCTGTCTGTGTATAGTATGATACCATTTATTTCATTTAATTTTTCATATAGATATTCATAAATATTTGTTTCATATGTCATGAGATTTTCATATTTCATCTTATTTATAAATTTCAAAGCACTTGCGAAGCCTATAACTCCCGCTATATTTTGCGTACCAGCTTCATACTTAAATGGAGAATCCAAAAGAATACTCCTATCATAAGTCACATCTTTTATGGTAGCACCTCCAACTTGGTAAGGTTTCACATCGTCTAATCGCTCTTTTTTGATATAAATAACTCCAACTCCAGTAGGTCCATAAGTTTTATGAGCTGAGATAGCATAAAAATCTACATCTAAATCTTGCACATCCACCGGGAAATGAGCCAGACTTTGAGCACCATCTATCATCACAAATGCTCCATATTTATGCGCTAATTGGATGATATTTTTGATAGGATGTATCTTTCCAAAGGCATTTGAAACATGCGTTATACTTACAAAAGCATTTTTATTTTCTTGTAAAAGTCTTTCGAAGTGCTCTATGTCAAAAGTTTGTTGCTCATCGCAATCAACAACTTCAAGTCCGTTATGCAAACTTCTGCCTTGCATATGCCAAGGTACTATATTTGAGTGATGTTCTAAAGATGAGATTATAACCGTATCAAATCTATCTTTTACAAATGAAGAAGCGATAAAATTTAAAGACTCACTTACACTTTTTGTAAAAATTATCTCTTTTGTATCTCTTGCATTTATAAACTCTTTTACGGTTTTTCTAGTATCTTCAAACTCAGTTGTGGCTCTGTTTGCATTGCCAAAGTTGCTTCTGTGTGTATTTGAGCAATATTTTTTATAATATTCATTTACACTTTCAATCACCTCATACGGTTTTTGCGAAGTAGAAGCACTATCTAAATATATATTTTTATTATTTTTAAAATATTCAAAATACTTTTTATACAATTTTTATCCCTCTATAAATTTTAGAGCCAACTCTCTTACTAGCTCATTTTCTATCTTGTCAATCACTTGTAACTCTATCGCATTTATAAGAATTCTTGTAGATTTTTTCTCATCTATTCCTCTACTCATAAGATAATACAGCTCATCTTCATTCAAAGACCCAGTAGTTGCACCGTGAGATGCCTCGAGTTCGTCAGTATCAAGTATCAATTTTGGATTTGCATTTATCCTTGCACCATCTTTTAAAAGTATGGTTTGAGAATTTTGAAATGTTTTGGAAAATTTAGCGTCATGTTTTACGATAGATTTCACTTCAAACAATGCACGAGAACTATCATCTAGTATATGCTTACATGTTATATTGCTATTTGTATGCTCTGCCTTGTGTTCCATAGATGCGATATTTCCTGCTCTTTGATGCTCATCTAATCTTATAATTCCATCACTTGAAAAAGAACTATATATTTCATCTAGTAAAACACTTGTAATATTTAAAGAGGTTCTTGCTCCTAAATCTATCGATATTGAATTAAATGTTGCATTCTTAGATATTTTAGGTATATAATTGCATATCAAAATAGACTTTAAATCAAGATTTTGAAGTTTTACATAATTTAACATAGAATTTTCCTCGGCATAAAAAACTCTATTTATATTTACAAATGAATCATCTAAACAAATACACTCAAAAAGATCGATAACTTCAGCTTTACAGCCTTCTTTTAGCTTTATATGTAAACAAGTTGGCAAAAAAGATTCCCGGGCGTCATACATGTTTACTATCTTCAAAGGTTTGTCTAAATTATCATTTATAAAAAGTATATTGTCATGTTCTATAAAAGCTTCACTTAGATGATACAGTGAATTACTACTCTCCAAGGTATTTTTATGCTTGGTTTTAAAACTGATACATTGTGGCAAATCTGAGTGAACGAAATCTATCATGCCATTGGCTATAAAAAGAGTATAGAAGTTTTTATCTTTTATATATTCTGCTACTTCTATCTTCTTGTCGCAATTTAGTTTATAAACATTAGAAAGTATGTTATCTATATCAAATTCTCTAAATTCTTCAGTTTTTCTTGTAGGAAATCCAATCTCCTTTAGCTTTTTATATGCATCTTGGTCTTTTACGCTCTGGCTAAAATCATAATTAGCTAATGTCATGATTGATCCCTAATCCCTCAAAGCCTTTTTCGTCTATCTCTAGTGCTAGTGAGTAATCACCACTTTTTACTATCTTTCCATCATGCAATACATGTACAAAATCTGGTTTTATAAGCTCAAGCAATCTATCATAGTGAGTAATCATAAGCACTGATCTTTTGCCGTCCAAGAGGGAGTTTACGCCATTTGCTATAGCTTTTATAGCGTCCACATCTAAACCTGAATCTATCTCGTCTAAGAGTAGCAAGTCTGGCTCAAGTACAAGCATTTGCAAAAGCTCATTTTTCTTTTTTTCTCCACCTGAAAAACCTTCATTTACATTTCTTTTGAGCATTTTATCACCGACATTAAACTCTTTTGCTTTTCCTTTGACAAATTTTAAAAATTCTGCGATATTGATTTCACCCAACTTATGGTAAGCTCTTTTTTCATTTAATGCAGTTTTTAAAAAATACATGTTATTGACCCCTGGAATCTCTGTCGGATTTTGAAAACTCATAAAGATACCTTCATTGGCCCTGTCGCTGACGCTTAATTCTTGCAAATTTTTATCTTTATAAATCATCTCTCCATCAGTAACTTTGCAATCATAATGACCACTTAGAGCTTTTACTAGGGTTGATTTTCCAGCTCCATTTGAGCCCATCAATGCATGTATTTCACCTGGTTTGATATCTAAATCCAAACCTTTCAATACAATTTTATCTTTTATTTGAACACTTAAATTTTTTATTTTTAACATATTAACCTACACTTCCTTCTAATGATATACTAAGCAAAGCTTTCGCTTCTACTGCAAACTCCATCGGCAATTCTTCTAAAATCTCTTTGCAAAATCCATTTACTATAAGAGACACAGCGTTTTCTTCTTCTATTCCTCTTTGTCCTATATAAAAAAGTTGTTCATCACTTATCTTTGATGTTGTAGCTTCATGCTCTATCTTTGCACTTTTGTTTCTAACATCTTGGTAAGGAAATGTATCTGCCGTACAATTTCCACCTATCAAAAGCGAATCACACTGAGAAAAATTTCTAGCATTTGTGGCATTTTTGGCAACTTTTACAAGACCTCTATAAGTGTTTTTTCCTCTTATGGCTGAAATCCCTTTTGAGATGATAGTTGATTTTGTATTTTTACCTAAGTGTATCATCTTTGTGCCAGTATCAGCTTGTTGAGCCAATGACGCCAAGGCTACAGAGTAAAATTCTCCGACGCTATCATCGCCTTTTAGTATACAACTAGGATATTTCCAAGTTAAAGCAGAGCCTGTTTCAACTTGTGTCCATGAAATCTTTGAGCGATCCCCTTTACATATACCTCTTTTGGTAACAAAGTTAAAGATGCCACCTTTGCCATTTTCATCTCCGGGGTACCAGTTTTGAATAGTTGAGTATTTTATCTGGGCATCTTCCAAGGCGATAAGCTCTACGACAGCTGCATGTAATTGAGTCTCGTCTCTAGTGGGAGCTGAGCAGCCTT
>JALUXT010000181.1 GCA_027013245.1 Campylobacteraceae bacterium
AACCTTTAGAGACCCTAAAGTCATAGGTTGCGGTGTTGGAGATGCGGGAAAAATGGTAAAAAGTGGATATTTTGGTGGAAAATGTACTGATATAAGCTCTCTTTTTGTGGCACTTACAAGAGCTAGTGGAGTACCTAGTCGAGATGTATTTGGCATAAGACTTGGGCTTTCATATTTTTCAAAAGCATTAGGAAAAGCGGATAAAAATGCCTTTGCAAATATTTCAACTTGGCAACACTGTAGAGCCCAATACTATATACCAGGAATTGGTTGGATTCCAACAGATCCAGCGGATATCACAAAACTAGAATTAGTAGAAAGATTAAAATATAACGATAAGAAAACCAAAAAATTAAGAGACAAATACATAAATTCTTATGAGATGAATTGGGTAGGGTTTAACTGGGGAAGAGACTTTGTACTTAGTCCAAAACCTGAACAATTTCCTATAAATATGCTAGGTTATCCTTATGGCGAAGTTGGGGGAGATGTGCTAAATTACTACTCTCCAAGAGCATTTTCATATAAGATAACATCCCAAGAGATAAAATGACATTAGATTGTAAGAATTTAGACTGTCCTAAGCCTGTTCTTAAAACCAAAGAGGCATTTGAAAAGCTAGATGATGATGGCATAATGGATATAGAGCTAAACTCTTACTCATCTATAGAAAATATTAAAAGATTTGCAAAGAATCAAAATATCTATTTTAAAATCAAATCTAGTACAAAAGAGATGACTGTTATAACTTTAGTGAAGGGCTATGAGTGTGGATTGGAGCCACAAAATAGACACAAATCTTTTGTCTCTATCATTGTAGGCTCCATCATCTCTGGTTTGTTTGCTAGCACATGCTGCTTAGCACCATTTTTGTTTTTAGTGTTTGGAGTAAGTGTTAGCTCTTTGTCATTTTTGCAGATTTTCGCACCATATACTGTTTATTTTTCTCTACTTTCAATTGGGTTGATGCTTTATCTTTGGTATGATTATTTAAAGCACACAAAAGAGAAATTACATTGCGAAACTTGGCTTTCTAAAAACTACAAAATGTTATTAAATGTTGGTAGCATTTTAGTAATCATCCTAATCACATACCCTTATTGGGTAAATTATTTATTGGAGTAATATGAGGTATATTTTTTTAATTTTAGCTATTTTTTCACTCTCTTTTGCAAAAGTTGCGATTATACATGTAGAGGGTATGACTTGCCCACTTTGTACGATGGCTGTTAAAAAATCACTTAAACAAATCGATGGAGTAAGTAAAGCAAAAGTGAGGTTAAACACTAAAGAAGCAACAGTTTATTTTGATGATAAAGTAGAAAAAAAACAACTTTTAAATGCGATAAAAAGAGCTGGATACAAGGGAAAAATAGAATCAATAAAGTAAGTCTTAAATATCTTTTGATATAATAATTCATATCACACGGGGGGAATATGACCCTGGTGGGCATCACGGGCTTCAAACCCGATGGGAGTTTAGTTGACTAGGTTCCGGTAGGTTCGATTCCTACTCCTTCTCGCCGTATTTATGATGATTAATAAAGGAGATTTATGAGCGCGCAAAACTTATCTTCTACTTTTATGCGTACTATCTGGCAAACTGTTGTTTTGATTATTGTTGCTGCTATTTTTTTCTTTTTTTATGCTTTAAATGAAAAAAAATTTGATGATGTTAATCAACTAAAATATAAGTCATCCCATGTTGCCGATGAAATGCGCCATTCATCTGAGGATTTAACAAGAATGGTTCGCACTTATATCGTTACAAAAAATAAACTTTACAAACAGCACTATCAAGAGATACTAGACATAAGAAATGGCTTAAAACCCAGACCTTTAAATTATGACGATATTTATTGGGATTTGGTTGATTTAAAAGATAAAAGACCGCGTGCCTTTAGTAAAAAAAATATACCGTTATCTAAAAAATTTGAAGAATTAAATCTAAGCAAACAGGAACGCTCAAAACTTTTTGAAGCTAAGAAGAATTCGGACGAACTCACCAAGATTGAATATACTGCAATGAAATTAATAAAAAAAAATTCCAATAAAGGTGCAAATTTTCGCAAAGCTTTAAGTTTGTTGTATGGAGAACAATATCATAAGGCAAAAGCAAAAGTGATGAAACCACTAAATGAGTTTGACACTATGCTTGAAAATCGTTTGAATAATCTAATTCAAAAAACTAGGAAGTTAAGCTGGATTTTATTGTCTCTGGTTATTTTAATTTCTATGATTTTATTGTTTATGCTAAAGAAAATATATAGAGATTTGATTTCTATACTTGGTGGAGATATAGATACTGTACATAAAACTATAAAACATCTTGGTGGCGGTGAGTTTTCTATTTTGATTCAAGTTGCTCAAAAAAATAAAAATAGTGTTTTAGGCTGGCTTAAGGAGACTCAAACAAATCTTTTGGAGTTAAGTGATAAAAATGAACGCTTAAAAAATTTATACGCAGCACTGAGTCAATGTAATCAAGCCATAGTCCGCTCTAAAAATAAAGAAGAGTTGTTCAATATCATTTGTCATGATGCTATTAGATTTGGTGGTATGAAGATGGCAATCATTGGCTTGCTTGATGAGTCAGCTCATCTCATAAAGCCTGTAGCACATGCTGGAGAAGGTATCGGATATGTGGACTTACTAAGAATATCAACAGATCCCAAGCACCCATCTTCTGCTGGCCCTATAGGGCAGACTTTTTTAAATAACAAGCCGTATTGGATTCAAGATTTTATGAAAAATCCCATGATGAAAAGATGGCAAGGAAGAGGAAAAGAGTATGGCTGGGGTTCCATCGCAAGCTTGCCTTTGGTTCAGGAGAACAAAGTTATTGGGGTGTTTGTGCTTTATTCATACGAGATAAATGCTTTCGATGAAGAGGCTAAAGAGCTTTTAGAAGAGATGGCAACAGATATAAATTATGCACTTGATGGATTTAAGAAAGAAGAGAAAAGACAACAAGCTGAAGATGAACTTTTTGAATCTCGCAATATTCTTGTGAGTATTATAAATACAGCTCCTGTAAGAATTTTTTGGAAAGATAGAGATTTAAGATATTTAGGGGGTAATTTAGCTTTTGCAAAAGATGCAGGTGAAGACAGCATTGAAAAACTAATAGGGAAAAAAGATACAGAGTTAAACTGGAAAAATAATGCTGAAGTTTATAGCATTACTGATAAAAAAGTTATCCAAGAGGGTATTTCTCAACTTTTTTATGAAGAGAGAGAAAATACATATGATGGAAAAGATATATGGCTAAGTAAATCAAAAGTACCTTTGCATGGAAAAGATGATGAGGTGATAGGACTTCTTGGTGTTTATGAAGATATTACTCAAAGAAAAGAAGCAGAAAAAAGAAATAAATATTTGGCAAATTATGATTTATTGACAAACCTACCAAATCGAGCATACCTTAATAATCAGTTTAAATACATCTTAAATGTTGCAAAAAGAGGGAAAGAAAATATAGCTGTTATGTTGCTTGATATTGATCATTTTAAAGATATAAATGATACCCTTGGGCATGACACGGGAGATATGTTGCTCAAAGAGTTTGCGAAAAGACTACAAACTATTTTTCGTAAAATTGATATAATATCTCGCTTGGGAGGAGATGAGTTTATAATCATACTTCCAAGCGTAGATATGAATGGAGCAGGACTTGTGGCTCAAAAAATCATAGAACATATAAATAAACCATTCATAGTAAAAAAACAAGAATTAAGCATTACAACTTCCATAGGGATTGCTATTTATCCTGAAGATGGTTTAGATTTTAGCTCACTATATAAAAATACAGATATTGCAATGTATCGAGCAAAGGGTGAAGGTAGAAACTGCTTTAGTTTTTTTACAAAAGAGATGCAAAAAAATTCTGCTAGAAACCTTAAGCTTAACAATACACTATTTAGAGCTTTAGAAAAGGATGAGTTTGAGCTGTATTATCAACCACAAATCAGTAGTGATGATGGAGAAATTATAGGGGCTGAAGCACTTTTGCGTTGGAATAATAGTGAGTTAGGAATGATCTCCCCAGCAGAATTTATACCAGTTGCGGAAAACAATGGTTTAATAATACCAATAGGAGAGTGGGTTATAAAAAGTGCTGTTAAGCAAGCTAAGATTTGGATGGATAAGGGCATGAAGCCCATCATTATAGCTGTAAATATCTCAGCAGTACAGTTTCGCCACCTTGGTTTACCCCAAAGCATCTCTGATATACTGGAGTTTCAGGGGTTGCCACCTGAGTATTTGGAGATAGAATTAACCGAAGGCGTTGCCATGAAGAATCCAAAAAGAGCGGTAGAAACTATGGATAACTTGCATGAGCGAGGTATAAGAATGTCTATAGATGATTTTGGTACAGGATATTCATCTCTAAGTTATCTAAAAAAGTTTAAAATTTATAAATTAAAGATAGATCAATCATTTGTGCGAGATATAAATACAGACGAAGAAGATAAAAAAATTGTAAGTACTATTATAAATATGTCAAAAAATTTAGGGTTAAAAACGATAGCTGAGGGAGTTGAAACGATAGGCCAACTTGAATATTTAAAAGAACAAGGATGTGATGAGATTCAAGGGTACTATTACTCTAAACCATTGCCTGCAAAGGATTTTGAAGCCTTCAGAAAAGACTTCAAAATAAAAAATGGTAGTGTTCAATAATCTGTGTCAGCATCAAGTAATTCCTAAAATTATATCATAAATCTAAAGCTTTATCTAGTCTTCCCTCAAAATGAATAGCCAGCTGAGAGATAGTCAAGCTCCAATTTCTAATTGGCATAGTCCACTTTTTCTCAGCATTTCTTATGCCCATAAATAGTAGTTTAAGCAAGCTATTATCATTAGGAAAAGCACCTTTGGTTTTAGTGAGTTTTCTGAATTGCCTATGCACTGATTCTATAATATTGGTAGTATAAATAACTTTTCTGATATCAGCAGGATATTTAAAATATACAGATAAATTATCCCACTTATTTCTCCATGAACCAAATACTATAGGGTATCTTTTACCCCATTTTTCTTCAAGTTGATTTAGTTCAATTTTAGCTTCTTCTTTTGTAAAAGCTTGATAGACTTTTTTGAGTTCTTTGGCGAACGGTTTTTGATTGGCAGAACCAATATACTTGAGGCTATTTCGGATTTGATGCACTATACAGAGTTGCACTTCTGTCTCTGGAAATACTGAGTTTATAGCTTCAGGAAAGCCTTTGAGTCCATCTACTGAAGCTATGAGTATATCTTTAACGCCACGGTTGGATAAATCAGTAAGAACCTGTAACCAGAACTTAGCACCTTCACTCTCATTTAGATATAATCCTAGTATCTCTTTCTTTCCATCAACTCTAACTCCAAGAACTGTGTAAAAGGCTTTAGATATGTATCTGCCATCCTCTTTTACTTTGTAGTGTATGGCATCAAGAAATACGAAAGGGTATACCTCTTCAAGAGGTCTTACTTTCCACTCGGTAAGCATGGGTATGATTTTATCTGTTACCGCACTAATTGCACCTTTAGAGAAGCCTACCCCATATATCTTCTATCATATTTGCTATTTGGGAGTAACTATTACCATGAGCATATAGGGCAAGTATCTTCTCTTCTATCTCACCTGACATTGTTCTTTGGTTTTTCTTTACTATCTCTGGCTCAAAACTGCCATTTCTATCTCTTGGGACATCTAGTTCAAACTCTCCGTGTTCACTTTTCATAGTTTTAGTGGCATAACCATTTTTACGGTTTTTAAATAGATCTTGTGCTAAGTGAGAATCTATTTCAGCAGCAAGTGCTGTTTCGGTGAGTTGTTTTATTAAAGGGCCTAGTGCACCATCTTTTCCACCGATACTTTTACCGGCTTTTATATCACGAGCAAATTGCTCAACATCTATCTCTATGTTCATCTGTGTCTCCTTGGGTATTTGTTATTTTACTTAATTGACACAGATT
>JALUXT010000182.1 GCA_027013245.1 Campylobacteraceae bacterium
CAAAAAGACTAATTCTCTATTTTGCAAACTTTGACTTACGCTATAAAAAGAATCTTTAGATATCTTAATTTTTGTTTTTAGTTGGTTAAAAATTTGAAAAAGAGAAATCTTCGTACTTTGCATTTCGCAAAATTTTTTAAATATATAAAATTCACTTTTGCTCTCAAAGATATTTTGTGCCAAGTTTTGTAGCTTTATATAATAGTTTTCTTCATTAAAAACTACGATTTGGGGCAAACCACCTTTGTTTGAGAAGAGATTAAAAATCTGTTCAGCGTTAAAATTCTTTTTATCAAATGCGATAAACTCTTCAAAATCTAAAGGATACAAATGAGTGGTATAATAGTTTTCTAATTTAGCTGATTTATCATCTGTTGTTATGACTATTTCTTCACATGTAGGGATTTTAAATGAAAAATCAAAATTATCTAAAGCTAAGATTTTGATATGGTTTTTTTTGATAAAATCATTTAGTTTTTGATGACTTAATTCAGATGTGTCATTTCTTTGGTCGTTAAAATCAATATAAAGGTAGTCTAAAACATCAAATTTTTGTAAGTAATCAACCAGTAAATGAGTTTTCCCACTTTTTCTTGGTCCAAGGATAAGCATCTTTTTGTATTTTATTTTTGTTTTTCTGTCATAAAAATGTAAATTTTTAACTCTAATTTCATGTAATGTCTCTAATAAATTCATAAATAATTATATAGTTTTCCTTATTAAAAGGAAATAAAATCAATCTATTATGATTAAAAACCCCTAATTCATTGACTTTTAATCAAATTTTATGTAAAATCACGGTTCCTTATAAGTCATCGTAGGAGGTGACAAGTTCTTTTTTAGGGGTAATTATGGAAAAAATACGACTTAAACTCAAGGCACATGACCATAGAGTTTTAGACAGATCTGTTGCAGCTATAGTAGAAGCTGTTAAGCGAACTGGAGCTGAGATAAAAGGCCCAATTCCTATGCCAACAAAGATAAAGCGCTATACAGTGCTTAAATCACCACATGTAAATAAAGATGCAAGAGAGCAATTTGAGATAAGAATTCACTCTCGTATGATTGATATAGTTTCAGCAACAACTGATACTGTTGATTCATTGATGAAGCTTGACCTTGCACCAGAGGTGAATGTCGAAGTAAGAGCTATGGGTAAATAGGGGAGTAATGATGGAATATATAGTAGAAAAAATCGGAATGAGCAGAACTATCGCAGTTCCTAGCGTACCCGTAACATTACTTAGAGTACTCGAAACTAAAGTTTGTGAAGTAGATGCTAACAATAGAGCTGTAGTGGCTTATGCTAGCGGAAAAAAGTTAAATAGATCAATTGCTGGAAAGCAAAAGAAATATAACTTAAGCGCACAATTTAACCGTTTTGTAACAATAGATGTTGCTAGCGACGAAATAGGTGATTTAAATACAGCAACTTTGGGTGAAGTTAAAGTTGTGAAATCAACTTTTGTTTCTAAAGGTAGAGGTTTTGCTGGTGTTATGAAAAGATACAACTTTAGTGGTGGTCCTGGTGGTCACGGTAGTCGTTTTCATAGATCTACAGGTTCAATTGGTAATGCAGAATGGCCAGGTCGTGTTCAAAAAGGCAGAAAAATGCCAGGACACTATGGTAATGCAAAAACAACAGTTAAAAATGAAGTAGTTTCTTTTGACGCACAAAATGGCATCTTGGCTGTTAAGGGTCCAATCCCAGGCGCAAATGGAGCACTTGGAAGAGTGAGGATAGTTAAATGAGTAGTGCAATAGTACTAAATGAAAAATTTGAAAATTCTGGAGAGTTATCACTTCCAGAAAATTATGCAGATATAAACTCACACAACCTATACCTATATGTAAAATCTTATCTAGCAAGTATTCGCTCAAACACAGCGCATTCAAAAACTAGAGCAGATGTGAGTGGTGGTGGTAGAAAACCATGGGCTCAAAAAGGTAAAGGTGGTGCTCGTGCTGGTTCTACTAGAAGTCCAGTTTGGGTAGGCGGTGGTGTTGCATTCGGACCAAAGTCAAATAGAAATTACAACCAAAAAGTTAATAAAAAACAAAAAAAGTTAGCTTTAAGATATGCTTTAAATGAAAAAGCACAAGCAAATTCTCTTTTTGTTGTTGATTCTATCACCATAGAATCAGGTAAAGCAAAAGACGCAGCTGTACTCATAAAGACTTTAGGTGCTAGAGATGCATTGATAGTAAAAGAATTAGTAGATGAAAAAACATTCTTAGCGTTTAGAAATCTTAAAAATTGCTATCTTATAGAAGCAAATGAGTTAAATGCATATTTAACAACAGCATACTATACAGTAGTGATTGAAAAATCAATACTAGAAATTTTAACAAAAGAGGGCTAATTATGGCAGATATAACTGATATAAAAGCAATCCTTTATACTGAAAAGAGCTTAAGCCTTCAAGAAAACGGGACTGTTGTCATCCAAACATCAACAAGAATGACAAAAAACCGTCTTAAAGAAGTTTTAAGAGAATACTTTGGTTTTACTCCACTCAAGATTAACTCTATGAGAGTTTTGGGAAAAGTGAAAAAATTTAAGGGAATTGCTGGTAGAAGAAGTGATTCAAAAAAATTCTATGTTCAGCTACCTGAAGGTGCTAAACTAGAGAATTTGGAGGCGTAATATGGCAATAAAATCATATAAACCATACACTCCGAGTCGTAGATATGTTACAGGCTTGGATTCGGGCGATATTACAGCTAAAGCGAGTGTTCCATCATTGCTTAAAAAACTTCCAGTAACTGCTGGTAGAAATAACAATGGTAGAATCACATCTCGTCATAAGCAAGGTGGTGCTAAGCATCAATATAGAATCATAGATTTTAAAAGAAGAAAATTTGACATCGAAGGCACTGTTAGTGCTATTGAGTATGATCCAAATAGAAACTGTAGAATCGCATTGGTAACTTATATAGACGGTGAAAAAAATTATATAATTCAACCATCTGGTTTGAGTGTTGGAGATAAAGTTCAAGCTGCTGAGGCTGGGCTTGATATCAAACCTGGAAATGCCATGAAAATGAAAAATATTCCAGTTGGTACTATTATTCATAACATTGAGATGAAACCAGGTCACGGTGCTCAAATAGCAAGAAGTGCTGGTGGATATGCTCAACTTATGGGTAAAGAAGAAAAATATGTAGTTCTTAGACTTCCAAGTGGTGAGATGAGACAAGTTCTTGGCGAATGTATGGCTACTATCGGAACAGTTGGATGTGAAGATTGGGCAAATGTTGTTATCGGTAAAGCTGGTCGTAGTCGTCATAGAGGAATTCGTCCTCAAACTAGAGGTAGTGCGATGAACCCAGTTGATCACCCACATGGTGGTGGTGAAGGTAAGACAAACTCAGGTCGTCACCCAGTTACTCCTTGGGGTAAACCAACTAAGGGTGCTAAAACTCGTAGAAAAAAAGCTAGTGATAAGTTGATTATCTCTAGAAGAAAAGGAAGATAGATGGCAAGAAGTCTAAAAAAAGGTCCTTTCGTAGATTCTCATTTGGTTAAAAAAGTAGATGTAGCAAAAGCTGAAAAATCTAACAAGCCAATAAAAACTTGGTCAAGAAGAAGTACTATTACTCCTGATATGATCGGATTGACATTCAATGTGCATAATGGAAGAAATTTTGTTCCTGTATATATAACTGAGAATCATGTTGGATATAAATTGGGTGAATTTTCTCCTACAAGAACATTTAAGGGTCATAAGGGCTCTGTTCAAAAGAAAATTGGTAAGTAGGGTATTATGAGTAAAGCAATATTAAAATTTATAAGATTATCTCCTACAAAAGCGAGACTAATAGCACGCGAAGTACAAGGTATGAATGCAGAAGTTGCACTTGCTAGATTGGAATTTACACCAAATAAAGCGGCACATGTTATATCTAAGGTAATCGCTTCAGCTGTAGCAAATGGTGGTTTTGAGCCAGAAGAAGTAATAGTAACTTCTTGTCGTGTTGACGGTGGCCCTGTACTTAAAAGATTTCGACCAAGAGCCAGAGGTAGTGCTAGTGGTATCAGAAAACCTACTTCACATGTGATGGTTGAAGTTAGCGAAGCTACAAAGAAGGAAGACTAAGATGGGTCAAAAAGTAAATCCAATTGGTTTAAGACTTGGAATCAATAGAAATTGGGATTCAAGATGGTTTCCAGGGGCAAATATGGCGGAAAATATCGGCGAAGATTATAAGATTAGAACTTTTTTAAAGAAAGAACTATATTATGCCGGTGTTAGTCAAATTATTATCGAGAGAACTGCGAAGAAACTTAGAGTTACAGTTGTAGCCGCTCGTCCTGGTATCATTATCGGTAAAAAAGGTTCTGATATCGAAAAGTTAAGGGTTAAACTTAATAAGCTTGTCGGTAAAGATGTAAATGTCAATATCAAAGAAGAGAGAAAAGCACAAGCTTGCGCTCAACTAGCAGCTGAAAATGTTGCAATGCAACTAGAAAGACGAGTTGCATTTAGAAGAGCGATGAAAAAAGTTATCCAAGGCGCACAAAAATCTGGTGCAAAAGGTATCAAGATACAAGTTGCTGGAAGACTTGGCGGTGCTGAAATGGCAAGAACTGAGTGGTATCTTGAAGGAAGAGTTCCTCTTCATACGCTAAGAGCTAAGATTGATTATGGTTTCGCTGAAGCTCATACAACTTATGGAATCATTGGCGTAAAAGTATGGATATTTAAAGGTGAAGTTTTAAGTAAAGGCGTTCCAGCTGAAAAAGCAGAGCCTAGAGAAAACAGAAGACCAAGAAGAAGAGGTAAAAACTAATGTTAATGCCTAAAAGAACAAAATACAAAAAACAAATGAAAGGCCGAAATCGCGGAAAGTCTTTTAGAGGAAACTCTATAGCTTTTGGTGAAATTGGACTTAAGGCTGTTGAAGCTGGTAGAATTGATTCTAGACAAATCGAAGCAGCAAGAATTGCGATGACTAGAAAAATCAACAGAGAAGGTAAAACATGGATTCGTGTTTTCCCTGATAAACCCTTAACTGCAAAACCACTAGAGACTAGAATGGGTAAAGGTAAAGGTCCAGTTGATAGATGGGTTATGAATATCAAGCCTGGTCGTATCGTATATGAGATGGCAGGAGTAAACGAGAAGGTAGCAAGAGAAGCACTAACATTGGCTATGCATAAACTTCCATTTAAAACAAAGATTATAACCAAAGAGAGCGAAAATGAAGTATATTGATTTGCAAGAAAAAAGCGCTTCTGAGCTTTTAGAATTATTAAAAGAAAAAAAGGTTCTTTTGTTTAATGTAAAACAAAAGTTAAAAACAATGCAACTAACTAATCCTAATGAATTAAGAGAAGTTAGAAGAGATATCGCACGTATTAGTACGGCTATTTCCGCTCAAAATAAGTAATTAGGGGTAAGTAATGGCTTTAAAAAGAGAGATACAAGGCGTAGTTGTACAAAAAGCTGGTGAAAAAACAGCTACTATTTTAGTTGAAAGAAGAGTAATGCACCCGCGATATCGCAAGTTCGTTAAACGATTCAAAAAATATCTTGTACACGACGAAAGTAATCAAACAAAAGCAGGCGATGAAATAATCGCAATCGAATGCAGACCATTATCTAAAAGAAAATCTTTTAGATTAAAAGAAATTGTTAGAGTGGGAGTTGAGTAATGATTCAAGGATTTACTAGACTTGCAATAGCAGACAATACTGGCGCAAAAGAGATAATGTGTATAAAGGTGCTTGGTGGTAGTAAGAGAAGATATGCAACAATTGGAGATATTATCGTAGCTTCAGTTAAAAAAGCAATCCCTACTGCTAAAGTGAAAAAAGGTCAAGTTGTAAAAGCTGTTATCGTTAGAACTAAAAAAGAGATTCAAAGAGAAAATGGATCACTTATCAGATTTGATGAGAATGC
>JALUXT010000183.1 GCA_027013245.1 Campylobacteraceae bacterium
ATTTTTAGAAGCACTAAAACATCTTTTTTTTCTATTTTAATGCAATCATAATTTATATTGTAATAAAATATAGAATGATACAAAATTAGGAGGTTATTGTGCAATTTCTTTTGATAAACTCGAATCTAGCTGTTTCAAGACTAATCGGCTTAAGTATTGAAAAATTAGGTTATGATATAGATGAATTTAATAGTGATGACTTGGATTTAGATAAAACATATGATGTGACGATAGTTGATAGTGAATCTGCAAGTAATGACTCTATAAATTTGCTAAAAGAAGATAACAAACTAGGGTTGATTATATATATTGGTCCAAGAGGTAGCGAAAAACCTGATTTTGCTGATCTTTTTTTACAAAAACCATTTTTGCCAACCGATTTTGTTGATATGATTAAAAAAATTGATACTACTGATGTAAAAAAGAAAGAAGACGAAGAACCTGCAGAAGGTGTTTTGGACGATGATATCAATGAAGAAATTGATAGTGGTATATCTCTTGATTTAGATGAAATAGATAGTTTAAAGGAAGCCTTACCAAATGATGAAGATAGTGATGACCAAGAAGGTGAAGAGCCAGAACTTGACGAAGAATTGAAAGATGATTTGGATAAAGAAGAGTCTAGTGCCATAGAAGAAGTTGAAGATACACAAGAAGATAATACGACAATCCAAAGCGATGATTTAGATGAGAAAGAACCCGATGAAGATGAAATGATTAACGAAGGAAATTTAGAAGAAAATGCATCTGAAGATGTAAGCGTTTCTATACTAGATAGTGAAGATATAAATGAAGTTAAACAACTTTTAGAAGATGAGGAAAGTGATGAAGATTTGGAATCAGCTGATGATGAGAAGGATGATTTGAAAGAGGTTGAAACCCAAGACTTAAATCTTGGCGAATTAGAAACTGATGAAAACAGTGATGAGGATAATATAGATATAGCTCCAGATGATTTTGATTTGGAATTACCTGAAGAAATCAAACCTGAAGTAGATGACGAAGAAGAATCAAATGAAGAGACAATCGAAGAAGATTTGGGCTTGGATAATTTTGATGATGAGATTGAAGAAATAGATGAAATTAGTAAAGATGAAGTTAGAGAAAAGATTGAAAAAGAAGATATAAGCTCTATAGATGATTTAAATGAAGATGATTTTAATGGAGTGTTTGAAATGCAGGAGAACCCACAAAGCAGTGGTATAAACACAGAAATAGATGATATTAAAGATGAGCTAACGCAAACAATCTCCAAGGATGTGAAAAATATTTTAAACAAAGATGAGATTAAAGATGCGCTAAAAGGGCTAAAAGTAAATATCTCTATTAGTTTTGACGAAGAGTAATCGTGAAAGGTAGCATACTCGTAATATCTGGACCAAGTGGCTCGGGCAAAAGTACACTTATGCATGAGATGATGAAAAGAATAGATGATACATACTTTTCAATCTCTACAACCACAAGAGAAAAAAGAGAGGGTGAAATCGAAGGCAAGGATTATCTGTTTATCAGCAAGGATGAATTTAAGCAAGGCATAGAAGAGGGGAATTTTTTAGAGTGGGCTAGAGTCCATGATAATTACTATGGAACTTCTTTAAAGCCTATATTAAAAGAATTAAATTTAGGAAAGATGGTAGTTTTTGATATAGATGTGCAAGGCCATAAGATTGCAAAAGAAAAATTTGGAAATATTATAACCTCTGTATTTTTAACAACACCTTCTCAGCAAATTTTAAAAAATAGATTGATTCAAAGAGGAACAGATTCGAGTGAGTCTATAGAAAAAAGACTAAACAATGCAATTTCCGAGATGACTCGAGTAAAAGAGTACAATTATATACTCATAAATGATTATTTTGAAAAGACTTTAGAAGATTTGATCTCTATTGCTCACGCATCTAAAAACAGGGTAGCGTCATTAAATACAGAACAATTCATAAGTTCTTGGGCAAATATGTAAAAGTTTATAAAATAATGGTATAATGCCATCTTAAAAAAATAAAAAAGGAGAAATTATGGGTATGCCAAGTATGCCAGAATTGCTGATAATCTTAGCTATAGTAGTTTTATTGTTTGGAGCGAAAAAGATACCAGATCTTGCAAAAGGTTTAGGAACAGGAATCAAAGATTTTAAAAAAGCTATAAAAGAAGATGAGAAAAAAGAGAGCATAGATGCAGAAGAAAAAACTGCAGATACGAAACCAGTAGAAGACAGCACAAAAGCTTAAGGCTCTGTAATTTGAAAAGAAAAATTAACAATAGTATAAAAAATGAATTAGAAAGAGAGTTTATCTTAGAAAAGCCAAAGGACCTCTCTTTCGGTCACTATGCGACGCCAGTTGCATTTTCTCTTGCAAAAGAGTTGAGAAAATCCCCGATTTTAATCGCTGAGGAATTAGCAAAAAAATTTGAAAAAAATGAAATATTTGAAGATGTAAATGCACTCAAAGGCTATATTAATTTTAAATTAAGTGATGATTTTTTAGATGAATATACCACTTGGGCGATAGCAAATCAAGAAGAATATGCAAAAGCAAAAAATGATGAATCAATCCTACTAGAGTTTGTAAGTGCAAATCCTACAGGACCTTTGCACATAGGACATGCGAGAGGTGCCGTCATAGGCGATACCTTATGCAGACTTGGACGACATTTGGGCTATAGAGTAGATAGCGAATACTATGTCAATGATGCTGGAAATCAGATAGCTCTTTTGGGGTTGTCCATATTTTTAGCAGGACAAGAAAATGTTCTAAAGCTGGAAGTTGATTGGCCCCAAGAGTATTATAGAGGTGAATATATAGTAGATTTGGCTTTTAGAGCTAGTGAAGATTTTAATGAAGATATATTTAAAAACAAAAAAAATATAGAGATTTTATCAGATTGGGGCAAAGATATGATGCTTGAGCTGATACGAGAAAACCTTAAAGATATCGGAATTGAATTTGATAAATTTGTAAGCGAAAAATCCTTATATGATAAATGGGATGAGAGTTTTACAAAACTTCAAAAAAATGACAAAACATATAAACTAGATGACAAGATTTGGATTCGCTCAAGTGATTTTGGAGATGAGAAAGATAGAGTTGTAGTAAGAGATGATGGACGAGCCACATATCTAGCTGGCGATATCATCTATCATGACAACAAATACCAAAGAGGATTTGACAGATATATAAATATCTGGGGAGCAGACCATCATGGCTACATCGCAAGAGTAAAAGCTGCTATAAATTTTCTAGGATATGATGAGGGTAAACTAGAAATCATACTCGCTCAAATGGTTTCACTTTTAAAAGGTGGCGAGCCTTTTAAGATGAGCAAAAGAAGTGGAAATTTTATCTTGATGAGTGATGTAGTTGATGAGATAGGAAAAGACGCACTTAGATTTATATTTTTGAGTAAAAAAGCTGATACTCACCTTGAATTTGATGTTGATATGCTTAAAAAACAAGACAGTACAAATCCTATATTTTATATCAATTACGCACATGCAAGAGTAAATCAAATCTTTAAAAAAAGTGGTAAAACGCTAGAAGATGTGCAAGATGTTAAATTGGAAAATCTAAATGACAATGCTAAAAACTTGCTTTTTACAGCACTTCTTTTACCAGAAGTCATAGAAGATACATTTTCTAGTAGGCAAGTTCAAAGACTAAGTGATTTTTTAGTGTCCCTTGCCGCAAATCTACATAAATTTTACAATGAAAACAGAGTAGTCGGTAGTGAAAATGAAGAAAAATACCTTAAGATTTTCGCCATGGTAGCACTAAGCGTAAGAACTGGATTAAAATTGATGGGGATAGAAGCCAAGAATAAGATGTAAATCTTATTCTTGTTGTTTTAATTTTCTGGAGATTTATACTCGCTTAAAAATTCTTCTATATTGTACCTTGAGCGATATTCTGGACTCATGAGATGAACTAAGATATCACCCATATCTAAGATAACCCAATCGCTTGATTCGTCTATGTTTAAAAATTTCTCACCCTCACTTTTTAATCCACCTTTTAGATAATCCAAAAGTGCAAGCCCATGTCTCTCTCCTAGCGTTGTAGCGATAACAACACTATCTACAAAATAGTCTCTACTGCTCATATCAAATGATTGAATATCTTCAGCTTTTTTCTCATTTAAAAGGTTGACTATATTTTCTATTCTTTTTTTCATCGTTTTCCTTGTGTAAAATTCTTCAACTTCGTTTTTTATGCATCTAGGTATAAATGATAGATTAAAATCTTCACGAAGTTCTGAAGAGCTGATATTAGCATTTATTTTGATTTTTTTCAACTCTTTTGGTGTTATTATATCATCTCTTGGAGCAATTACAAACTCTACTAGTGATTTTAACTCTTCATACTCTTTCCAAAGATGAAGTTTTGCAAAATTATCAGCTCCGATGATGAGATAAATCTTCTTTGGTTTATAGTGTTTTATGATGAATTTCACAGTTTCTATACTAGGAACTTGTCTTTTTTGCCTAACTTCAAAATCCAAAACCTCTACTTTTGGATTGTCCTTGAACATCTCACAAAGCCATTCATATCTCAAAACAGTAGGTGCACTAAACTCACCTTTAAAAGGGTTCAAAAAAGTCGGTACAACAAAAATCTTCTCTACATGTAGAGCTTTTATAGCTTCATCCACTATCATCTCATGCCCCACATGGGGAGGGTCAAAACTACCACCAAAAAGTGCCACAGTCATCTAAAAATCCAAAGGAGATTTGACATCTCGTCTATTCATCTCTTTTACAACATGTGTATAAATCATAGTAGTTTCAACAGATTTGTGTCCTAAAAGCTCTTGGATAGTTCGTATATCTACGCCACTTTGAAGCAGATGAGTTGCATAGGAGTGGCGAAAAGTGTGCGAAGTTACTCTTTTGTTTGTTTTTGATTTTAAAGTACCTGCTGTTATGTTTCGACTCAAAGTTTTTGGCAACACATGATGTCTTCTTGTATCGCCACTCCTAGGGTCTTTTGAAAGATTTCTCATAGGAAAAAGATATTGCCACTTTGTTTCAAACTTTGCTTTAGGGTATTTTTTCTCTAGTGCAAATGGCAAAAAAACTGTGCCATATCCATCGTTCGTATCTTTTTCATGTAACTGCGTAACTGTTTCAATCTGTGCAAGAAGCTGTTGCTTGAGTTTTATAGGTAGTGGGACAGTTCTATCTTTTAAAGATTTGCTATCCCAAACATAAACCTTGTCAAATCCAAAATCTATATCTTTTATCCTAAGATTCAAAGCCTCACTCATCCTGAGACCACAACCATACATCAAACTAACTATCAGTTTATATATACCATCTAAGTTGTTTAAAATCAATCTAACTTCTTCTTTGGTCAGTACAACAGGTATGTGATGCCTTTCATGCGCTCTGAGAGCTTGGATATTCCACTCGCTTATATCAATCCCTAAAATTTCCCTATATAAAAATAACAATGCACTAAAAGCTTGATTTTGTGTAGTGGGAGCTACTTTTCTTTTGGTAGCTAGATATGTCAAAAAATGTTCAATATCATTTTTATCTAAATCAGCAGGATGCTTTTTATCATGAAAGAAAATATATTGTTTTATCCAAAACAGATAAGTTTTTTCAGTTGACATACTGTAATGTTTAAAACGAATTTTATCCCTAACAACATCAAGCAGTTTCTTTTTTTTCATTTTTATCCTTAATTTTAAAACAGACACTTTGTCCTTTTAATGTATACGTTCAAACAATAACACCCAAAATATACCTTTTAGCCGTAATTATACAAGTAAAAACATTAGTTTTCAAGCAACATGTAGAGAAATCTAAACAAAATTTATAAAAATACCACACAGATGATACAAATAAATAGGCATTTTAATATTGAAATCCATACTAAAAGGTGATATAATGTCCACTAATAA
>JALUXT010000184.1 GCA_027013245.1 Campylobacteraceae bacterium
GACATTGGCGGAGTGTCTAGCAGGCCGGGAAGCACTCCTGTAAGTGAAGATGAGGAATTTAGTAGAGTTAAAGATATTATCGATACTGTTTATGAAAAAAATCTTTTCAAATATGCGAAGTTTTCACTTGATAGTTACTCTCCTAAGTCTTTGGAATATGCGTTAAACAAAGGTTTTAGCATACTAAATGATATAACCGCTTTGCAGAATATTGAAGTGGCGAAAATTGCTTCTAAATATGATGCAACTGTGGTAATCATGCATAAACTTGGAAGCACAAAAGATATGCAAAAAAATCCAACTTATGATGATGTGGTATTGGATATAGATAAATTTTTTAATCAAAGAATTGCGATAGCGGATGAATTTGGCGTAAAAAATATAATCTTAGATGTTGGAATTGGTTTTGGGAAGACAATTAAACACAACTTGTCTCTTATTAAAAATCTAGAGCATTTTTTACACTTTGGTTCCCCTCTTTTAGTTGGGGCTAGTAGAAAATCCATAATTGACATGATAACTCCAAGCTTGGTTGAAAGCAGGCTTGCTGGTTCGTTGACACTTCATCTCGAAGCTTTGAGAAATGGCGCTAGTATATTGCGAGTCCATGATGTAAAAGAGCATTTTCAAGCTATAAAAGTTCAAGAAGAATTGGATGACACATTTTAATGCATTTTGAGCTTTATAATTATTTTATATTTTTAGGCGCTGGTTTTTTAGCTGGATTTGTTGATTCAATAGCTGGAGGAGGAGGGATTATCACAGTTCCAGTTTTGATGGCTTCAGGATTGCCTCCTCATATCGCTCTTGCTACGAACAAACTCCAAAGTACATTTGGAAGCTTTACGGCGTCATTAAATTTTGTAAGAAAAGGATTGGTCAGTTTAAAAGAGGTGTATATCGGTATATTTTTTACTTTTATAGGTGCAATGATAGGTACAAAAACTATACTTTTGATTGACGCTAGTGTTTTAAATAAAATCATCCCTTTTATGTTGATTTTGATTTTTATATATACATGGTTTAATCCAAAACTAGGGCATATTGATAAAAAAGGTAAACTCTCCAGCTCACTATTTTTTCTCATTTTTGGTATATTGATTGGATTTTATGATGGCTTTTTTGGTCCAGGCACTGGAACATTTTGGACGATTGCATTGGTAACTCTGATGGGCTTAAATCTAAAAAAAGCAACTGCTACTACAAAAATCATGAACTTCACAAGCAATGCAGTATCTTTAGGAGTGTTTTTATTTAGTGGAAATGTACTTTTTACCATAGGTGTTTTGATGGGATTTGGACAAATATTTGGAGCATTCATAGGTTCATCTTTGGTAGTTAAAAAAGAGGTAACTTTTATAAGAGTTTTTTTTCTTATAATTGTAGGAATTACAATTTTAAAATTAATATATGATAGTTGGTTAAAATGAACACACAAGAATATGAAAAAAATATAAAGATATTAAATAGTTGGGCAAAAGCTTACTATACACTAGATAATCCAATAGCAAGTGATGAAGAGTATGATAAGTTATATAAAAAAGTAGTAAATTTTGAAGAAAAATATCCAGATATGGTATCTCCCATAAGTCCAACATGCAGAGTTGGAGGGGTTGTATTAGAATGGTTTAAAAAAGCAGAGCACATAAAAAGAATGTGGAGCATGGAAGACATATTTAATACAGACGAATTAGATGATTGGATAAAAAGAGTAGAAAAGACGATTGATGATTTTACTTATTATTGTGAGCCAAAATTTGATGGTGCTAGTTTAGATGTTGTTTATGAAAATGGAAAACTGGTACAAGCTATCACTAGAGGGGATGGAAAAATTGGCGAAGATGTAACACAAAATGCCAAAACCATAAGTTCTATTCCTCTTGAAATTGATTATAAAGAATTGATTAGTATAACTGGTGAAGTTGTGATAAGAAAAAGCGATTTTGAACTAATCAATAAATTAAGAGTAGAAAATTCACAAGATACATTTGCAAATCCAAGAAATGCAGCTGCTGGAAGTTTAAGACAACTTGATACCAAGATAACCGCAAAAAGAAAACTTGTGTTTTATCCTTGGGGCATTGGTGAAAATTCTTTAAAATTTGATTTGCTTAGTGATGTTATGGATTTCGTATATAGTCTTGGTTTTTTGAAACCACCCAATAGAGTCATAACCAAAGACAGGGATAGAGTTATATCTTTTTACCAAGAGCTCACAAAAACACGAGAAAATATACCTATGATGCTTGATGGCATGGCAATAAAGATAAATGAATTAGTGCATGAGAGAGAACTTGGATATACGGTGAAATACCCTAAATGGATGGTTGCTTTTAAATTTCCTGCCTTGGAAAAAGTAACTAAAATCATAGATATAATAGTCCAAGTTGGAAGAACTGGTGTATTAACTCCAGTTGCTATCTTAAAACCTGTAGATATAGATGGCGCTATTGTTGAGCGAGCTACACTTCATAATTTTGATGAAATACAAAGAAAAGATATACAGATAAACGACACTATTATCATCATCAGAAGTGGAGATGTTATACCAAAAGTAACAAAAGTTTTGATTGACAGAAGAGATGGCACTCAAAGAAAGATTTCAAGACCTACGCTTTGCCCAGTGTGCTGTAGCGAAGTGTTGGATGAGGGTATATTGATAAAATGCCAAAATTTGGCTTGTTCTGCAAGGGTTGTAAACTCTATCATACATTATGCCTCTAGAACATGCATGAATATAGACGGTCTTGGAGATAAAATAGTTGAGCTTTTATATGAAAAAAATCTTATCAAAAGTATCGAAGATATCTATAATCTTGATTTAGAGGACTTGTTAAAATTAGAAGGTTTTAAAGAGAAAAAATCTAAAAATTTGATAAATTCCATACAAAAATCAAAAAAAGTGGAATTGCATAAATTTATAAATTCGTTGGGAATTGAACATATAGGCGAAGTTGCTGCTACAAAAATCGCAGATAATTTTGGATTAAATTGGTTTGAGGTAGATTATGAACAAACTATAAATATAGATGGCTTTGGAGAAGAGATTGCAAAAAGTTTGGAAGAATTTATAAGGGTAAATAAAACAAGAATTTTAAATTTGATTCAAATTCTTGATATTCAAAAGCCAAAAAAAGAAGAAACTATAAATTCTATATTTAGTGGTAAAACTGTAGTGATAACTGGAGCAATGGCACTTTCAAGAGGTGAAATTCAAGATATATTAGAGCGTCACGGAGCCAAGATAACAAAAAGTGTATCCAAAAAAACTGATTTTGTTGTTTATGGTAAAGATGCTGGTAGTAAATTTGACAAAGCGAAAAAGATTGGGGTAAAATTGTTGAGTGAAGAGGAGATGTTTGATGCGTTTAGATAATTACCTTTTTCAAAATTCATATGCCCAAAGTAGAAATAAAGCACAGGAGCTTATAAAAAGCTCACAAGTGTTTATAGATGGCAAGATTATAAAAAAAGCAAGTTTTGCCGTAGATGAAACCATGAAAATTGAAGTGCTTGATTTTAAACAATATGTCAGTAGAGCTGGTTATAAATTAATAGCATTTTTAAAAGCTCAAGACATCATATCTGTAGAGGGTAAAACTTGTCTGGATGTAGGGAGTAGCACGGGTGGTTTCGTACAGGTTTTACTAGAAGAGGGTGCAAAAAAAGTAACCGCAGTAGATGTAGGAGCAAATCAACTACATGTTAGCTTGAAAAAATATGAAAATTTAGAGGTTTTTGAACAAACTGATATAAGAAAATTTCAAACAGATGCCAAGTTTGATATAGTTACATGTGATGTCTCTTTTATAGGAGTTGAGCAAATCTTAAAAGATATAGATGAGTTTGCTAAAGAGTATATAGTCATACTATTTAAACCTCAATTTGAAGTTGGGAATCATGTTAAAAGAGATAAAAGAGGTGTTGTAAAAGATAACTTTGCTATAAAAAAATCAAAAGAAAAATTTGAAGCATTAGCACAAGAGACTTGGGATTTGATATATTTTAAAGACTCTGTTATCAAAGGAAAGGAGGGTAATGTTGAAACATTTTACTGCTTTAAAAGAAGATAGTATTGATTCGATTGCTATCGGAAACTTTGATGGTTTGCACTTAGGACATAAACAACTCATAGACAGATTAAGCCCAAATGGAGCTTTGCTTGTGATTGATGCAGGACGAGCAAATCTTACACCAAATAAAAATAGAAGTAGATATGTGGATTACCCATGTTTTTATATAAAATTTGAAGAGATAAAAGAACTTGATTGTATCGGTTTTATAAAATTTTTGATGAGTAAGTTTCCAAATCTAAATAAAATTATTGTTGGATATGATTTTAAATTTGGTGTAAATAGGTCTTGTAATTTAGTGGATTTAAAAAAATACTTTAAAGGCAAGATTGATGTAGTGGAGGAATTTTTTATAGTTAATACATCAGTTCATTCTTCAACCATAAGAACTTTGTTAAAAAATGCAAATGTAAAAAAAGCAAATATTTTACTTGGTAGAAATTATTGTGTCGATGGAGTTGTGATTAAAGGACAAGGACTAGGAAAAAAAGAGTTGGTTCCAACCCTGAACATTGACACAAAAAACTATTTATTGCCAAAAGATGGTGTATATAAAACCAAAACAAAGATAAATGAAAAATTTTACCCCTCGGTCACATTTATTGGGATTAGGCAGAGTACAGATGGCAAGTATTCATGTGAGTCACATGTAATCAATGAAGATGTTAAAAATGTAATAAATACGACTATATGTTTTTTAGATTTTACAAGAGAAAATAAAAAGTTTGAAAATTTAAGTGAGCTAAAGTTACAGATTTCTGAAGATATTAAAAAAGCATGGGTGCAATGAGATGGATAAAGTTTTTAATGAAAGCATAGAGAAGCAGTTTGAGTTTGATGAAAAAGTGGCTAGTGTGTTTGATGATATGCTAGATAGGTCAATTCCTTTTTATAAAGAAGTTTTATCTTTAATATGTGAAGTTGTCGATGTCAATGTCAGCGATAATTCGGTTGTTATAGACCTTGGATGTTCCACTGCAAATACATTGTTAGAATTAAGTCGCAAAAGCGATAAAAATTTGGATTTGATTGGTTATGATAACTCAGATGCAATGCTTACTCAAGCAAGAAAAAAAGTTGCTGCTTATGGAGCACGGATTACTCTTGTGAATGCTGATATACTAGATTTGCATTTTAAAAAATGCGATGTGATAATCGCAAATTATATGTTGCAATTTGTAAGACCACTTATGAGAATTCACTTGATAAATAAAATTTATGAGGGTCTAGAAGATGATGGGATTTTTATATTTAGTGAAAAAGTCATATTTGAAGATAAAAAACTAAATAAGCAGATGATAGATATATATTATGACTTTAAAAAATCCCAAGGCTATAGCGAATTTGAGATTTCACAAAAAAGGGAAGCCTTGGAGAATGTTTTAGTTCCTTATACCGAAAAAGAAAATATAAAAATGATTAAAGACGCCAAGTTTAAACAAGTTGAAATTATATTTAAATGGGGCAACTTTGTAACATTTTTAGCTAAAAAATAAGTCAGGCTGTGTTTTTTTGAGATGATTAATGATGCTAATTATCTCTGGCGGACCCATCTCCATATCGTCATCGTCTCCTAACACTTCATCTATAGCATCTATATAAGCATCAGTTGCCTGTTGCAATTTTTCTTCTTGCACACCTGCAAAATATAGTGCAACGCTAAGCATGTCTGTTAATTGTAAAGCCAACTCTTCTATATCCAAATCTAAATCTTCTTCTTTCATTTTGCACTTCCTGTTTTTTTAGTTATTAAGTCAATTACTTGTTTTTTTATATTGTTATATATAAAACTATCTTTAAAGCCACTA
>JALUXT010000185.1 GCA_027013245.1 Campylobacteraceae bacterium
CTTGCATCTAAATTATTTTGCAAAGACTCACTCCATTTTATAATTCCGAAGATTAGACCAAACAAAAAGAGTGGTACACCCAATACAATATATACAGATGCCATATTAAAATTATATACAAAATATTTATAAAAAATCCTCTTTCCAAAACCTTTTATTATCTTAAAAGGAAACTGGTATAAAACTTTTTTTATACTCAGGGAACTTTCTTCGTCGCCGTATTTAGCAGGAATCGAAATATCCTTTACGACTTTATCCTCAATATTTAAATTTATTAACATATCACTCTCAAAAAAATATCTTTTTGAAAGCTTATCTAATTCAAGTTCTCTTAAAGCTTCTTTATTTATAGCTGTAAAACCATTTGTCGGATCTACGATAGACCAATAACCACTAGCTGCTTTTATTAAAAAAGATAAAGCGCTATTTCCAAATAATCTAATTTTGGGCATTTTTCTCAATGCTTTAAAATCTCTAAATCTATTTCCTTTCGCGTAATCCGCTTTCCCCTCTATAACAGGCTGTATCAAAGTAGAGATGAAAGCACTATCCATTTGTCCATCACCATCAATTTTTATAATAATATCAATATCTAATTGCAATGCTTTTTTATAGCCACTAACGACTGCTCCGCCTACACCCATATTCTTTGAATGTTTAACAACAATAACTTTATCTATATTTTCAACTGTTTCAAAAGATTTTTCAAAGCATGCATCATCTACTACGATAATGTAGTCTATAAATTCTGGCAATTCCACAACAACTTCTTTTAAAAATTTTCTAACTTTAAAGCTTGGTACAACAACACCAATTTTTTTGTCATTTAACATATATTCATCCTATTATCAAATTTTGCAGTATACATATAGCAGCTTGCCATTAAAAAATATACCCCTATAAGCAAACCTCCTATAATATCTGTACACCAATGTGCACCTATAATAACCCTTGCAGATAAAGATAGTATAATATACATGATTATACCAAAGATGGTATATCTATCATTTATATTTTTCAGACCAGTATTTTTTATAAATCTATATACCATAAAAGCAATTATAACACTAAGAACCGCATGCCCAGATGGAAACGAGTAACCACCAGAGCCCACGCTGTTACCTAAAGGTCTTTCTATATGTATGGTATATTTTAAAATAATCGTTGAAAAGACTGTGATTCCAGAGAACAAAACCATAAAAATCATCTCTTCAAGTCTTTTTTTGACAAACAACAGTATCATTAGAGCTATAAACATGATGACACTCACTACTTCTCCAGATAATTTTGTAAAATAGTAAAAAAAATTATATATATAAGAATCTTTATATTGTAAAAAATAAGCATATATATTTTCATCAATTTTTATAAATAATTTTATTTTTAGTAAAATAAATAAAGTTATAAAAATAATCGATATACATAAAAAAAAATTTTTGCTTAATTTCATTTTAATCCCTCGCTTTTATTAAAAATAATATTAATATTTTAATATTATTTTTTAATTTACAGACTAAGATTCATTTGTAACTCTTGTCTTAAAAGTCTTAATCTTAATTACTTTAATTTTTATAGATTTCTCAGCTTCTATAAAGATATCAACCACTACTGAATTAAACATTTTACTTCTCAATCTTTTAATTTCCTCAACTGCCTCTTCGTGACTTTTTCCTTTTTTGTAAGACCTATCTCCTGTGATTCCTGCATAAAACTCACCAAGTGATACCACTTGTGCACTTATAGGAATTTGTGACTCTTTTAATCCAAAAGGATACCCCTTGCCATCAAATCTCTCATGGTGATATTTTATGATGTCAGAAATAGGGTAAATATGGCAAATTGGCTCCACCATAATACTGCCAATAAGAGGATGCTCTTTTACTAAATCCATATCTTTTTTACCAAATTCATCTTTATCCAAAACTGCCAGCAAATCTCCTACCATGCCTATATCATGCAAGCTAGCTCCTAGTGAAATTGTATCAATCTCATTTTCTGTTAAAAACAGTGTCTTTGCAACTTCAACAGAAACAGCCTGAACTATTAAAGAGTGATTTTTGTAATATTGGTTTTCTAGCTCTATCGCTTCGTTTGTAAAATTTAAAAGCGCTAAATAATTTTGCACCATTTCACTCTTTTTATCTATATTTTCCATAAATGCACCTGACATATCTAAGAAAGAACCAATTTGCACTACTGTTTCATTTTTCAATGGTTTGTCATCAAAAAACTCAAGTTTATAAGGCGTATTTCTTATGTAGAAAACTTTTTGCATTTTTACGCTGTTTTGTGGTTTATACTCAAAAACCATATCATCTTGTTTAGTAAGAAGTCTTGCTCCCTTTGCTTTGGTCAGTTTCATAATAAGAGCCACAAAAAACTTAAAAAATTGATACTTATCCATTTGTAGCTTCATGAGAGATACTGAAGTATCTTTTGTGATATTCGAAAGTGTTTCAGAACCTTTAGATTTCAGATTATTTAAAACTCTCTCATAATATCCGAGCATTATAGCAAAATAGCCATCATACCTATTTTTATGTATCTCGTGAACAGTAAAAAAAAGAAGCATATATTTTTTACTATTACTTAGAAAATGCCTAACAAGAAAATTTCCACTTTTTTTAAATCTATCTAAATCTTTTCTACCAATTCTAAGTGGTGAAGCTATGCTACTTTTGCCTATAGTATTTGTTTCTATGAGCATATAAGTCTCTCCTCGTAGTTCATATACTGTTGAAAATCTTGCCCTTACCAACCTAGCACTTTCAAGCAAAAAAGTTTCAACCTCTTTAATATCAGATTTTAAACTCAATTTACTAAGAAAATCATTATATTTTTTTAGCTCTATTTTTAAATTTATATTGTTAGTAAAAATTTTTATAACTAGCATAAAAAGCAAGAAAATCAAAATCAAAAATATCCACCAATATTGGCTTAGAAAGTTGTTTGCTTGATTTAAATTTGATAAAATTATATCAGGCAAAATATAATTAAAATAGTGCCTGCTCTGTTCAAATATATTCATTTTTTAATCTTCCTTTTCAAATAATTCATATAGTCGGTATTGTCAATTTCATATACGGTTACTGTTTTTGTTTCATAATACAACTTTATATTGTTGTGAGATATACTGTATATTGCTACCCAACTTTTAAGATTGTCTTGTATTTTGCTTCTCCATCTATAGTACCATTCGTGCAAGCCCTTAAATGGATTTGGGTAGTTTTCGATAAATATATATATTTTTTGTGTTGGTACACTTAAATACTTATCATTTGGGTGATACCGTAAAATAAATTGTTGGGAATTCACATGATACCCTTTATTTATAACTTTTGCATATTCTTGCACATATGATACTATGGTCCATGTAAAAGGTCTATTTTTTTTATTGATTTTTAAGACTATATCGGGAATGGATGTATATTCTATACCATTTATATCTTTCCATACTTGTTTTGAATTTATCCATTTTGGAGCAGATAAAATCAAAAATACAAACGATAAAGAACTTATAGATAAAATTAGATATTTTGCATATTTTTTAAATATAAAAAATAATGGTTGGTAAATAAAATGAAAAAAATAAAATGAAAAAAGTAGTGTTAAGGCAAAAAACATATACTCAGCCAATCTTGATTGTTTTGTTAAAAGTGGTAAGCCAGTATTTGGTATAAAATATGTAAAGAATATTCCTACTATAATCAACACAAAGGAAGTATTTAAAAACTTTCTTTGTGTGAAAAAAGAGAATACAAATGCTAAACACGCTAATGACAAAACAATCAAACTAATTGTTGTGATTTCTGATATTCTAACATATTCAAAACCTGTCTTAACAACTGCATGCAATCCCTTTGTATGAAACATTTTATCTAAAAATGGAGCTGCTGCACCAAACTCTGGAGGTATTCCATATTTTATCATTGACAATATCCATAAGTTTCCCACCATAGAACTAAAAACTATAACCACTAAACCTTTTTTTAAAATAGAGGTATTTAATTTTCTAAAAATTAAAGCATTTATTGTTACAAGAACACTTAAAACAACCAATACGATTGCACCACCACCATGAAGTGTAAAAACTAGCATGAGCGTTAATGCATACAAAATTAAATAAATATTTGATTTTAATTCAAAAGTTTTTATTAAAAAATATACATTTAACAAAACAAAGATAGACGAATGCTCATAAGCCAAGCCAGATATATATCTCTTATAAGGTATATATCCAATAAAATTTCCATTAATAATAGTGTCTTTAAGAGTAGGAATATAAAATTTTAAGCCATAAAAATCCACTATTTGTGGTGAAGTAGTCACCACAACTCTTCCAAGAAAAAAATTTGATAATGGACTCATAAATATAATTCCATGCAACATAACAGCAAAAATTGCAATATATTTAGAAGAGGTAAAATCTTTTACAACATAATATATCGAAAAATATAACCCTAGCAGTATAAGAATAGGGTACAAATTAAACAGTACTATCACATCTATATTTGTAAAGATTTTTAAAAAAAATATCAAAACAGCTTGACCATAAAAGTCTGCACCAAAAGCCTTACCAGTCCAAAATAATGAATTTTTTTGTAGAAATCCAACCCATTCTATAAACTGAGAGGTATCTGGAACGGCATCGGCATAACTGTATAAGCCTTTTAAAATTAACACCGAAATTACATATGTAAAAACAGTAATAAATAAAATTTGTTGCAATAGTTTATATAATTTAAAATTTTGCTGAAAATTAATTACCTTTAAATTTAAAAAATTATAAAATCCATCTTTAATGCTTTTGGGATGATCTAGTAAATTTAGTAACTGCAACATAATACGCATTCTTAAATTATGCATATATAAAATAATATTTTCTTTATAATACCACTTTAAAAAAGCTAATTTAGTAGCAATAAGAACAAAAATAAAAAGCAACAAACTAAAAATTTTGATATAAATTAGAAAAGTAACAACAACTTCAACATAAGCTACCATATATATAAAATTAAATACTATTTTTTGAACACCAACGCCAGTATGTTTCTGAGGGAATATTTTTATAGGTAACCAATAAAAAAGCGCATAAGCTACTATTAAAAGTTTTGATGTATACCAAATATTTCTTGCAAATATTTGGTATACTACATGGATATCTACAAAATATACATCGGGTGAGAACATAAACTACTACTTCCTTATAATTATAAAATCCACTCTTCTATTTAGCGTTCTTCCTTGCGCTGTTTTATTTGTAGCAACTGGCCTATCTTCACCATAGCCTACGGTAAAAATCCTTGTTGAAGATATTCCCATTTTAATCAACTCTTTTTTAACTGATTTTGCTCTATTTTTAGATAGTTTATTATTGTATTTTCTTGAGGCTATGTCATCTGTATTTCCCTCAACTTTTATCTTTGTATTTGGGTTAGCAATCAGATACTGAGCTATGGGTCTTAAAAGCTTAATACTTTTTGGCAATAGCTGATATGAGTTATATACAAAATGCAGGTTATGCAAAGTAATAGTTTTATGATTATCAAAATTATCTTTTACACTTTGATATGCTCCATCTTTTAGGTACATTTTATTCATAAGAAAAAATATTAGCTTCCATCTTAGAAGCTCGCCATCAAATCTCTTGTCTTGAAATTCAAAAGGTCTAAGAAACACAGCTCCTCCCTTGCCGTATCGCACAAAAGAGACAAGTGGCTTTCCTTTTACTGATTCTAGCAGATAATCACCTTTTGGCATAAAATCAGCTGTAAGAAAATTATCTGTCAATATTTGAAGGTCCTTAATATCATAAAAATATGAGATTTTACTTTTTGTTTTATAAGTTAATTTTAGAGTTTCATAATTTACAGCATCTATTCTTTTACTCTTGTATATATATGTTTTAATTCGTCTATTCAAAAAGTTTAAATTTTTACTTTTATCTATTATCTTTGCATTGATTGCAACTTTGTCAATTTCACCATTTTTCTTAAAAGTATCATATCTAGTAGAGTAGATGCCTCCTTCTATCCAAAGTATTCCACCCTCTCCTATCCACCATTTTAGTATTTCTTGTTCTTTTGATGATAAGTTGTAGCTATACCCGATATTTGAAAAGAGATCATTTGAGACTCTCTTGAACTCATTTGCCCAAGTTGGTAGGACATACACAAAATCTTCCATAAATGGGTTTGTTCTAAGCTTCCAAAAATCTACATCTTTTAAAGGAGAAAATTTATACCTATAGTCAACTTTATCGTAAAATTGATCAGAAAATTTTCCATTAAAATCTAAGATTGGCTTATATGCAACAAATGGGAAATCTTTCAGAAGAGTTCTTCCATTGTTTATCTTGCGCCACATGTGATTTACTGAAACATCATATATCTCCACTGACTCAGGAGAGAGAATTTTTTTCTCTAAAACACTTTCGCTTTTTGTAGCACAACCATTGACAAATAAAATCAAACCTAACAAACCAAATATATAACTTCTCACAATCAATCCTTTCTAAAATGACGAATAATAGTAAAATTCTAACTTCTTTAACATATTTATAGCATACTTAAAGCTAAGTCCCCAAAATATTATACTTCCTACAAGCAAACCAATAACAGCAAATTCCAGTCCAAACATTCTGCTCAGTATCATACCGACAACTATATTGACAAATGAAGCTATTGCTATTGATTTTACTGAAAAATTTTGCCTTGAAAATGAAAATATAAAAAGTACATTCATAAGACCATTTACCATAAAAGCATATGAAATAGCTGCGACCCAATACACAAAAGGAGTGTATCCATTGAAAAAATTCTCCACATAAGAGAGTTGGGTAACCTTATATATAATAAATACGGTAAAATAGGTTATAAAAATGATAATAATAGACAAAACTAAATATACAAAATTAAATTTCTTAAAAAATGAAAATATAGTATCGTTAAACTTTTGATACTCTTTGTATTTATATTGTATTATCATATCATTTATTCTATACATAAACTCATGAATACTAATCTCAGTCAACCCCATCAATAAAACAAGTGCTACCAATGCCCAGTCTAGCCCTAATTCATAAGGAACATCAAACCAAATAAAATATGGCTTTGCTTCGACACTACTACTCCAAGCTATAATTCTATCTGTCACTAAAAAAACAAAATATAAAAAACCATACATATAAAAAGGAATAAGAGAATAAAAGAGTATAGATGCTCTAGGGGTTCCTTCACCTTCGGAGATAGAATTTTTTTTCTTTAAATCTCTAACTTTTCTATAAGCAAAAAAAGACAAAATAATATCTAGCACGATTAAAGAGACAAATTGAGCTTCAGGCAACTTTATCTTTAGTAGTGCATGAGCAATATATACGAAAACCATACCTAACATAAAAAAGTACAAAATCTTATTGTATTCTTCAAACATATAATATACTGCAATATTTAGAAACAAAAAAGATAAAAGAAAATAAAACATAATTAATATAAAAAAATAGTATGGAGGCAAAACTTCAAAAAATAAATTAAAAAGCATCAATATAAATCCAATAGCAACAACTAAAACTAGTCCAACATTAAATAGAGCTTTTGTAACATTTGAAGCCAATATCATTTCATTTTGCTTTAAATAAAATAACCCTTTTCTGCCTATCGCCTGAGCAGAAGCACCCGTCACAATTAACGCCAAAAAAGTTCCCAGGGCAATAACAGTTGCTTTTGTTTTATCCATATCTATTCCTGACCAAATAGCATAACCAATAGATAGTGTGAAAAATATCTGCACAAACATTGGCATTGCAAAGGCCAACCCTCTTATATAGTTTTTAACTATCCTTACCCAAAAGGATGGTAACTCTTCCCAGCTTACCAAAGATTTGACTGGATATATTTTAGTATCAATATACTTTTGCATGTATTTTGCCATATCAAAAACATTACCAAAGCCATACTCCTTTTTTGCATCCACATCTCTTATACCATACACCTCTAAAAGTGCAGCTATCTCCCAATAATCAAGTGGTTTTCCTTTTCCTTTGGTTATATCAGCATATAAAGAGCTTAAATCGTTGCTAATGCTACTTGCTTCCACTCTTCATCTCCTGCTTCTATATACTCATGATAAAGATCTTTGTAAACTTTACTATAATTATCCACCATGTCCTCCGTTGTAAATCCATTTAAGATATACTCTCTAGCATCAATTCCCATCTCTTTTGCTATATCAAAATTTTGTAATACATACGTAACCTTATCCGCAAAGCCCTTATAGTCTTTTGGTTTTATAACATAACCATACCCTTCTAATACCTCTTTTGTGCCTCCAACATCAGAGGATATGACAACTTTTTCACAAGCCATAGCCTCTATAACAACAAACGGGAAAGCTTCTGATATACTAGTGAGCATAACCACATCGCCTTCATTATAGGCAGACTCTGGACTCCCTGTACTTCCTGCAAATAAAAAATTATTTCCTAATCCTAACTCTTGCACTAAATCTTCACAAATATGAAAATACTTTTCATCTAGCATCGGTCCATAAAGTTTAAATAAAACATCTGGCATCTCTTTTACAACAAGCTTGGCTGTTCGTATAAAAGTCTCTATGTCTTTTAAAGGGTCAATCCTTGCCACCATTATCACCGTTGGTCTATCTTCATCTTTTTGAACATCGAATTTTCTAAATTTATTTGTATCTATTCCATTATAAATAGTTTGAATTTTTCTCTCATCTACTCCCCATTTTTTCTCCCACCTAGAGTTGTAGTTGCACACAGGAGATACAACATCGGCAAAATGAAAATTAAGTTTTGAAACCAAAGTGATTAGCCCCATCATAAACTCTTTTGTACGATATGGCATCTGGTTTCTTGAAGCTGATAGATACTGCTCTCTTATATATACTCCATGCTCTGTCAATAAAAACTTACTTTTATACTTTTTTTTAGCAACTATGCATGACAAACCACAAAAAGCAGCAGCAGATGAATGATAAATATGAGCATGGGGTAGCTTTGGCAACAATGATATAAAGAATCTATATAAGTATCTAAGTCCCTCAATCATATCAAATACGGTTGGTATATCATCTTCAACATCTTTGTAATGCTCTAGTATATAATTTTTATACATAACCCACAACTCTTCATCTCTAAATGTTTCGTAATAATCATATATATGAAAATACTCATAAAATTCATATATAGCATCTCCTAGAGTATCCAAATCCTCTTTTTTCCTAAAAATATGGTCAAGAACCAAAATCATAATAGGTTTTAATTTTTCAACACTCGAAGAAGTTTTAGTTTTTATTTTAGCTTCATATATCTTTGAGAAGTCAATCTGTCTTATATATTCTATGGGCTCTTCTGTTCCCCAAAGGGGTACATTTATGATTTCAGCTACATTGGGTGGAATATCAAATTTTAGTTTTACATAAGGATGCATTTGTATAGGGATTAGTACAAAATCTATGTTTTTCAATTCATGCACTAGTATGTCTGCCCAAGTACTAACACCTCCTGTAACATAAGGATATGTTCCCTCTCCTGTCCAAACAACTTTGATTCTACTCATAAAAGTCTCTTTTCCCCACCAAAATACTCAAAATCGATATCTCTTGTTTGTATTTTTGCTGCATTGACAGCAACTGGCTCTCGTAATTCAAAAATCCTTTTATAGCATTTGAATAGGCTCCATACGGAGATACTCCAGCAAAGTACCTTTCTTTTGCAATTTTTAATTTATGATTTTGAAGAGATAACTGCTCTTTAATAATATCAATCTGTTTTTTGGTTCTTTGTATTTCATTATATGATTTTTCCACTTGAACCAAAATTGCTCTTTGCCCAGCAGATAAAACCTCTTTTTGTTTTAGTATATTCAGTCTCTCTTTCTGGACATTTAAATTTATATCATTTCTATTGTATATCGGAAGCTTAAAATTAAGCCCCAATTCCCAAAAAGCACCACTTCCTGGACTACTAAGGTTAAAAATCTTATCTTTACTGAGTCCATAACCAATATATGAGTCAAACCTAAGCTCTGGTATTCTCCTTCTTTTTTGAAAAAGCAAATCTACTTGTTTTAGATTTAGAAGATTTGATTCTTTTGCTAAAACTCCGCTATGAGCAATGGCCTCTTTTTGTAAAAGTTTCAATGAATCAATATTTAATTTTACACTCATGGGATATAATTGGTATGGTTTTTTACTTCTAGACTTGATACTATGTCTCAATATAAAATCATTATTAAGGTACTGATATTTCATATTTAAAACAGATCTCCGTAGATTTAGCAGGTCATTTTTTGAATCAATCAAATCCAAAGGACTGTTTTTTCCTTTTTTATACCCATGTTTTATTATATTTGTCACAAATATTTGTTGTTTCAGTATTTTTTTTAATATCCCAAGCTCTTCTTGGGAAATATATAGATTTGAGTAGATTGAGGCTCCAAATATAATAAGTCTATCTTTAGCATTTAACTCATCAATGTCAGCCAATCTTTTATATAAGATATCATAAGCATTATTTACAAGTCCATATCCGCCATCATAAAGAATTTTGTTTGCATGTAGAGATACTCCTGCTCCTGTATAATCACCATTTATATTTGGAGTGTTGCCCGATTGAGCTGATATAGAAGATCCAGTTATGAGATATCCATTGGCATAAACATCAAAATTATATTTATCTTTTTTAATTTCACTTAGTATATAATCTATCTTTTTTTGATAAAAAATCTCGTGTGCTTTATCGTTTGATTCAAATAATACATCAATATATCTCTTAAAGTTCAAATTATCATATATCTGAGTTTTATCTCTTTTACTTAATTTTGGAATTTCATATGGTTTTAAAATATTTGGTTCATTTAGTTTTGGTCTATTGTCTATTTTTGATACTTTCAAAGAAGTTAATGGTAAATGATAACCTTTAGAACTTAATGTAGCCTCTCTTAAAGAAATGGGTTGAGTTTTTTTGAGTTTTTTTAGTCTATCTACAAAAAGTATATTTTTTAACGTTTTTATACTACCTGTTTTGTGTTTGTTTGTTTTTAATTTTAATTGCTTTAGAACAGGGGAATTTAAAATTATCACTTTTTGGCAATTGATAATAAATGCATCTTTATAAAACTTATTTATCTTTTTTAGTTCACTAAGGGCATGTTCATAGGTTTGAAACGATTCTATCTTAAATTCGTAATATTTACCATATTTTTTTATAATTCCATTTGGAAATCTTTTTAAGAAAATTTTTTTATCTTTTTGATAAATGACTTTTGTAGAAAAAGCCAATATGCAAGACTCTTTTGCATGTAGTGATAAAAATAACAGACTTGTTATAATTAAAAATCTCAAAATAGCTTTCATTTAACCTCCATCTAGAGTATATAGCACAAAGGCATATATCGACATATTTTAAAAAACATGAACTATTAGATAACTATTTAAGTATATTGTAAACTAACTTATAAGTAGTTTACAATATAGCTTGAAATACTCCTATTTCTCGATTTTTAAACACTCTATTGTGGATATCAACTAAACCATGCATAGATATATATATGCCTTGCGCTTGACAATTTAATATATACCCAATAGCTGTTGAAATATTTGCTGTAGCTTCAACAAAATCAATACTAAAAGGCACCATAGCTCCTGTTAATATTATGCATTTGTCTGCGATTCTTTTTTCTAAAAACAAAGCTGTTTTGTCCATAGTATCCGTTCCGTGGATGATGATAATTTTTTGACAAGATGACTCTTTAATCACATCAACTATCTTTTGCCTGTCATCATCATTCATGTCCAAGCTATCTTTGTGGATTATGTTTACTATCTTGTAATTTAGATTATAAAAATATTTTAAAACTTCTTCTAGTGCCAAAGAATCTTTTGGCACTAGAAGTTTACCTTTTAAAGGATTATACTTTTTGTTAAAAGTTCCTCCTGTATTTATGATTAAAATTTCTTGCATACTAAAAGAATTTAATTAATCTCCATACCATATTCATCCAACATAATATCTATCGCAACATTATGTTTTTTAGCACTTACTTTTGCACCTTTTGTTCCTTTTATGCTATCTAAAAAGGTATTTATCTTTTTTTCAAATTCTTCTATATCTTCCATATTTTCTGGTTCATATGTGATTTTTATATCAATTACTTTGTGATTTCTCATGCTATTGTCCTTTTTTATTTTTGAGCTTTAAAAATTTCTTCTATTTTCCCTACTATAGAAGAATCTTCAATAGTTGAAATATCCTGAGTAATTTCGTCACCTCTTGCGATAGTTCTCAGAAGTCTTCTCATTACTTTACCACTTCTTGTCTTTGGAAGACCTGGAACGACAAGAATACCATCTGCTTTTGCCATAGCTCCAATATCTCTTCTAATAATCTCATTTATGCTTTTTTGTAAAGCATCTTTATCTATATCTACTTTTGTAACAACATAAGCATATACACTTTCCCCTTTGAGATCATCTGGTCTTCCAACAACCGCTACTTCAGCAACATGCTCTTCATGGGCAATAACACCTTCTATCTCAGCAGTTCCCAATCTATGCCCTGAAACATTGATAACATCATCAGTTCTTCCTGTTATAAAAATAAGTCCATCCTCGTCGTATATAGCTGCATCACCAGAAAAATATACAGGTTTTCCATCTTTTTTGCAATCACCAAAATATGATTTTTTAAATCTCTCAGGGTCACCCCAGATAGTCCTTATCATAGATGGCCATGGTTTCGTAATACAAAGAAGTCCTTTTTCTCCTTTTGGAGTAGGGTTACCCTCTTCATCAATAATCTCAGCTTGAATTCCTGGAAGTGGGAAAGTTGCGGCTCCTGGCTTAATAGGTGTAGCACCTGGTAATGGGGCTACCATAGCTCCTCCTGTCTCAGTTTGCCACCAAGTATCAACTATAGGGCATTTACCTCGTCCTATAGTATTATAGTACCACATCCATGCATCTGGGTTTATTGGCTCACCAACAGTTCCAAGAACCTTTAGACTACTTAAATCATATTTAGCAGGCTCATCTGCTCCTACTTTATGCAAAAGTCTTATGGCAGTTGGAGCTGTATAGAATTGATTAATTCTAAGCTCCTCTATCATCTTCCACCATCTTCCAGCATCTGGGTAGAGAGGAACTCCTTCATACATGATAGTTGTAGCACCCATTGCAAGTGGACCATATACTATATATGTGTGTCCTGTGATCCAACCAACATCGGCTGTGCACCAAAAGGTGTCATTTTCTTTTACATCAAATACATGCTCCATTGTGTATTGTGCCCAGAGAATATATCCAGCACCACTGTGTTGAACTCCTTTTGGTTTTCCTGTGCTTCCTGAAGTGTATAGTAGGAAAAGTGGGTCTTCGCTATCCATCTCTTCAGCTTCACAAAATTCTGATTCGTTTTTTATCATATCATTATAAATATGGTCTCTTCCTTCTACCATATTTATATCTTCAAAGTTTCTCTGTACTACTAGAACATTCTCAACTGAGTCACAGCCTTTATCCAAAGCATCATCAACTATAGGCTTAAGAAGATAAGGTTCTCCCCTTCTAAAAGCTCCATCAGCTGTGATAACTACTTTGGCTCGCGCATCTTTTATCCTATCGCTTAATGCTTCAGCACTAAAGCCTCCAAAAACGACAGAGTGGATAGCTCCTATTTTAGCACAAGCTAACATGGCAAATGCAGCTTCAGGAATCATAGGCATATATATAACTACTCTATCACCCTTTTTTACTCCGAATTGATTTTTAAGTAGGTTTGCAAATCTATTCACTCGATAAAACAATAGAAGATAAGTGATAATTCTTCTTGAACCATCTTCTCCTTCCCATATAATCGCTGCTTTATTTTTTCTGGTGTCTAAGTGTCTTCCTATGCACTGGTGTGTTACATTTAATTTTCCATTTACAAACCACTTATAAAAGGGGGCATCGCTCTCATCAAGGACTTTATCGTATGGTTTATACCAATCTATCTTCTCTTTGGCCATTTTATCCCAATAGCCTTCGTAATCATCATCTACTTCAGCACAAATCTCTTTGTATTCGCACATATTTTTTATACGAGCATTTTTGCTAAATTCTCTATTTGGTTCAAAAACTTCTGACATTAATCTTTCCTTTTAGAACTTTATTGTTCAAGTTTCACCATGTTGTTTCAAAAAACTATTACCTTGAGATACATATGGTAAAATCTTAAATATTTCAGGTTTCGCTTGAAACCAACATTAAACCATCTTAAAAAAAGTTTTATCGTTTAACTCTTTTTAAGACACATATTATTTATTGAAGTCTATATTTATCGTAATTAAATAGAACCTTTTGAGTCCTACTTAATTACCTTATATTAATTTATAGCCAAGCTTTTCCGACAGGTAAGTTTATGCCTACATCTGCGAAAATGACATGTGCCATCAAATACCAAGCTGAAGCTGCACATAGCATTAAATCCCAAGCTGCCAATGTTCCGATAAATTCGTTACCAGCTAATTCTTTTACGGTTAAGCCTGCAAATCCTAAAACTAATGTTAAAAATACGATTGCCAAAGCTCCGTTATGCTTCATGGATGCTATAAACATAATAAAAGTGTATATTGTCCAAGCTAATAGAAAGTATCCAACTTCAGGAGTGGTCAATTTCAATAATGGATAAGATTTAACTAGTTCTGGGCTTGTACCAAAGATAAGAAACGCTGCTAATGCCATCCAAAATGCACCATATGAGACGAATGCACTAAATCCAAAGTTGTTTCCTACTTTAAACTCAAGAAAGCCTGCAATAAACTGTGCCAAACCACCATAAAAAAGACCTATCCATAATACTGGACCTATACCCATATATCCTAGATTGTGTAATTGCAACAAGAATGTTGTCATTCCGAATCCTGCTAGACCTACTACCGCGGGGTTACCTAATTTGATTTGTTCCATTTATTGAAACCTCCTTTTTTTATTCATTTAAACTATACTGCGATTCTAATCAAAGGTCAAGATATTATTCAATTTGCTTATAATTTTTTTCTATTATGTAACTTCTTGTAACATTTTTCGATATAATAACACAACTACAAAAAGGATAAAACTTGCCAATAAGACTGCCTGCACAATGGGAAGAACAAGAGTACATAATGTTAGTTTTTCCTTATATTAAAAGTGATTGGAAACACAGCATAGATGAGATACAACAGAGCTATATCAAGCTTGTAGAAGCTATCATAAAGTATCAAAAATGTGTGATTTTATCTGCTAACAAACTAGAAAGTTTACACTTTTTGCCAAAATCAAAAAATATAGAAGTGTTACAAGTTGATACAGATGATACTTGGATAAGGGATTTTGGTGGGATTTGTATCTATAAAGATGGCAAACTTGAGATTTTAAATTTTAAATTTAATGCATGGGGCAAAAAATTCAGATACGAAAAAGATGACCAAGTCAATACAAAACTAAATGAACAACAATTTTTCAAATCACCCCTGATAGATATAGATTTTATCTTAGAAGGTGGCAGTATTGACACTAATGGTAAAGGCGTTTTACTCAGTACTGAAAATTGTATATTTAACAAAAATAGAAACTTAAATTTAACTCAAAAACAGATAATTTTAAAGCTCAAAGTAACTCTAGGCATAGATGACATAATTGCGCTAAAACATGGCTATTTAGAAGGTGACGACACAGACTCACATGTAGATACACTTGCGAGATTTATAAGTGAAGATGTTATCGCATATGTGAAATGCTATGATAAAGATGATGTACATTTTATGGAATTACAAAAGATGGAAATGGAGTTAAAAAAGACAAATTACAATCTACTTCCATTACCTCTTCCTAGTCCAAAATATTTTAAAAATCATAGACTTCCTGCGACTTATATAAATTTTATATTTACAAATGATACTTTGATTGTACCAACTTATAAGGACAAAAACGATAAAATTGTGCTAGAAAAATTACAAGATTTCTTCCCTCAAAGAAAAGTTATCGGTGTAGATGCATCGGTATTTATAAGAGAACACGGGAGTCTTCATTGTGCTACTATAAACTTTATGAAAGGGTGATTTATGACATTACAAAAAAAAGCTACTGTAGTATCTAGTCTAACTGCTATTGTTTTGATAATTATAAAATTAACAATAGGAATCATAAGTGGTTCTGTCGCTGTATTGGCAAGCGCTATCGACTCTGTGCTTGATTTGATTGTTTCAGCTTTTAACTATTTTGCTATAAATACCTCTGAACAACCTGCAGATGAAGATTTTAACTATGGCAGAGGCAAGATAGAAGCATTAGCTGCTGTTATAGAAGGCACTGTTATTACCATGTCAGGTATATTTATCTTTTATGAAGCTGTCAAAAAAGCATACCATAAAGAGATAGTTACAAACCTTGATTCATCTATCATCGTGATGATTGTTTCTTTGGTTTTAACTTTTGCCCTAGTCGCTTTTTTGAATTATGTTGCAAAAAAAACAAATAATATGGTTATAAAAGCTGACGCTCTTCATTATAAAACAGATCTTTATAGCAATGGGGCTATACTTATATCCTTGGCCATCATATATTTTACTGATTTTTACCTTATTGATTCTATCATGGGTGTTGTTATATCTTTATATATAATCTACTCTGCATACGGAATCCTAAAAGAAGGAATATTGATACTTTTAGATAAGGCGTTGGATGAGAAGACTGTTGAAAGGATAATAAACATAATCAAAAGTGAAAAAAAAATACAAGGCTACCACTTTCTAAAGACTAGAAATTCAGCTAATACAAATTTTGTAGATGTTCATTTAGTTTTTGATGGCAATATCTCTCTTTTGCAAGCGCATTATGCAGGTGATAGAGTAGAAGATGCGATAAAAGAGATAAATTCTAAAAATAAATGGGTTATTAATGTTCATCTTGATCCATATGATGACTCAAAGATAAATGGTTAATCTTTTTTAATTGCTTTACACTCTTGCTCAAAACAACAATTTTTAGTTTCGACTTGCCCCTTTGCTTGACTAAATCCACGTGCTTCACCGATTGGGGTTACTTTTATATCAGATGCTTCTTTCTTACTCAAAGCAATACAAGCAGCGCAATCAAGTTTTACATGTAAGCTATCGCTCCCAAATGTTTTTCTGCAAACTTTCAAAATCACACCACGGCTAAGACCCATATTTGAAAAGCGTCTTTTTGTCTCTTTTTCTAAATCAACACTTTCCACTATGGCTCTTGTGCCCTTTTCTAGTTTATCTAGACCTATCATTGTACCATATCTTTCAAAATAATTTCTATAAAAGTATATATCAAGATTACTTAATAGCCTATAAAAGACAATATATGGTATCCACTATATGCAAAAATCCAGGCTACAATATTTGGATATATGGTATAAAAAGTTCTCCATGCCCATTGCGGAACTTCCGAATAAAATGTACCCATAGCAGCCAAGCAAGGAGAATAAATCATAACAAAGATAATCAAAGCAATTGCAGCTTTAAAATCCATATTTTCCCTAATCTTTTGAATCAACTTTTTACTGCTTGCTCCACTAGTCCCAACAGAATATATAGTAGCCATTGTTGAAACCACAACTTCTTTTGCAACTAATCCTGCTATGACCGAAACTGTTACTCTCCAATCAAACCCTAGAGGTTTAAAAACAGGTTCTATAAATTTTCCTGCAGTTCCTAAATAACTAGATTCTAATAATTTTGAATGCAATTCATCACTTAAGGTATTTTTTGTTTGTATGTTTTTAGTTTGATTTATCTTATATGCATAATCTTGCCTCAAATTATCATGCATGGGGTATGAGCTTAAGAACCATACCACCATAGCAGCAATCGCTATAAATGAACCTGCTTTTTTTAAAAACATTTTTGATTTTATCCATATAGTCATGAAAAGAACTTTTCCTGAGGGAAACCTATATGGTGGCATCTCCATCACAAATGGCTCAGGCTCTCCTTTAAATAAAACTTTTCTTAAAATTTTTGCAAATATCAAGCCTAAGATTGCACCGCCTATGTATATGCCAAATAGGATATTTCCTTGATTATGATTTGCAAAAAAAGCACCGATTAAAAGGATATAGATCGGCATTCTGGCTTGGCAACTTATGAAGTTGAGAACGAGCATAGTGATGATTCTGTCTTTTGGATTTTTTAGAGTTCTAGCTGCCATATATGCAGGAACCGTACAACCAAAACCACTCACAAGTGGCACAAAAGCTTTGCCTTGCAAACCAAATCTTTTTAAAAATCCATCCATCAGATAGGCAGCCCTGCTCATGTATCCAGTTTGCTCTAACAAATTTAATCCAAAAAATAGTATGATTATATTTGGCAAAAACATAACAACAGCACTAACGGCAGGTAGTATTCCTTGTGTGAGTATAGAATTAAATGAACCCTCAGGCAGTAAATTTGCTATATAAGCTGAAGTTTCACCAAAAATATTTGCGATGATATTCATAGGATAATTTCCAAGTACAAATGTAAGCTGGAAAAGTGCCCACATAAAAAATAAAAATATAGGAAGCCCTAATACAGGATGAATAAGAAAATTATCTATTTTTTCGCTAAGAGATTCTTCTTCTTCCTTAGCATCTACCGCTTCCATCTGAAGATTGCGTACAATTGCCACCCTTTCATTTGCTAGTATATCTGTTGTACTGTCTTCATCAAACTCTGCTTCTAACTCTGCATACATCTTTTCTAATGCCTTATGAGCCTCTATAAAGATAGGTAAATCATGTATAATTTTGTAGATATTTTCATCCCTATCAAGCAGCCTAATCGCTATAAATCTTGAGTATTTTTTATCCCTAAAGTGTTGAGATTTTTGCAAGATTTTTGCCAAATCTTCAATTCTTTGTTCTATCTTTTCATTATAATAAATCTTATTTTTTACTATATTAGTATCATAAGTGTTAATAATGCAGTCAATAATCTCATCCACTCCTCTGTTTTGCTTTGCTGAAGTCAAGATAACAGGGATTCCTAAAAGTTCTTCTATTCTTTTTCTGTTGATTTTACCATCCCTTTTTTCTATCTCATCAACCATATTTATCACTAAAATCATCTTTTTATGCATATCTAAAAGTTGCAAAGTAAAGATAAGATTTCTTGAAAGCGTATTTGCATCTACAACATTTACGATTAAATCATAATCCTCCTTTATCAAAAAATCTTTCGCAACCTGCTCTTCTGGTGCATAAGCGTTAAAAGCATAGATTCCAGGTAAATCTGTCATCAATACATCGTAACCATTTTTCTTAACATAAACCTCTTTTTTCTCAACCGTCACACCACTAAAATTGCCTACATGTAATTTAGCATTGCTTAGGGCATTTATAATGGAGCTTTTACCAACATTTGGTTGCCCAACTATGGCTGCTTTTATTTCACCTTTTTCTGCCTTAATTGTGCTTTTTTCACAACTCGTATCATTTCCACAACAACTGCTCACTTCATCTCCTCCACAAGGATACTTCTAGCCTCTTCTTCTCTAAGAGCTACTTTTGTATTATCACTTAAAATATCCCAAGTCTGCCTTGCTAAGGTATGAGCCACAACTTTAATCTTGGCACCCTTAACTATCCCCATAGACAGAAGTCTGCCTTTTACTGGCTCTTTTGCTATCACTTTGGCAACTTTCCCTTCTTCATCAATTTTTAAATTTGAAATATTTTTCATCCGATATCTCTTTATATTTTTTATTTGATGAAATAATATCTAAATTAGAATTAAAGTGTACTTAAATTGATAATCATTCTCATTAAGTTATAAACATATAATAAACTTTAGTATGCTATAATCATCAAATCTTGGAGACAATACAAACAAAAGGAAATGCATGAAAAATTTATTTCAACAGGATAGATACATAAGAGTTATTATATCGATTTTTCTTTTTTATCTCTCAGGCGCAAATTTAAATCTATACTCTATAATGGCAACAATTCTGCTTTTTACAGCTATTAGTGGTTTTTGTCCACTATATCTAGTTTTTGGAATCAATAAAAAACATGCAAAAAAATTAGATTTTTTATCCCAACTTCCAAATAATAATCCTGAACCTGTATTTATATTTGACAGTAACGGCAAAATAATCTACCAAAATAAATCCTCTAAAACTATCCTACCTAACATCAAAGAGTTTTCATCGCTAACTCCAAAGAACCCCAAAAATGTTATAAGTGAAGAGTTAAATGACTCTATGAAATTCAAGCAAGGCAAACATATCTACATGTTAAAGTCAAAAGGCTCAAAAGATAAAAATGGTATCTTCACATATGGATTCAACATAACAGAACTAGAAAACCATGCTAAAGAGCTTGAACTTTTTAGTATCACAGACCATCTTACAAGTCTTAAAAATCGTAAAAAACTACTAGTTGATATAAGTGAAAATGCAAAAGATGATGTTGCACTTTTTATATTAGATATCAAAAATTTCAAGCAAATAAACAACTTTTTTGGACATATAAAAGCGGATAATTTTTTGATACAATTTTCAAAAAGACTAGAGATTTTTAAAGAACAACAAAAATATAAAACCCAAACATACAGACTCCAAGCAAATAGTTTTGCTATTTTGTTTAGTTTTAAAAATAAAAAGATAAGAGATGAAGAGATAAAAGACATAAGAGACAACCTTCTTAATTTTTTAAAGGACTCAGAAATATCTATAGAAAATATAGATGTAGATTTTGATATGAGAGTCAGCATGGCAACCAAATGTGACTGTGGCGGTGAAAAAAATATATCCGCAGAACTTCTAAATAATGCGGAAATTGCCCTTTTAGTGGCAAAAGAACAAAATTTAAGCTATCTTGATTTTAGTAAAATTTCCTACATACTTGATAAATACAAAGAAAATTTTAAGTGGGCAAAGAAGTTAAAAGATATCTTTGCAAATAAAAGTGATGCCAATATGGTGTCATATTTCCAACCCATATATAACTTTCATACCAAAAAGATAGAAAAATTTGAATCTTTGGTGAGGATAGAGGATAAAGAGGATGTCATCTCTCCTTTTAAATTTTTGGGCATTGCAAGAAGCATAAATCTACTCCCCGATATAACCAAAAAGATGCTAAAGCAGTCACTAGAAAAATTTCAAAGCACTGAAATGGAATTTTCTATCAATATTTCTTATCAAGATTTAAGAGAAAAGAATTTAGTAGCTTATTTTTTAAAAACTCTTAAAGAGTATAATTTTCCAACTAATCGTGTTGTAATTGAGATTTTAGAAGATGAAAATATGTACGAGTTTACAAATATCATAACTGATTTTAAAAAAGAGGGATTTAAGATAGCTATAGATGATTTTGGCACAGGGTATTCAAACTTTCAAAAACTACAAAAACTAAATGCAGATTTTTTAAAGATAGATGGTAGTTTAGTTAAAAATATCGCAAACAATCCAAAAGATTTATCTATTGTCACTACGATTTGCGCATATGCAAAGACGATAGGAGTCAAGACAATCGCAGAATTTGTGGCAGACAAGGATATATTTGACCTTGTCAAACAAAGTGGAGTGGATTATGCCCAAGGGTATTTTATAGGTGCACCAAATCCAGACATAAAGGTAAAATTCGATGACAACTAAGTATGTAAAAGAGGTAGTAATAAATGTATTTTGCGATACTAGAAAAGTGGTGCAAGCCATCAAGATAGCCGTAGTTGTTGGAACTATATTAAATATCATAAACCAAGGTGATTATATTTTGCATATGACTTTTGATAAAATTAACTTTGCTAAACTTATTTTGACATATTTTGTGCCATTTTTTGTTTCAACCTATACAGCGATCACTATTAGTTTGGATTTAAAAATCGGCGATAAAGCAATGGTGTCAACCAATTTGTTGTGCAAAACATGTAAAACTCACTCACATGTGCAAAAAAATGATATAATTCCGCAGTGCCCAAAATGCAAACTTTTGGGAAAATGGAAAGCTATAAACTAGGAGAAAATTATGTTTTTTAAGAAAAAAAATGAAGATGAAATAACAATTTCAAAAGAAGAATTTAATGAGCTAACCAAAAAAGCAAAGCTATACGAAAAAATCAGTCTAGATGAACCATTAAGAGTGGCTAAAAAGATGACAAATGTTGCTAACACAGTAAACAGTGCGTCAAAAGAGAGACTCCAACAAGTGTGTGAGGTAGAAGAGCTGGTAAATACCTTTATAGATAAATCACTTGATATAAAAAATATATCTGAAAAAAGTCAAAATTCAGCTCTAAAATCCATACAAACGAGTCAAAATGTAATCAACACTATAGATGAATTGACTAAAATCATAAATAATTTAAGCCAACTTATGTCAGCTTACAATGATATTCACAAAGAGTTAGATATAAAAAATAAATCTGTATTTACAAAGATAGAATCAATTTCTGAAATATCAGACCAAACAAATTTACTTGCATTAAATGCTGCTATAGAAGCTGCAAGAGCGGGAGAATATGGAAGGGGTTTTAAGGTTGTAGCCGAAGAAGTTAGAAAATTAGCTGACGATAGCGAGCATGCTGCAAGCGAAATAGCACAAGAGACAAAAGAGATGATAGGGATATCAACCAAAGCACAAGATAACGGCTCAAAAGCCTTTGGGTTAGTTGAGCAAAGTCAACAAGCAGCTGAACAAAGTGTAGAATTGCTTAAAGAGCTAATCAGTGACGCACAAGTCAATAAAACAGATATCGATAGTTCGCTTATGCATATAAATGGTCAATTAAAAGACTCCGATACCATCAAAACAAAGATTAGCGATATAGTAGATGACACAAAAAAAGCGATAGAGGGCTCGCAAGAAAATATTCATCTAGGAAAAAATCTTTTGGATACTTTAGAAGATGCTAAAACAAAATAAAATCAATATAGCACTAATCCAGCAAAAATTTCTAACTACTAAAAAAAATACAATAGACAAGACTCTTAAACTCATATGGGAAGCCAAAGAAAAAGGTGCAAATCTTGTTTTGTTGCAAGAGCTACATCAAGATAGGTATTTTTGTATAAATGAAGATGAAGCAAATTTTAGTAAAGCAGATGACTTTGAAAAAGATGTTATATTCTGGTCAAATATCGCTAAAAAAAATGATATAGTTTTGGTCACCTCTTTATTTGAAAAAAGAGCGGTTGGCATATATCACAATACTGCTGTAGTTTTTGAAAAAGATGGAAGTATTGCTGGGAAATATAGAAAAATGCACATACCAGATGACCCTGGTTTTTACGAAAAGTTCTACTTCACTCCAGGTGATTTAGGTTTTGAGCCTATACAAACAAGTGTTGGAAAGCTTGGTGTTTTGATTTGTTGGGATCAGTGGTTTCCTGAAGCCGCAAGGCTTATGGCACTTCGTGGGGCTGATATATTGATTTACCCTACTGCGATTGGGTGGTTTGACGAAGACAGTAGGGAAGAAAAAAGAAAACAACTCGATGCATGGGTAAATGTTCAAAGAGGGCATGCTATAGCAAATGCTTTACCACTTGTTGCGGTAAACAGAGTGGGGAAAGAGTTTGATGACAAAAAGCAAATCGATGGGATAAATTTTTGGGGGAATTCTTTTATTGTTGGCCCTCAAGGTGAAATGATAAAGAAAGCAAGTGAAGATAAAGAAGAAGTTATATTTTTTGATATAAATTTCCGTAAAAACAAAGAAGTTAGAAAAATTTGGCCATTTTTTAGGGATAGAAGAGTAGATAGTTATGCGAATCTAAATAAAATCTTTATTGACGATTAAGAAATTATGATGTTGTTACATTAAAACTAAAGTTGCCAAACCTAAAAAACTAAAAAATCCTATGATATCAGTAAAAGTTGTAAGCAAAACAGTACTGCCGACAGCTGGGTCAGTTCCTACTCTTTTTAACATCAAAGGTATCGTGGCACCTGTGATTCCCGCACTTAGCAGATTTATCAACATGGATGTCGATATCACAAAACTTAATTTTATATCTTTAAACCATAAAAAAGTGATTATTCCCATAACTATACCAAAAATTATGCCATTTACACCAGAGAGAATCAACTCTTTTTTTATAGCATTTTTTGCATTTTTAAAATCAACTTCACCAAGAGCTAGCTGGCGAACCATAATCGTCAGAGTTTGAGTCCCTGCATTACCACCCATGGAAGCGACTATAGGCATAAGAACCGCTAGGGCAACATATGAGTTTATAGTGTTATCAAACAAACCAATCACAGCAGAAGCCAATATCGCAGTAAATAAGTTTATCAAAAGCCAAGATGCTCGTGATTTTCCAGCTTCTTTTATATTTTCTTCATGCTCAGCTTCATCATCAACACCAGCCAAACCATATATCTGCTCAGTTGCGCTCTCTTGTATGATGTCATGGACATCATCGGCTGTGATTCTTCCCACTAGTTTATGATTTTGATCAACCACAGCCAAAGTAGATAAATCATAATCTTCAAACATATGCACAACTTCATCGATATCATCATCATCTTCTACATATTTTGGTTTAAATTCATCTTCCCTTTTTTCCAACTCTGTTTTGTAAGTTTTTGAAAAATCTAATAAAATCAAATCTTCCAAACCGATAGAAAAAGTCAATCTTCCTAGAGAATCTACGATAAAAAGATGATGAATATTTTCCAAATCACCCTCTTTTTTATCTTCTTTTAGTCTATTTATAGAATCTTGTATTTTTTCATCATAAAAGGCTGTAAACACTTCTGTTTGCATATATGCGCCGGCTTGGTCATCATCATATCTTTTAAGCTTTTTTATCTCTTCTTGGTCTTCCTTGTCCAAGGTAGAAAATATCTCTTGCGCCTTATCTTTGTCAGCGTCTTCTATATCTTGTAGCAAATCAGTAGCATCGTCACTTTCTAACTCTTCGATTGCAACTTTTAGTTTTTCTTTAGAAACACTATCTACTATATCTTTTAGATAATAATCAGGCAATTCAAGGACAACATCTCCAAGAATTTCATTTGGAAGTTTTTCTAGATATTTTAAAAAAAGAGTATCATCTTCTTCTTTGATAATTTTTAATTTCTTAGCAAGCTCTGATGCCGATACTTCGATATTGATCTTATTCTCGACAAAATCATTTAAGAATTCCAAGCAATCCTTAGTATCTTTATTAAATGGCATTCCATTTCCAACTATTCTACATACTTATTTTTAGTTTTTAAACTAACTATATAATCAAACTTTTTTTCGATCTTTGGTTCAATCTCTTTTTTAAGCGAAACTTCAATTTTTTCTTTATACTTCTTCGTGTATCTCAGGAATTTTTTTCTTATCTTTCCAGCCAAAACACTCTTCGTAAGCTTGACGGCACTTTGCGGATTTATGGCACGAGAGCCTCTATATAATCCAAAATGAAGATGTGGTCCAGTACTCATACCAGTAGAACCAACATATCCTATAACTTGCCCTTTTTTTACATATTTACCTCTTATAATACCTCTTCTAAACTTACTAAGATGTGCATATAAAGTTCTATACCCTTCTTCGTGTCGTATCATGATGGCATTTCCATATCCACCTTTTCGGCCTCTAAAGATAATTTTCCCAGCTCTGGCTGCTTTTATAGGTGTTCCTCTTGGAGCCGCATAATCTATGCCTAGATGAGCTCTGTATCTATGAAGTATAGGATGCCATCTCTTATATGTAAATCTATCTGAAATTCTGGTATATTTAACTGGCAAACTTAAGAAAAAACCCTCAACTTCTCTTCCTTTTTCATTATAATATCTACCCTTATTGAATAAAAATACATAATGTTTTTTGCCTCTAATTTCTATCATAGATGCTTCAATCTTTGGTGTACCAAACTGCTTGCCAAGTCTTGTTTTTTTGGTATAATATATAACTAGCCTATCGCCTTTTCTAAGTCTCTTAAAATTTACACTTTTTTTGAAAGATTGGACAAATTGGTTTGCTAAAAGATAATTTTTTGTAGCATTTATGATGTCTTGATATGGTGAATTTATTATCTTTATACTAAGAACTTCTTTATGTTCTTCATATATGATAGGCGTTGTTGTCAGGATATATTTGCCATTTTCTATCTTTATATGAAGTTGTAATTCATCACCTATTGGTATCAAAACTTGTCCTATCTTACCATCATCGTTTTTTAAGATTTGGTATTTGGTACCAGTGATAATCTCAGCAGCAAGCTCTTTATCAGTCACATCTAAATCATAATAAATCCTAAGTGGTAGTGAGTTATTTTCCAAAAAAGTTAAAAAAGTTTCGCCCTTTTTCCAGTTGAACTCCTCAAGGTGAGATGCATTTAAGCATGTTAAAGCAATAAAAATAAAAATAAAAATTCTCTTCATATAAATCCTAGTTAAATTAAAAGTATCATTATATCTAACTCTAAGTAAGGTTTGCTTTAAAACAGTTATAGTATAATTGCTAAAAAGCAAAAAGGGGTTCCATTGAGAAGAGCAATACTCATCTTTTCTATCATAATTACAACGCTAAGTGCGAGTGGATTATATAATGACTATAAAAGTCCGATTTTAAGCATACAAGGAAACAGAGCGATAATCAAAGACTCTAAAGATATAGTCGTAGGTTCAAGCGGGATTGTTATGCACAAATTTAGCGATGACACAACTACTATCGTAGCTAGAGTTGATGTTATAAATAAATCAAATGGCAAAGCAACTTTAAACTTTAAAACTTACAAAGCTTTAAAACAACAAGCTCTTCCACTACCAGGAATCGTACCTGCCGTTGGAGATAAGGTTATTTTAAACTACATGTACGATAGAGCCTTAATAGTTGCTCCAAGTTATAAAGTCTATCATGAAATAACAAAACGATTTCAAAATATAACTTGGGTTCACCCAGATATAATGGGAGCTTACTTAGCAAGACAATACAGGCCAAACCCAGATAGGAAATTGTTTCAAACTATGTGCCGACAAAATGTAGCTTCTTTGATATTTTTTGCATTAAATGATGAATCAGTTTTTGTTGATTGTAACAATTTTAAAATCGTAAAAAAATTAAAAGGCGGAAAAATCACAAAGGCTCAGATTCCTTTTTATACTAGAGTAAAGGGAATCGATACTTCTTGGTTAAGTTTTAGCTCTAAAAAGATGGATTCATATTCAACTTATTATAAAGGCTTAATAAACAGATGAAAGCCTTACATGTAGAGTTTTTTAAAAGCATTGTTGGAGACGAAAATGTATATGACGATAAAGCTCATCTTATAGCATACTCTTATGATGCTACTCGCAACCACTATGAGCCAGATGCAATAGTTTTTCCAAGAAACGAAGAAGAAATCAGCAAAATCCTAAAATACTGCAACGAAAATAGAGTGATAATCACTCCTCGAGGAGCTGGGAGTGGTTTTACTGGTGGTGCATTACCTGCTAGTGGTGGCATTATTCTTGCACTTGAAAAACACATGAATAAGATCTTAGAAATCGACATGGAAAATCTCGTTGCTGTTGTTCAACCAGGTGTCGTCAATATGGATTTACAAAGAGCAGTTGAGGCAAAAGGATTGTTTTATCCACCAGACCCAGCTAGTCAAGATTACTCAACTCTTGGAGGCAATGTCAGCGAAAATGCAGGTGGAATGAGAGCTGCAAAATACGGCATAACAAAAGATTTTGTGATGGCGTTAAGAGCAGTCATACCAAATGGAGAGATTATAAGAGCTGGGAAAAGAACTATAAAAGATGTAGCAGGATACAATGTTGCTGGTATCTTGATAGCAAGCGAGGGAACACTTGGAGTAATCACCGAAATAACTCTAAAACTTTTAGCAAAACCAAAACTTTCAAAGAGTGCGATGGGAGTTTTTCCAACTGTACAAAAAGCGATGGAAGCAGTTTTTAAAACGATGGCCTCGGGTGTCACGCCAGTTGCCATGGAATTTTTAGATAATCTTAGCATCCGTGCAGTTGAACAAAAGTTTCATAAAGGCTTGCCAGTTGATGCTGGAGCCATATTAATCACAACAGTTGATGGAAACTTGCAAGAAGAGATAACAAATCAGTTAAATATCATAGAAAATAGTTTTAAAAATAACGGATGTAGTGAATTTAAAATAGCAAAAAACAAAGAAGAAGGAGATAATTTGTGGTTTGCAAGGAGAAATGCAAGCCAAAGTATCACCATATATGGCAGCAAAAAGCTAAATGAAGACATAACCGTTCCAAGAAGTATGTTACCAAAACTTTTGGATGAAGTAGATAAGATTTCTAAAAAATATGGCGTAAAAATTCCTTGTTTTGGTCACACGGGGGACGGCAATGTGCATACAAATGTCATGGTCGATGGAAGTGATGAGGAACAGGTAAAAATCGGTCATGAAGCTATAGTTGATGTTTTTAAAGCAACTGTAAAACTAGGCGGAACACTAAGCGGCGAACACGGAATCGGACTTAGCAAAGCACCTTTTATGCACCTAGCTTTTAGTGATGCCGAGATGGAGCTTTTTCGCTCAATCAAGAAGGCATTTGACCCGAACAATATACTCAATCCAAATAAAATGGGATTATGAACAGGGTTCTAAAGGTAGTAAAAAAACTAAAA
>JALUXT010000186.1 GCA_027013245.1 Campylobacteraceae bacterium
TCTAACGAAGCAATAGGGTTATTTCCTTATCGCCCAAAGGGTTACATAAAAAAGCAACTACTATTTCGTTAAAAACTCTTAAAGCACAATAAGTGCATAGTCGAGTTTTTGCCTCATATTAGTCACTTTTTTATGTAACTGATAGTTGGGTTTATCTATGGTTAGGTACTTTTTGAGTATAATTATAAAAAAATAACACAAGGATGATTATGAAGTATTTTGTATTGGCTGTTTTGGCAACTATCGGTTTAAATGCCACTGTATATTATGCAAAAGTTGAACCAGTGCAGAAGTATAGTATTAAATCTGCAGCTAGCGGGAAAATTATAAGTTCGATTGATAATATGGAAGGAAGAGACTCAAAAGGCAAGGTTTTAATCCATATAGATGATTTTTTAAATAGACAAGATTTGATAAGTTCAAAAGAAAAGTTAAACACCCTAAAAGAGATGATTAAGATAACGAAAAAAAATCTACAAAATGCTAAAAAAATAGCTGATATTAGAGAAAAAAACTATAATAAAATCAAAAATCTAAAAACAAAATCTAGGGTAGAAAAAGACAATGAGCTGATAAATAGTGTAAATACTCAAAATCAAGTTTTGACGCTTTTGAGTAATTTGGAAAATTTAAAAAGTCAGTTAAATGACCAAAATTATAAAATTGCAACTTTGAAGGATTTGATTGACAAGAAAAGTATCATAATCCCAAAAGGTTATCTGATTTATAAGCTATACCTAAAAAAAGGTGATTTTGCTGGAGTTGGCACTCCACTTGTTGATGCATATGATATCTCACATGCAAAGCTTACTGTTTTTGTGTCAAAAGAAGATTATAAATTAGCAAAAGATGGCGTGATTTATATAGATGGAAAATATACAAAATATAAGGTAGATAAGTTATGGAATAACGCAGATTCTCAAAATATCTCTTCTTATAAGGCAGAAATCATCATCCCTGCTCCACAAATTTTTTCAAAATTAGTTAAAGTTGAGTTTAAATCTAAGTAATGAAAACAACTACTTGTCCACTCGATTGTTTTGATAGTTGTTGTGTCGTTTTGGGCAATGATGGAAAACTAAAAGGGGATAAAAATCACCCTATCACAAAAGGTTTTCTTTGTCATCATCTAAATAATTATCATAAATTTAAAAGAATAGAACAACCAAGACTCGATGGTAAAGAGATTAGTATGGAAGCTGCTATTGATGCGTTGGTCGAAAAATTAAAACAGAGTGAGCCATCAAAAGTTTTGTATTTTAAAGGTAGTGGAAATCTTGGTGTTATGCAAAGTTCTACAAGAATGTTTTTTGACAAATATGGTGCATCTTTAACCAAAGGTGGATTGTGCGAACAAGCGGGGATATTTGGTATAGAAGAGGGTAGAGGTGTTGCATTGCCACTTTCTCCAAATATAGTAAAAAACAGTGATGTAGTTATAATCTGGGGCAGAAACAATAGTATCACAAATTCTCACATGTTGCCAGCTTTAAAAGAAAAAAAGCTCATAGTAATAGACCCACGGATTACCGATATAGCTGAAAGGGCAGACTTACATGTGCAGATAAAACCAAGATGCGATTTGTATCTTGCTATGCTATTGAGTAGAATAGCGTATATGGAACAGATGGAAGATGTGGATTTTATAGAAAAAAGATGTGAAAATTTTGATTATTTTATGGATGAAATAAACGGAACTCCTATGGTTAAACTCATAGAAAAAAGTGGCGTTGAGCTAGGCATGGTTGGCGATATACTCTCCATGATTAAGGGTAAAAAAGTTTCTATTTTGGTGGGAATTGGAGTACAAAAATACAGCTTTGGGCATTCGGTTCTTCGAGCTATAGATTCATTTGCTGCACTTCTTGGTCTCTTTGGAAAAGAGGGCTGTGGAGTTGGATTTATCGATGATAGTTCATTTGGTTTTGGCAAACCTTTTAAAGCCAAAAGAGAAAAAACCCAGATAATGCCTATCGTAGATTTTGGTAAATTTGATATTTGTTTTATCCAAGGTGGAAGTCCTATGACACAACTTCCTTGCACGCCAAGAGTAAAAGAAGGCATCGAAAAATCAAGATTTGTAGTATATTTTGGATTACATGAAAACGAAACTTCAAAGATGGCTGATTTGGTAATTCCAGCCAAAACTTTTTTGGAAAAAGAGGATTTAAAACTTTCGTATGGACATGAATATGTAGGTTTTATGCCAAAGCTTATAGATTCGAGTATCGGCATCAGCGAATACTCACTTTGTTCGATTCTATCCAAGAGATTTGGTTATGAGAATTTAAAAAGTGAAGAAGAGTATATAAAAGATGTGATATTAGATAATACCGCACAAAAAGATGGATTGTTGGTATCAAAACATTTGGCAGGTGTCCCATATAAAGAAAAATTTTATACTGATGATGGTAAATTTCAGTTTTTTGATGAATTTGATGATGAATTTGATGAGCAAGAGGAGGGATTTTATCTTCTTGCAGTAAAGCAAAACAAATCTTTAAATTCACAATTTATCACAGATGATTTTTTAAGAGTTCCAAAAACCCTTGGACTAAAAAATGGAGATTTTTTAAAAGTTAAAAATGATAAATATGCATGCGAGTATGAAGTAAGAATTGATGAATCTCTAAGAGATGATTGTTTGGCACTGTATAGTGGTAGCAAAAATTGCAATGTATTGACACCTTTTAGAGTGAGTGATGAGGGTTGTGGTGCAATATATCAAGAGGAAAAGGTTAGAATAGAAAATGACTGATGACGCTATACTGTTAGAAGATACTTTGTTACTTGTAGAACAAAATTTTTATTTTCTAAATATGGGTGAATTTCTTGGAATGTTGTCAAAGACGGAAGATTTGACGAACAGAAGTATGTTTGTTGTTAAAAAATTTGATGATGAAAATGCTTATTATTTTAATGCCGATATAACTTATGGACTTTTAAAAAATGCAAGAAAATATGAAAAAGATGAACTCTCACTGTTTGAATATTTTGTCGAATTTAACGCCTTTAGAGGTATTTGTATGGCGATGGTTGAGGCTTTAAGGCTTGATGGAGATTTTAAAAATTATATAGAAAATAAATTTACCAATCAATATGAAGATTTTTACGATATTCTATCTTTTGTTAGAAATGTTCTCTCACATAATACACACGCAGAAATCAGACTAAACGAAAAAGACTTCGCAGGTACGCTTAAGCGAATCAGAAGAATGAAAAGAGATGAAAATATAAGTTTAAATTTCCAATACAGCCAATCTATGCCCGAAATATCACCACCAAACAGTAAATATGGTGTAAATATTTCTATAGATTTTCTATCTCTAAAAATTGGTGATGAATTTTTGCAAATCGTTAGTTTATGGGATCTTTTTATGCTTAGTGAGTTATGTTTTAATCTAGTTCTATCTTTTAGAAATTTGGAACAATCAAAATAGAATTGAGCCAGCAATCTGGCTCAAAAATTATATATTAAATTGCTTCTTCGTCAGTTTCTCCAGTTCTTATTCTTACACTTTTTTCTACTGAGAAAACAAAGATTTTTCCATCTCCAATTTTTCCTGTTTTTGCACTTTTAGAGATAGCTTCTATAACTGCATCAACCATGCTTTCTTTTACGACTATTTCTATCTTGATTTTTGGTAAAAAATCTACTACATATTCAGCACCTCTATATAGCTCTGAATGTCCTTGTTGTCTTCCGTAGCCTTTGACTTCTGATACAGTCATACCTGTGATTTCTAGTTCTGTTAAAGCATCTTTCACATCTTCTAACTTAAAAGGTTTTATTATGGTTTCTATTTTTTTCATTTTATTTCTCCTTTTTTAGGGGCAAAGCCCCTGAAAAATTCCTCTCACTAAAGCTTCACCCTTGGTGAGAGTGCCTATAATCCCACTTTTTCACTAAAGCTTCACCTTCGGTGAGAGTGCCTACATTTTCACTTTTTCACTAAAGCTTATTTCTATAAATTCAATGCTCTTTCACCGTGTATTGTTTCATCAAGTCCTGTGATTTCTGTCTCTTCGTCAACTCTTCCACCACCTGTGATGATTGATGCTACAAAGTAAACGATAACTGTGCCTATTAGCGTATATACAGCGACAACGGCGGCTGATTCTACTTGAACTAAGATTTGACCCATTCTATCACCAGTAGCTTTTAGTGGTCCATCCCATAATAAATCTTTATCATTAAGAGCAAAGATACCAGTTGCGATTGCACCCCATAATCCAACTAAAAAGTGAATTCCAAAAGCATCCAAGCTATCATCGTATCCAAATTTTTTCTTTAGCGTAGCGACACCAAAATGTCCTACAAATGACCCCACAACTCCTATAATCATAGCACCACCAACGCCTACAAAACCAGCAGCTGGTGTAATAGCCACCAAACCAGCAACAACGCCTGATGCGGCTCCTAAAAGTGTAGGTTTTCTATAAATAACCCATTCTATAACTATCCAAGTTACAGCCGCAGCTGCAGTGGCTATAGTAGTTGTAAGTGCTGCAAGTCCAGCGATAGCATTTGCACCAAAAGCACTTCCGGCATTGAACCCATACCAGCCAAACCATAAAAGAGCTGCACCTAAAGCAGTCAGCATAACACTCATAGGTTTCATAGCTATTTTAGGATAACCTTTTCTCTTGCCAACCATATAGGCTAAAACAAGACCTGCCAAACCACCATTCATATGAACTACAGTTCCACCAGCAAAATCAAGTGCACCTATTTGCATAAGATATCCACCACCCCATACCATGTGAGTAACAGGTGCATATACAACAACAACCCAAATAGCTGCAAAAATCAACCAAGTTGAATATTTCATTCTTTCTATGACAGACCCACTAGCAATCGCAACAGTAATAGCTGCAAATGTTGCTTGAAAGAAGATAAATACATATGTTGGATAAGTTCCACTTAAATCGCTCCATTTGATTCCATCAAGAAAAACATTTGAAAATCCACCCATTATATTGTTCATGCTGCCAGTTGCTGTGCCAAACGCAACAGAATAACCTGCTATTACCCATACCAATATAGCAACTACAAAAGCGCCAAAAACCATAGCATATGTGTTTAGTACATTTTTAGTCCTTGTCATTCCACCATAAAATAGTGCAAGACCTGCTGGTGTCATTAACAATACCAAAGCAGATGACATCATCATCCACGCCGTATCGCCAGTATCTAATTTATCCTCTGCTAGTGCTAAAGACGGCAAAAGCATTAAAATCGGTAATAACCATTTTTTCATTTTATCTCCTAATTTTTTGATTAACATAATTCTAACAGAATATTGAGCAAAATTTATCTTATAAGTGATTAAAAAATAAGCAATCAAAAAGTTTAGGTTAATATGCTATAATTATAGTATATAATTAGAATGGATATAAAGTGAAAATAGAAGAATTAATCAATCAAAAAGTCTTAGTGTTAGATGGTGCCATGGGTACACAGATACAAAACTCTACTGTCCCTAGTGATGCTTGGAGTGGTGAATTAGAAGGCTGTAACGAGCTTTTAAACTCTACATGTAAAGAGATTATCATCAGCATTCACGATGGATTTTTAAAGGCTGGGGCAGATATAATCAAAACAAATACTTTTGGAGCACTTCCATGGGTATTGGATGATTATGGCATAAGCTCTCGCACGCTTGAGCTAGCAAAAGACGGTGCTAGGATAGCAAAAGAGAGTTGCAAAAAGTATGAGACTTCGCAAAAGCCTCGTTTTTGTGCGGGTTCACTTGGACCTGGCACGAAACTGCCTTCCCTTGGGCACATTAGTTATGATGATATG
>JALUXT010000187.1 GCA_027013245.1 Campylobacteraceae bacterium
AAACAAAAAAAGTAAAAAGATACTATCTTAAGTACTCAAAAAAGGTACTTTATATTAACTTTAATAAGCCAAAAAAAGTTGCCAAAGCAAAAACTTACCCAAGTTATGCATATAATTCTTTTAATCCTAAAAATAAAATAATTGTTTTAGACCCAGGGCATGGTGGCAAAGATTCCGGTGCGATTGGTTATAAAAGAAGATATGAGAAGAGAGCTGTATTGGCTATAGCTTTAAAGTGTGCAAAAGCATTAAGAAAAAAAGGATATAAAGTATATCTAACTAGGACTAGAGATGTTTTTATACAGCTTAGAAAAAGAACTGATTATGCTAACGCAAAACATGCAGATCTCTTTATCTCTATTCATGCAAATGCAGCTCCAAGGAAAAGTAAATATCTTATCTCAAAAGGTTTGGAGATATTTTTTCTTTCACCTGATCGGAGCAAGAGAAGTAAGAATGTAGCAGCATTAGAAAACAGATCTGACATGAGAAGCATGGATTATTATTCTAAAAATATTTTTTTAAATTTTATGAATAGAGAAAAAATTATACAAGCAAATAAAATGGCACTAGATATACAGCAAGGAGTGCTAAAATCTCTGAGACGAAAATATAGAGTTGTAGATGGTGGTGTAAGAGAAGCACCATTTTGGGTTCTTGTAGGTGCTCAAATGCCTGCTATTTTGATAGAAACGGGATATATCACTAACCCAACAGAAGGAACAAGGTTGTTTAATTTTCAATATCAAGAGTTGTTTGCAAAAGGTGTTGTGGATGGGGTCGATAATTATTTTTTAAAAAACTAGGATATAATATTTTTATCTAATTTTTTCATCTCGCATTTAAAAAAACTACACCATTTATCAAGTTGTTCTTTGTTTTTATGAGCTAAAAAGATATCTACTGTTTTTTTATTGCCTTGGATTTTTGGTAGAGAAGAGAGTTCTAGTTCTTTTGGTAAGGATTCCATGATATTGATTAAATCATTTTCTGAACAGTCAGCCCTGAATTCACAAGAAAATTTATCCTCTTTTTTTTCAAAAAGGTTATCTAGTGCCCAAGTTATCATAGGATGTGCCATAGATGGAAATCCAGGAGTAAAGAAAAACCTGTTTTGAAGATAAAACCCAGGAACCCGGTTTACTATATTTTTTAATAATTTTGCACCTTTTGGAATGTTTGCCATTTTTATCCTATGAGGAAATGCGCCATCTTTAAATTCTTCAATGATAAGACTAAGTGCCTCTTGATTGGTTTGCAAAGGCTCACATGTAAAGGATTTTGCAGCTATTTCTCTTGTGTAGTCATCTGGAGTTGAGCCAATTCCACCAAAGCAAAACATTACACTTTTAGGGTCTTTTTTAATCATTTCAAAGACTCTCTCCATCAAAGCTGTATCATCATTTATAATAAAACTTCCAGCATGTTTTAAGCCCCTATCTCTTAAAACTTGATTTAAAAATTTAAAATGTTTATCTTCTCTTCTGCCATTTAGCAGCTCAGTTCCAATAATAACACTATAAAAATTATACTCTTTCATTTATAATTTTTTCCATTTCACTTACTATGTCTTTCACATCTCTTTCACCATCAATTTGCACTAATAGTTTATTTGAATTATAAAAATCTCGAATAAGCTCAATTGGCTCATTATGGACTTCCATGCGATTTGTAAACACTTCTTCTTTGTCGTCATTTCCGCGATTTCGCCCAATAACTCTTTGTTTTGCAACTTTTTCACTAACAATTACTTCTAGAACCAGAGATAATTTTATATCTTTTTTTGATAAAAGTTCTTTTTCAAGCTCCATCATTTGTTCTACTGATCTTGGAAATCCATCTATTAAAATGATGCTTTTACTTGAGCTATCTATTGCCTTGATGATGGTTTCAACTGCTATTTGCACAGGAACTAAATTGCCTTTGCTGATTCGTTCGTCAATGATTTTTCCAAGCTTGCTGTCTGATCTTACTTCATCTCTTAGTAGCTCACCTGTTGAGAAGTGAGATATTTTAGTGGGATTGTTTTTAGCTATAATATCTGCATCAGTAGTTTTTCCGCTTCCCGGAGCTCCAATGATTAGAAATAGGGATTTCATAACTGTTTTTTTACTTCTCGTAGCCTGATACCTAGATCTCTAAGCTGTGTATTTTCAACCGCACTTGGTGCATTTGTTAGTAAGCATTGTGCTCTTTGAGTCTTTGGAAATGCTATAACATCTCTTATGCTACTAGAGTTAGTAAGAAGCATGATGAGTCTGTCAAGTCCGATTGCAAGCCCGCCATGAGGAGGGGCTCCAAATTTCAATGCGTCAAGTAAAAATTCAAATTTTTCATTTGCTTCTTCGTCGCTGATTCCAAGAAGTTTAAATACTTGCTGTTGGATTTCAGGCTTATGAATTCTTATACTTCCTCCACCTAGTTCAACACCATTTAAAACTATATCATAAGCGATAGATTCCATCTCTTCTACTGGTGCGTCTAAATCTTTTGGCATAGTGAAAGGATGATGAAGTGCTTTTATATCTTTGCCATCTACTTCAAACATATCAAAATCAACTACCCATACAAATTCGAACTTGTCTTTTGGTATTATATCCATCAGTTCGGCTAGATAAATTCTAAATCTTCCCATATAATCAAGCACTACTTTTTTGTCGCCTGCTCCAAAAAAGATAACATCTCCAACTTTTAAATCTGATGCTAAGATAATATCTTCCAAGTCTTCAGGGGTGAAAAATTTTGTAAGTGGACCTTTTAAGCCTTCTTCCTTCATTTGAAAATATCCAAGACCTGCCGCTCCAAATTTTCTCACATAATCTTCAAAACCTTTCATCTGCCTTTTTGAGAAAATATTGTCTCCATTTGGAACTTTTAAAGCTTTTATCCTATTGTTTTTCTTGTCTTTTGCGATATTTGAAAAAATCTCATTTGATGATTTAGCAAATATATCCATGACATCAATGAGCGGTAAATCATATCTAAGGTCTGGTTTATCGCTACCATAAGTCTCCATTGCATCTTTATATTTTAGCCTATTAAATGGAGTTTGAACTTCGTGTCCACAAGCTTTAAACATCTCTTTGATAAGTGCTTCAGTAACTTCTATAACATCATCTTGAGTACAAAAACTCATCTCAAGGTCTATTTGAGTAAATTCAGGTTGTCTATCAGCTCTTAAGTCTTCATCTCTAAAACATTTTGCTATTTGAAAATATCTATCAAATCCTGAGCACATCAAAAGTTGTTTAAACAATTGAGGAGATTGAGGCAGTGCAAAAAATTCGCCATTGTGAACACGACTTGGCACCAAGTAATCTCTAGCTCCCTCAGGTGTTGATTTTGTTAAAATTGGTGTTTCAACTTCAAGAAAATCCTTACTATCAAGTAAGTTTCTAGCCGCTATCGTAGCTTTACTTCTTAGCTTAAATATTTCGTATGATTTTTTGTTTCTTAAGTCTAGATATCTATATTTTAATCTTACATCTTCACCAACATTATTGTCGCCTATAACAAACGGTACGGGCTCACTGGCATTTTCCACGACAAGTTCATCTACAATTATTTCTATCTTTCCTGTTTTTAGGTTTGGGTTTTCAAGCCCTTCGCCTCTGGCTCTTACTTTTCCTTTTGCCCTTAAAACAAATTCATCTCTAACTTTATTGGCGATATTATGAGCTTCTTCGCTATCAAACGGATCGCAAACAAGTTGAATCAAACCACTTTTATCTCTTAGGTCTATAAATATAACTCCACCATGGTCTCTACTGTTGTTACACCATCCACAAACTTCTACAGTATCACCTATGTTTTTTTCACTAATATCTGTGCAATAATTACTTCTCAATTTTTTTCCTCTAATCCATTTTTTAGCTTGCTATTTTACCTAAAAATAGCTTCACTTCACTTTATATTAATATATAAATTGCTAAAATGATAAGTTAAATCTACTTAAGGTGTCTAATTATATGGTAAAAACCTCTTTAATTTCTAAACTATTTGGGCTGTTTGCTTCAGCAAAATTTCCAAAATTTATACAAAATATTATAAATAAAAATTATGTGAACTTGATGAAAGTTGATATGAGTGATTTTAAAAATATATCAACATACGATAGTTTGAATGCACTTTTCACTAGAAAATTATTAGTAGAAAGAGATTTCAACAAAGATAAAAACAATTTTATCTCCCCATGTGATGCATTTATAACTCAATGCGGAACTATCTCGTTTGGTTTAGCTTTGCAGATAAAAGGGTTTTCATATAGCGTTAGAGAATTGCTTAGCAGTAACATAAGCGAACAATCAAAAGATAGATTAGAAAATGGAAAATTTATCAATTTTTATCTCTCACCAAAAGATTATCATCGCTACCACTCACCGATAGACATGCAAATAAAAAAAGCAATACACATTCCAGGTGTACTATATCCTGTAAATCTCAAATGGTTAAATAAAGTGCCAAATCTATTTATAGAAAATGAGCGAGTAGTTTTAGAGTGTGAAACTAGCGAGAAAGAACTTTTTTATATGGTTTTTGTCGGTGCTTTAAATGTTGGGAAGATGAGTTTTGTTTTTGATGAGAGGATTCAAACAAATTCAAAAAAAAGATATATAACATATTATGAATATGGCGATATTTCTATAAAAAAAGGAGATGAGTTAGGCACATTTGAGATGGGCTCAACTATCGTGATGTTTTTTGAAAAAGAGCTTGTAAATCTCACATGTCAGTTTGGAAATCATATTAAATTTGGTGACACTATTGCCCTTGCTTGACGCTATAAATTTTTCTATTTTGTTGGTTTTTATACCAACATTTTTCTTAGTTTCATTGACACCTGGTATGTGTATGACACTTTCTCTAAGTTTAGGGTTGAGTATCGGACATAAAAGAGCGATGTTCATGATGCTCGGTGAGTTGGTGGGAGTAGCTATCGTTGCGATCGCAAGTGTTGTTGGAGCATCGGCTATCATGTTGAGATATCCAGAAATTTTTTTGGTTTTAAAGTATATCGGTGGAGCTTACTTGATCTATCTTGGGGTTGGACTTTGGAGAAATCTAGGTAAAATGGCGATGGGAACTTGCAAAAAAAGCAGTTTTATCTCAAACTACTCGTTAGTTTTGCAAGGCTTTATCACCGCAATAGCAAACCCAAAAGGCTGGGCATTTTTTATTACGCTGCTTCCGCCCTTCATAGACAAATCACTTCCTTTGGTACCGCAAATATCTATACTTATCTTTATCATACTAACTTTAGAGTTTACCCGTTTAAATATCTATGCAGGTGGAGGAAAAAGTTTAAGAAAATTTTTACAAAACAGAAAAAATGTCCAATTATTAAATAAAATAGCTGGTGCATTGATGATGGGAGTTGGTCTATGGCTGGCGATGGATTAGGTGTAAGGTCTATAATCTTTGATATGGATGGAACCCTGCTTGACTCTAGTTATGCACTAACATGTAGTGTAAATTTTGTCAGAGAGAGTTTGGGGCTAGAGCCTTTGAAAAAAGAGGTTTTAGAGTATCATATAAATCAGCCAGACCAAGATATGCCGATGATTTTTTATGGTATAAAGGAGTATTTGGAAGAGCATAGAGATATGTTCCGTGAACATTATTTGCAAAATGCAAATCTGCATGTGAAGCCTTATGATGGTGTCTTTTCACTGCTTGATTTTTTACGCTCAGAAGATATAGTGA
>JALUXT010000188.1 GCA_027013245.1 Campylobacteraceae bacterium
GATTATGCACAAAATATATTTGAAGCTTTAAAAAACGAAGATGTTACTATCGTGTGTGAGCCAGGAAGATATATGGTTGGAAATTGTGGTTATTTGCTCACAAAAGTTTTGTATGAAAAGGCAAATGATAAAAAAAGATTTGTGATAGTAGATGCGGCGATGAATGACCTTGTAAGACCTAGTTTATATCAAGCTTATCATGATTTTGAAGTGATTGGCGCTAAAGATGATGAAAAATCATTGGCTGATATCGTAGGACCCATCTGCGAAAGTGGAGATTTTTTAGCAAAAGATAGGCAAATGCCAAAAACTAAACATGATGATTTGATAGTGATAAAAAGTGCAGGAGCTTATGGATTTACCATGAGTAGCAACTACAATACAAGATGTAAGGTTGCTGAAATTGCTTTAGAAAATGGCAAAGATAGATTAATTCGAAGAAGAGAGAACTTTGAAGATTTAATAGCGTTGGAAAAAGAGTATATATGAGTTTTTTTATAGATGTACAAGGTACTTTGATAGATGATGTGGATAAAAAACCAATTAAGGGTTCCGTGGAATTTATAGAGTATTTGAACTCTGCATGTACACCTTATATGGTCGTTACAAATAACACAAAAATCCCAAGTGATGATTTTCATAAATTTTTATGCAATCAGGGGTTTGATATACCCAAAGGAAATTATCTTGACCCATTTATGGTGCTTAAAAATAGTGTCAAACACAAAGAGGTAATGGCATTTGGTGCTTCAGAATTTACAGATGCTTTGCAAACTATGGGTTATGATACATCGTCCAAAAATCCAAAAACGATGCTGATAGCTAGTAAAAAAGATTTTAGTTCAAATGATTATGCAAGTATGATTGAGACTGCACTTGGAGATGTCGCACTTGTAGGTATGCATGCTACTAGTATTTATGCAAAAGAAGGCAGAAGATTTCCTGGAGTTGGAGCGATTTTAAAGATGGTATCGTACGCTACTTCAAAACCTTATGAGATTATAGGAAAGCCTAGCGTTGCTTTTTATGAAGAAGCTAGAAGATTACTAAATGCACAACAAAACAGCAACATAAGCTTTGATGAGATAGAGATGATAAGCGATGATGCCATAGGGGATTTGTGTGGTATAAAAGAGCTTGGAGCAAAAACAACCTTAGTGCTAAGTGGAAAATGCAAAAGTGAAGATGAGATAAGTCTAATAAAAAATATGATAGACAAAATAATCCCAAGCATTGGTGATATGCAAAAAGAGGCAATCGGATGAATTTAAATAAATATCGGAAACAAATTGATGATATTGATGATGAAGTTTTAAAACTTTTGAACAGAAGAATGATAGCAGTCAAGACTATTGGAGATTTAAAACAAACTACAGGAAGTGCGATATATAGACCAGAACGAGAACGAGAGATATTGGATAGATTAAAATCATTAAATGATGGATATCTTAATGACGATGCGATAGATGCAATCTTTCAAGAGGTTTTTGCAGTCAGTAGAAACATAGAGCTTCCGGAAAATATAGCATACCTTGGACCAAAGGGAAGCTTTACACACCAAGTGGCCGAAAGTAGATTTGGTGCCATGGGAAGATATATTGGGCTAAATTCCATAGAAGCCGTATTTACAGTTTTAGCTAACAAAGAAGCGAAATACGGAGTCGTGCCTATCGAAAACAACACTGAAGGTGCAGTTGGAGTTACGCTTGATTGTCTTGGAAAGTACGAAAGCCAAATCATAGCCGAGATATATATGGATATCCACCACTCTTTTGTTTCTATATGTGAGAGTTTAAAAGATGTCAAAAAGATATATTCTCATCCACAAGGCTATAACCAATGCAGGACATTTTTAGAAGAGCATTTTTTGAACGATATTGAGTTTATTGCTACAAAATCAACAGCCCTTGCTGCGAAGATGGCAGCAGAGGATAAAAATTCTGCTGCCATTTGTTCCCATATTGCTGCAAAATTATATAAAGTGCCTATACTTTTTGAAAAAATTGAAGATAATATGGCAAATAAGACTAGATTTTTGATTTTGAGTGATTTTAAAAATGCAAAATCCAAAAAAAGCAAAACTTCTATTTTAGCAAAAACAGCAGATAAACCAGGTGGTTTGGTTCAGTTTTTGCAAACATTTCAAAAATATGGAGTAAATCTAACAAAAATAGAATCAAGACCTATCAAAGAAAAGGGTTTTAAAACAGTTTTTTATCTCGATTTTGAAGGTCACATAGATGATGAACGGGTACAAAATATACTAAAAGAGAACAGAACTAGCCATGATATCAAATGGCTAGGAAGTTATGTAAATGGAGAATAATAAAATGAAATTCAATGATGTATTAGATAATTTAAAGATTTATGAAGCTGGCAAACCGATAGAGCTAGTTGTTCGCGAGTATGGCGTAGATGAAAAGGATATTATCAAACTAGCAAGCAATGAAAATCCAAGAGGTTGCAGTAAAAAAGTGCAAGATGCAGTTTGTAAAGATGTTTCAAAGATGAATCTGTATCCAGATGACAGTATGTATGAATTAAAAGAAAAGTTAGCTTCAAGATTTGATGTCAAGAGCCAAAATGTTATAATCGGAGCAGGAAGTGACCAGATTATATCTTTTGGAGTACATGCTAAAGCCAATAAAAATAATAAAGTCTTGATGGCAAAAACTACATTTGCTATGTATGAGATTTATGCTAGGCAAACAGGAACTACTATACTAAAAACTCCATCTCACCAACACAATTTGAGCGAATTTCTTGATATTTATAAAAAAAATAAAGATATAGCTATCATTTTTTTATGTTTGCCAAACAATCCTCTTGGAGAGTGTTTAGATAGAGATGATGTTTATGAATTTTTAGACCAAATTAACAAAAATACTCTAGTTATAGTTGACGGTGCTTACCAAGAATATGCAAAATACAAAGATGCAAAAAAAGAGATAAATCCAAAAGATGTTATATCTCGTTACTCAAATGTTTTATATCTTGGAACTTTTTCAAAAGCTTATGGATTGGGTGGCATGAGGTGTGGATATGGTATATCACAAGAAAAGATGATAAAAGCACTTATGAAATTAAGAGCCCCTTTTAATATAACAACACTTTCTCTAAGAGCTGGGATAGTGGCACTTGAAGATGAAAAATTTGTACAAGATTGTATAAAAGAGAATTTTGAGCAAATGAGTGTTTTTGAAAAATTTGCAAAAGAATTAGGCTTTGATTTTATAGAAAGTTTTACTAATTTTATAACTTTAGAGTTTAAAAATGACAAAAATTCTAGTGAAATTTCTGAAAAACTCTTGAAAAAAGGTATAATTGTAAGAAATCTTGGAGCGTATGGTATGAATGCTATTCGTGTGACTATAGGTACGACTTCGCAAAATGTAAGATTTATGAGTGAATTTAGAAAAATATATTTAAATAAGGGTTAATTAGTGGATTTAAAAGTCTTCTTAAGTCAGATTACAGCACTCATACAAAGTCTTTCTCTAAGACAAAAGATTGTAGCATCCATTTCTGTTGCTGTCGTTGTTGGTTTTTTATCGTTTCTTGTTTTCTTTAAAGGATCAAATTCCGCTTTAAATGCTGGCTATAGTGTGTTATTTGACAATACAACCCCAAGTGATTCAGCACTTATTATGCAACAACTAGATAAAGACAATATACCATATAAAATTATAAATGAAGGCACGATTGCAGTGCCTAGTAGTGTAGTGTATAAAGAAAGAATTGCTATCTCTGCCCAAGGAATTCCAAAAAATTCTAAAGTTGGATTTGAGATATTTGACAAATCTCAATTTGGCTCAACTGATTTTGAACAGAAGATAAAATATTTAAGAGCATTAGAGGGTGAACTTTCAAGGACTATAGAAGATTTAAACCCTATCTCAAATGCTAGCGTTCATATAGCTATACCAAAAGAGAGTGTATTTGTAGAGCAAAAACTTCCAGCAACTGCATCTGTTGTTTTAGATATAAAAAGAGGCTTAAGCCTTACAAGCAAGCAAATCATAGGTATAAAAAATCTAATCTCCGCTTCCGTCACTAATCTTAAAACAAATGATGTAAAAATAGTAGATCAAAACGGGGTTCCCCTAGGAGAAGAAGAAGCTTTTTCCTCTGATTTAGTTAAAAATCAAATTAAATATAGAAAAGATTTTGAATCAAATCTTGAAGATAAGATTATAAATGTCTTGACTCCGATTGTTGGAGGAAGTGACAAGGTTGTAGCTAAGGTTACGATTGATTTTGATTTTAAACAAGAAGAATCAACTAGTGAAGTGTATGATCCAAATTCTGTTCCTAGAAGTGAACAAAGTGTGGAAGTGAAAAAAGAGGGTGCGCCTACCAAAGATGTTGGAGGAGTCCCAGGAGCTGTTAGCAACATAGGGCCAGTCCAAGGTTTGAAAAGTCAAAAAAATGGTGAGAAATATCAAAAGAGTTCAACCACAACAAATTATGAGATATCCAAAAAAACTACAAATACAAAAGGTGAATTTGCAACTATCAAAAAGATAAGCGCTGCAGTTGTTGTCGATGGAAATTATAAATTTGCAAAAGACGGCAATGGAAAAGTGATAAATGATTTAAAATATACTCCTTTAACGACAGAACAAATGCGTTCAATTACAAGCTTAGTGAAACAAACAGTTGGATTTGATCAAAAAAGAGGAGATGAGGTTACAGTTAGCAATCTTGAATTTAAACCTTTGTCAAAAGACGGCACTAAGCCACTTACTCAAAATCTAATAGACAAAGCACAGTATTATCTAGGACCTATTTATCCTTTGTTTAAGTTTCTTTTGGTTGCTATAATTTTATTTATATTTTACAAGAAAATTATCGTACCTTTCTCACAGAGGATGTTAGAGCAACAAGTTGAAGACTTAGATGACATAGAAAATAAAGATATCTTGGATGAAGATGATAGTGCAGAAGATACACTAGAAAAATTTAGAAAAGCAAGAAAAAAAGTTGAAGAACAGTTAGGAATAGGAGATGACTTTAACGAAGAATCATTGAAGTATGATGTATTGCTAGAAAAATTAAAAACTTTATCTGAACAAAAAAGCGAAGAAGTAGCTGGCTTACTTGAGGGACTAATAAGAAACTCTTCAGATTTTGATATATCAACAGACGGCAAGGAGAAGTAGTGAAATTAAGCGAAGATCAAAAAAACGAATATAACGAACTCTCAATGCCAGAGAAAATAGCGATACTTTTTATCCAACTAGGTGAAGATATAGCTACAAATCTTTTTTCCCATATGCAAATAGATTCTGTAACAGATATATCAAAATATATAGCAACTGCAAAAAATATAGATAAGCAAGTGGCAAACGCTGTTTTAGAAGAGATGTATGCTTTGTTGCAGTCAAATCAATATATAAGAACGGGTGGTATGGAATATGCAAAAGAGATACTTTATAGAACTTTTGGTCCAGAAGCTGCTCAAAATATTTTAGAAAAGTTGTCTAAAAACATGGAAAATACACAAAATTTTGGATATTTATCTCAAATCAAACCACAACAATTGGCAGATTTTATCATCAATGAACATCCGCAAACCGTCGCTTTGATTTTAGCTCACATGGAACCTACGAGTGCGGCTGAAACACTCTCCTTTTTTACAGACGAACTTAGAAGCGAAGTTACTATAAGGATGGCAAATCTAGGTGAAATTTCTCCTTCAGTTGTTAAAAGAGTTTCCGCAGTCCTTGAAAATAAACTAGAATCACTAACATCCTATAAAGTTGAAGTTGGAGGCCCTAGAGCGGTTGCTGAGATTTTAAATAGACTCGGTCAAAAAGCATCAAAAAGTACTATATCATTTATAGAGCAAGCTGATGAACAATTGGCTTCGACTATTAAAGACATGATGTTTACATTTGAAGATATTTTAAAATTAAATGCTACTGGGATTAGAGAGATACTGAAAGTTGCAGATAAAAAAGATTTAATGATAGCACTAAAAGGCTCAGGTGAAGATTTAAAAAACAAATTTTTAGAGAGTATGTCACAAAGAGCTCAAGATGCATTTCAAGAAGAGATGAGTTTTCTAGGAGCTGTTAGGGTAAAAGATGTTGAAGAATCGCAAAGGAAAATTGTTGAAGAAGTACAAAAATTAGCTGAGCAAGGCGTGCTTCAGATTGGTGAAACTGAAGAGATGATTGACTAAGGCATGGTAAAAATATGGATAATGTAATAGAAAAAAAAGAACTCGAAAAACATACGATAGAAAAATATAGATTTAAAGTTTTGGGTTCAACTTTGCAAGATGAAGAAGTCCTAAAAAATCCAGATATTGACATAAATGCCAAGAGTATTGTGGAGCCTGAAGAAAGTACATTGCCTCAAGCCAATGAGAGTAAATTTGTAGATGAATTATTGAAAAAAAGTGATGAACTTTCATCTAATATAATAAAACTTCAGATACAAATAGAGAAACAAGAAGATGATTTTAAAGATAGATTAGATAAAGAAGTGTCAAGAGAAAAGGAGATAGCTCAAAAAGAAGGATTCGAACAAGCTAAATCTGAGCTGGAAGAAATGTTAAATGCAACCGTTATAAACTATAAAAACTCAGCTAAAAAAATGGATGAAAAAATCAAAGAGATGGATAGTTTTTTAAATAAAATGCAAGATGATATTGCTCACACAGCAATAGATGTTGCAAAAGAAGTTGTAAAAAAAGAGATAAGTGATTCAAGCTCAAGCGTTGCAACAGCACTCTCAAGAGAGCTTTTATATGAATTAAAAGATGCAAATCAAATAACACTTAAAGTTAATCCACAAGATGCAAAGATATTAGATGAGGTTTATAAAGACAATAATAAAGTAAGTGTTGAGCCTGACCTGGCTATCTCAAAAGGCGGTGTAGTGTTATTTAGTGAAAATGGAAATTTAGATGGTAATATCTCTCAACGATTTGAAAAAGTAAAAAATTTATTAGAAAATAAAGATTAAAATAATATGGAAATTGATGTAAAAAATAAAAATATACAAGAATTAAAAGATGTTTGCGTAAAGATAAGAAGCAAGATTATACAAACTGTTAGCAAAAATGGTGGCCATCTTAGTAGTAATGTTGGAGCAGTCGAACTTATAGTTGCTATGCATTATGTATTTGATAGTGAAAAAGATCCTTTTATATTTGATGTAAGCCATCAATCTTATGCGCATAAACTTTTAACTAGGAGATGGGATAAATTTGATACACTCAGACAATTTGAAGGGATTAGCGGCTATACAAAGCCAAATGAATCTAGCAAAGATTATTTCATAGCAGGGCATAGTTCTACTTCTATATCCTTAGCTGTTGGAGCTGCAAAAGCTATAGCTTTAAAGGGTGAGGGCGAACACAGAGTTCCAGTTGCACTTATTGGTGATGGTTCTATGAGTGCTGGTATGGTTTATGAAGCTTTGAATGAACTTGGTTTTAGAAAGTATCCAGTTGTCATTATCTTAAATGATAATAAAATGAGTATTTCAAAACCAATAGGAGCAATAAGTAGCTTTTTATCACATGCAATGGCTGGAAACTTTTATCAAAAATTAAAAAAAACCACAGAGCAAATCTTAGAATATTTACCTGAAAGTGCCACATATATGGCGAAAAGATTTGAAGAAGGATTTAAATTAATCACGCCTGGGATTTTATTTGAAGAGTTGGGGATTGATTATATTGGTCCAGTCGATGGACACAATATAGAGAGTTTAATAAAGGCTTTTAGCATCGCAAAAGAGTTAAAAAAACCAGTTATCATTCATGCTCAAACGATTAAAGGAAAGGGATATGAAAAGGCTGAGGGTTGTTACGAAAATTGGCATGGTGTAGGACCTTTTGATGTGCAAAGCGGCCAATCTTTAAAGAAAAGCACAAGTAAAAATGCCACATGTATGTATAGCGAAGCATTGCTAGCGTTGGCAAAAGAGCATGAAGATGTGGTGGGTGTTACAGCGGCTATGCCAACTGGAACTGGTATGGATAAGTTGATTGATGCATTTCCAAATCGTTTTTGGGATGTGGCGATTGCAGAACAACATGCGGTTACCTCCATGTGTGCTATGGCAAAAGAGGGTTTTAAGCCTTTTGTGACAATATATTCTACATTTTTACAAAGAGCATATGATCAAATAATCCATGATGCTTGTATCATGAATTTAAGCGTTGTGTTTGCCATGGATAGATCTGGAACTGTTGGAGAAGATGGTGAAACACATCAAGGTGCTTTTGATATATCATTTTTAAGTGCAATACCGAACATGACACTGATGGCACCAAGGGATGAAAAGAGTATGCATAAAGCTGTTGGGTATGCTTATACTCATCAAGGGCCATTAGGCATAAGATACCCAAGAGGTAATTTTTACGACTGTGAAGTGGATAAAGATGATGATTTTCAACTAGGAAAATTAGAGATAATTAAAGAAGAAAAAAATAGTAAAATACTTTTACTAGGCTATGGCAATGGTGTTGGTAGAGCTGTGCAAACTAGTAAATTTCTTGAAATTGAAGATATAAAATCCTGTATAGTGGATTTAAGATTTGCAAAACCATTAGATGAAAAAAACCTAATCAAATTGGCGAAAAAATATAAAAAATGGTTTGTTTTTAGTGATAGCGCAAAACTAGGAGGAGTTGGCTCTCTATTAGGATTGGTTAAGGAAAAATATTCCCTACATGTAGAGATAGAAACTTTTGAATATGATGATAAATTTATACCTCATGGAAATACTAAATTAGTAGAGCAGAGCTTAGAGATTTTACCTGAACAATTAGCAAAAAGAGTAAAAGATAAGCTTTAAATAAAGCTTATCTTTCGAATTTTAATGGCTCAATCTTGTGTGGATTTTTACCTGTAGCCATAGCCCAGTGGTGCTCTTGATGATGAGTTCCATAAGCCATCAACCCAATATAGCCTAGCCCTCTAATTTTATCTATATCTTTTTTGTTTTTAGTGGTGATTTTTAGTATATATTGCCCGTTATCACTTTTGACGCTCATATTCCAACCGGTTTCTGCTTTCAATTGCATTGGGTGAGCTTGAAAAATTCTTTGCAACGATGCTTTAGCTCCCAAAGTGGTTGGCTTGACGATAGCTAATAATCCATTTTTGATTTTTGTTTGGCTTATGACTTTAACATTTAAGGTTATATTATTCATATCTATCAAGTGTCGTCTTAATTTTTCTAAATTAACTTTAGACCAATCTGTATCTGGATTACTATTTAATTTTAAAATAACCTCTTGAATTGTACCAAAAGCATCGTTTCCTGCCTCACTTAGTATGGTGGTGGATGGTGTGCCCATATTGTGTTGGCTGTGGTTCATCATAGTTTCATTATTGCTACTAGCAAAACCATTTACTGCAAAATAAATCATCAATCCTGCCACTGTTAACTTTAATTTCATCTTAAATCCTTTGTTTTTAGTAACTTAATGGTATCATGGTAGTGTTAATGGTATCTTAATTAAATTTGATATAGTGTGTGAGATTAGTTCTTAAAAAACCGTACATTAAAAAAAGTCATTAAGGTCTATTAACAAACTATTTAAAGATAATTATACCTTGCCTTGTATAATTTTCATATCAAAACAAAAAAGGAAAAAAGATGAAAGATAGAATTTTAGCTGGGACTTTATTGGTTGGAACTTTTAGTGTGAGCGTTTTTGCACATGCTGGAGAATCACATGGTGGAAATACTTTAGGATATGGTAGTATGATGAGTGGAGGAGCCATGGGATTTGGCTGGCTTATACCATTGGTAGTAATTTTAGCTTTTGGATATTTTATATACAATGCAAACAGTAATAAAACAAAAAATACATCTGCTAGAGATATATTAGATGAGAGATTTGCAAATGGCGAGATAGACGAAAAAGAGTACAAAGAGAAAAGTAATATCTTAAAATAAAAGACAGATTTACACAGTTTGTTTTACAGGCTCGAATGTATTTTCTTCTGTTATGGTTATTTTTTAGAATACCATTTGCCATAAGTACAACTTCTGTAAGTTGTTTAATTAATGGAGCTAACAAGCCACTTTTGCCTGTTAGCTTTTTTCCATTTTTAGATTCTTTTAATATTTCATTAAAACCTATGTCTAGCGCTCTAAAATATTATAATTCTTCTGAGTGTTTAGCGAGATAATCAGCAACACCTTTTGTTGATGCTTTCATTCCTTCGTCGCCTTTGTTCCAGCCTGCTGGGCAAACTTCGCCGTATTCATTTGTAAATAACATCGCATCTACCATTCTTAGCATTTCATCAACATTTCTACCTAGTGGTAAGTCATTGATAACAGCGTGTCTAACAGTACCGTCAATACCTATTAAAAATGATCCACGAAGAGCAACACTATCGCCTAATAAAACATCAAAATCTCTTGAAATTTGTTTGCTTAAATCTGCGACTAATGGAAACTTAATTTTGCCAATTCCACCATTTTCAACTGGAGTTTCTCTCCAAGCAAAGTGTGAAAATTGACTATCAACTGAAACACCGATTACATTAATGCCTCTTTCTTTAAATTCGTCAATCCTATGTGAAAAAGCGATAATTTCACTAGGGCAAACAAATGTAAAATCTAGTGGATAAAAGAATAAAACTGTACCCTTTTCCCCAAAATTTTCATATAAATTAAATTCCTCATCGATTTGTCCATCTTCCAATACAGCAGTTGCCGTAAAATCTGGTGCTTTATTTGTTACTAACATGTTCTCTCCTTATTGATAATTTTTCTTAAAAACAAAATTATATCATTTTAAAATTATATTAAGATTAATCAGGCTCAAAATATAATTATAATTTTGGGAAAATTTATCAATTAATTTAAATTTTTATTTCTATTTTAATTTTCTTGTGATATAGTTTCAAATATATTAAATTTAAGGAGAAGAAATGGCCGTTAAAATTACAGATATTTGTATAGCATGTGGCGCTTGTATAGATGAGTGTCCAGTAGAAGCGATAGTAGATGATGATGATAATCCAACAGGGGAAGATATATATTATGTATATGCTGATAAATGTGTAGAGTGTGTTGGACATCATGATGAACCAGCTTGTGCTTCTGCATGTCCTACTGAAGGATGTATCGTTTGGGATGCACCATTTGAAGGTCAGCCAAGTCGTGAAGAAATTGGAGACGACATGAGAAAAGGTGATATTCCTTGCGTTGAATAACGCTTAAAATAACCTCTTACAGTTATCTTGGAGTATTTTACTTCAAGATAACTGTTTCCTTCTTGCTAGCTTTAAACATAATTAAAACTTTTTTTTGCTATAATCCGCCCTTGGTCTAAATGACCGAATTAATTTAGGAGAATATAATGGAACAAACATTATCTATAATAAAACCAGATGCTGTGGCTAAGAATGTCATAGGCAAGATTGTTGATAGATTTGAATCAAATGGCTTAAGAATTGCTAGTTTAAAAAAAATTCACTTAAGTGGGGCAGATGCAGGAAAATTTTATGAAGTTCATGCTCAAAGACCATTTTTTGGTGAATTAGTAGAATTTATGACAAGTGGTCCTGTGGTTGTTATAGTGCTTGAAGGCGAAAATGCAGTAGCAAAAAATAGAGAACTCATGGGTGCTACAGATCCAAAAGAAGCAAAAGCTGGTACTATTAGAGCAGATTTTGCACAAAGTATTGATGCAAATGCAGTTCATGGTAGTGATAGTTTAGAAAATGCAAAAAATGAAATTAACTTCTTTTTTGCAGGTAGAGAAGTACTTTAGTAAATAGAATGAAGATTGAATTCAAAAAGATTCCTTTAAGTGGAGTTGATTTTGAGACAACTACAGGCGATTTGAGATTTTATGGAATCGCCAAAAAAATTTCAGAAAATTTAGTAAATTGCAAAGGCGTGATTGAGGGGAACTTGAGGCATCATTGCGATAGATGCGGTAAAGAATTTTCAAGAAAACTAAAAGACAATATAGAAATATTTGCAAATAAGGGCATATATAAAGATGATGGGGAGCTTATAAATTTGATTGAATTTTTGGATGATTATCTAAATTTCGATACAATACTAAAAAGCGAACTAGAATCATATAAATGTGATTACATATATTGCGAAAATTGTAATAAATATTAGGAGAATAATATGGCAGTACCAAAGAGAAGGGTTAGTAAAACTAGAGCGGCAAAAAGAAGAACACACTACAAAGTGACACTTGCAATGCCTGTGAAAGATAGTGATGGCACATGGAAAATGCCTCATAGAGTTAACCCAACAACAGGTGAATATAAAAACTAGATGCTAAATATAGCAATAGATGTTATGGGTGGGGATTTAGGTCCTAAGCCTGTTATCGAAGGCACTATAAAGGCTTTTAGGGAACAAGAATTTCATCCTATATTGGTTGGAAAGATTGAGAGAATAAAGCATTTAGTGCCACCACAATTTTTAGATAAAGTTACTTTTGTGAATGCTGATGAAGTTTTAAGTATGAGCGATAGTGCTACTGATGCTTTGAAGAAAAAAGAGACCTCTATCTATAAAGCAGTCGAGTTGGTTCGCGATGGAAAAGCAGATGCTGTTGTGTCTCCTGGTCACAGTGGAGCAACTATGAGTTTGGCAACGCTTAGAATCGGAAGATTAAAAGGTGTTATTAGACCAGCGATTGCTACTATCATGCCCACAGCAACTAGCAAGCCTAGTTTTGTACTTGATGTTGGTGCAAATGTTGATTGCAAAAGTGAGCATTTGACACAGTTTGCGATAATGGGCGAGGCTTATGTGAAAGATATACTTAAAATCTCCAATCCTAGAGTTGGTCTTCTCTCAAATGGAGAAGAAAAAAGCAAGGGGAATGAGATAACCAAAGAAGTATATAAAACACTGAATTGCTGTGAGAATTTTATCGGTTATGTTGAGGGAAATAATATCTTTGATGGCTCAACCGATGTGATTGTTTGTGATGGATTTGTAGGGAATATACTTTTAAAAACAAGTGAAGGTGTAGCAGAATCAATCACAAAAATCATAAAGAAAAATGTCAGAAAGTCACCACTTGCGATTGCTGGGGCACTTCTTATGAGAAGAGTTTTTAAAGTACTTAAAAAACAAGTTGATTATGCTGAGTATGGCGGAGCTCCTTTGATAGGCATAAAAGGTTGTGCTATAGTAGCACATGGAAAAAGTAATGCAAAAGCTATCAAAAATGCTATATTTCAAGCCATTAGTTTTTCAGCTTCAAATATAAATGAAGACATAGAAGAAAAAATAGCAAAACTACAGCAAGATATATAAAAGGACATACATGTACGCATCTTTAAAATCAATCGGTTCATATGTTCCACAAAAGATTTTAACAAATAAAGATTTTGAAAAGTTTATCGATACAAGTGATGAATGGATAGTTCAGCGTACAGGTATAAAAGAGAGACGAATTGCAGCAGACGACCAAGCTACTAGCGATTTGGGTGCATTAGCTTCACAAAAAGCGATAGAACGAGCTGGTATAGATAAAAATGATATAGACCTTGTGATGTGTGCAACGCTTTCGCCAGATCATCTTTGTATGCCTTCAACCGCTTGCTTAATTAGTGAAAAAATAGGCATAAAAAATGTGATGGCATTTGATATAAGTGCGGCTTGTAGTGGCTTCGTCTATATGTTATCCTTAGCAAAGGCATTTATAGAATCAGGTGCGAAGAAAAACATACTGTTAATAGGGGCTGAAAAGATAAGCTCACTAATTGATTACACAGATAGAGGAACTTGCATACTTTTTGGAGATGGAGCGGGTGCGGCTATAATCAGTGCAACTGAAGATAAAAACGAAGCCATAATCGATGTGCATGCATCAGCTGATGGTAAATATTCAGACTTACTTATCACTCCGGGATGCGGTTCAAAATACCCTTGCAGACCTGAAAATATAGATGACAAACTCCAATACATTAAGATGTCAGGCAATGAAGTTTTTAAAGTGGCAGTAAGAACACTTACAAAAGATGTTGTAGATATTTTAAAAACCAATAACCTAAAATCTGAAGATATAGATATATTCATACCGCATCAAGCAAATCTAAGAATCATAGAAGCAGTAAGAAATAAATTAAACTTTCCAGCTGAAAAAACAGTTTTTACTGTTGCTAAATATGGAAATACATCAGCTGCATCAATCCCAATGGCGATAAATGATGCATACGAAGAGGGAAGATTGAAAAAAGGAGATTTGATGCTTCTTGATACTTTTGGTGGCGGTTTCACATGGGCGAGTGCACTTGTGAAATTTGGAGGAAATTAACTTTTAAGATATTTTTCGATATAATTCCTCACTTTTTAAAATATCTTAGGGCGATTAATTCACCCTTGCATTTTCAGGACTCCCAAAAAAAGCCCTTTCATTTTTCAGGATAATTATGTTTGTATTTGATAATTTGTCAATTTTATTTGTATTTTTAATAATGCTTGGAGTCGTGCCAAATTTGTTTTACTCTTTTGGATATCTACCTCACATAAAAAGAAAAGTACATTATCTAGTACATTATTTTGGCTTCATCATATCTATGCTTGGTGTTGTTATTGCAGGAAACGCTCTTGTTTTTTTGCTATTTTGGGAACTTATGAGTTTAACTTCTTGGCAATTAATATTAACTGAAATTGAAGATAAATCAACTATAAAAGCAGCTAGATTTTACTTCTTTATGACTCACTTTGGATTTGTATTTTTATTGCTATTTTTCTTGATTGTAACAAATGGAAATCTTGAGATTGATTTTAATTCCATGAAAATTATCGCATCAAATTTTGCATATCCTACTTTGTTATTTTTCTTTGCAGTGCTTGGACTTTTGAGCAAGGCTGGAGTGGTTCCTATGCATGTATGGCTCCCTTATGCTCATCCCGCAGCTCCTAGTCCTGTTTCTGCTTTGATGAGCGGAGTTATGCTAAAAGTTGCGATTTATGGACTGTTTAGATTTTTATTTGATATTTTGTCAAATTGGCAACTTGAATGGGGAGTTTTAATACTAATTTTAGGTGCAATCTCTTCTTTAGTGGGAGTTTTGTATGCCCTTAGCGAGCACGATATAAAAGCGCTATTAGCAAATCATTCCATCGAAAATATCGGTATTATTCTTTTAGGATTTGGTATGGGCATGATATTTTTATCACTAAAATTACCAACTCTTAGTGCTTTTGCTTTTATGGCAGCACTTTTTCATTCGTTTAATCATATGAGCTTTAAATCTTTACTATTTATGGGCGCAGGAAGTGTTCTTCATCAAACAAAAACTAAAAATATGGAAAAATATGGCGGACTTATAAAAGCGATGCCTATAACTGCTTTTACATTTCTTTTGGCATCTATTAGCATATCTGCACTTCCTCCGACAAATGGGTTTTTGAGCGAATGGATGATTTTTCAATCTCTCCTTGGCTCATCAAGCATAGATAATATTTCACTAAAACTAGCTATTCCATTTTCTGTTTTTGCACTTGCCCTAACGGGAGGTTTGGCGATAGCTTGTTTCGTAAAGGTCTTTGGTATTACATTTTTAGGGCTTCATAGAAGTACAAATGCAAAGCACGCTCACGAAGTAAATACGATGATGAAAATAGGTATGATTTTGATGAGTTTGGTTGTGGTCTCTTTGATGCTCTTTACTCCTTTTTATATGAAACTTTTTGATGGAGTCACCAACCAACTCTTACATGTAAGCATATACAACAAAATTTTTCCAAATATCTGGAGCATGCACTCGATATCCGATAATGGCGGTATAGTCTCACCTCTTATACTATTGGCTGGTTTAATAGTGCTTACTTTGAGCATATATGCAATTTATAAATCTTTAAACATAAAACATAGAGTTTATCATACTTGGGCATGCGGTTACAACACAAGTGCCAAAACACAATACTCCGCAACAGGTTTTGCAGGACCAATTAGAAGATTTTTTACTTGGCTATATAATCCTGATGAGCACTTTGAAAAAGAAGTTATACCAGGACATAAAACAAAATTTAAAGATGCAAGTTTTAGCGTACATGTAAGACCTCTTTTTGAGAGATCGCTTTATCAAAGTAGTGTGAAATGGACAAATAAGATGAGTTATTATGTCTATAGGTTGGCTCATTTTGAACAAAGCAGATATGCAGCTATGATTTTTAACATACTATTATCGGTTTTATTTAGTTATAGGATATTTGTCCATGAGTTCAGCTGGGCGACATTGGCATTAGAGTCTGTAGTGATGATTATATCTATTAAAGTATTACTGATAGGAGATAAAAAATGATTCTTTATATCTTTAGTATAATGCTTTTGATTTTTTTAGCTCCTTTGATGCCAAGTTTTATGAAGATGGTGAAGATGTATCTTTTATATAAAAAACCAATCTCAATTTTCCAAGGATATAGAGATTTTTCAAAATTATTGAGTAAAGAAATAATAATTTCAAAAGAGACAAGTGCTATCACAACAATTGCACCTTTTTTAGTTCTCTCACCTCTTTTGCTGACTCTATTTTTTCTTCCACCTATCGTCAGAGGTGAGTATTATGTGAGTTTTGTAGATGCTTTTACGATTACCGGACTCATCTCACTCTCTACTTTTTTTCTTATGCTTATAGGACTTGATAGTGCAAGTAGCTTTGGAGGGCTTGGAAGTAGTCGTGAAGCTTTTATATCTGCTTTAGTGGAGCCTGCCATGATATTGACGCTTTTTAGTGTCTCTTTGATGGCAAAAGACCTGGGAATTGGGCAAGATGGCATAAACCTTAGTTTGCATTTTCCATCAGCACATATAGCAAGTTTTATATTTGCAGGTATCAGTTTTTTTATACTTTTGATTGCAGAAAATGGTAGAATTCCAGTAGATAATCCAGAAACGCACTTAGAGCTAACGATGGTTCATGAAGCTATGATTTTAGATCTTAGTGGATTTTATCTACTGTTAATCGAGAGTGCAGGAAGTGTAAAATTTATAATTTTTGCATCTATATTTGTATCGCTATTTGTGCCATTTGGATTAAATCTTCCTGTTATATTGGCCATTTTGGTTTTTATCGCTAAACTTTTTATATTGGCAATCATTGTAGCACTTCTAGAAGTAAACATAGCAAAATTGAGACTTTTTAAAGTGCCAAATCTTCTTGGAATTGCTATAGTCTTTGCGTTTTTATCGCTAATTACATTTTATGTGTTGGGAGCTTAGATATAATGACAAGTTTTCTAATAGGTGCATTTTTAGCGACACTTATAAGCGCTCTTTTTACAACAAGATTATATGGATTGATTCTTTGGTATTCACTTAATTCACTCTCCCTTGCACTTCTAGCGATATCTATCGGATTTAAGATTGATGATAACACTATGATTATAAGTGGATTTTTGACACTCATTGTTAAATCAATTGTGATTCCATATATATTGAAAAAAGTTAGTATGAAGTTTGGATTAGCTCGTCAAATTACACCAAATGTGCCAGTCTATTACTCCATTATGCTCATACCTGCACTTTTAGTTTTCACATTTTATTTAGCTGAGCCTATCACAAATATGATGTCTTCAAATGCAAATTATGTAGCCATAAGCATATCAGCTCTGTTTTTATCTCTTTTGTTGATAATCGAACATAAAAATATAGCAGCTAAAATCATAGGATTTTTAACTATAGAAAATTCACTGTTTTTACTGGGAACTACAGCGACAAATGGTATGCCGATGCTTGTAGAGCTTGGTATATTTTTTGATTTATTGATGGCGATTGTCATCATAAATCTACTTTTTAAATCAGAGGAGTTATCGTGATTTTTCTTTTAATGCTACCCGCACTCATCATGTTGGTATTTTCATTTTGGGATATAAACAAATCCAAATATCTTTTTCCAATCACTTCACTTTTGATTTTGATTCCCTCCGTACGATTATTCTTTTTACCAAAGCCTTATGCCCTCTGGGGTGATTATCTAGTCATAGACAATTTAAGTGCCTATATAATGCTCGTTTCATCTATCGTGGCTATTTGTGTAACGCTAGCAGTTAGTACACTTGATTTACATGTAAAGATAAGCAAAAGTGAAAATGCAAAATTTTACAGATTTTTTGCGATTTTTTGGATAGGTTTAACTGTTTCCATATTGGCAAACAACATGGGAGTTTATTGGATAGGCTTAGAGACTGCAACGCTAAGTACAGTCTATATGATAAAAACAAATCAAACGCTAGCGGCAAAAAAAGAGGCTTGGAATTATATGATAGTAGGTGCAATCGCCATATCTTTGATACTTTTTGGTATCATTTTGATTTATGCAAGTGCTAAACCGATTTTAGGTGAAAATGCGATGAGTTTTTCGGCTTTGTTGCGAAGTGCAAAAGATATAAAATCACCGTTTTTGTTTGAGATAGGATTTGCTATCACGACACTTGGTATGTTTATAAAGATGGGATTTTTTCCTATGAATTTGTGGCTTGCCAATATAGAAAGAGCCTCTTTTTACCCCATAGCCGCTCTTTTTAGCGGTATTTTGGAGAGTGCCGTTATAGTTGGATTTTTTAGATTTAGTAAAATTGCGAGTGTTATAAATCACCAACATGTGTTTATATTTGTATTTATCTATACGACTTTGACTATATTTATCGTCTCTTTTTTGATATATCGCGCGAAAGATTTTATGCGACTTTTTTCACTCTCTGGTGTAGAACATATGGCTATAATCGCACTTTTTTGGGCAAGTGGCGGTATATTTCCAGCACTTTTGCATTTTGGAGCTCATGCATTTTTAAAACCAGCTCTTTTTCTCTCAACTGGCATCTTAGAATCAAAAGGAAAGTACAGGATAGCTGGAGCATTAAAAGGCTACAGTGGAGTAAAGGGAAAAGTGTTTTATTTTTTAACCGGTTTGTTTTTATTGGCGATTGTATCGGTTCCTCCAAGCCCCATGTTCTTTAGTGAACTTTATGGTTTTGGTGCTATGATAAATATAGCGAAAGTTAACAAACATTTGCTATTGATGATAGGTGCTATTATCGTATTGTTAGGGCTTTTATCCATCATATTTTATAAATTTGTTGAAATTTACCAATCCATGAAGTACGAGGGAGAGGAAAAGCAAAAAGTAGTTTATGGTAATGAAGTTTTTGCATTAGTGATTTTTGCTTTGTCTTTGGTGTTTTTACTAACACCTTGGAGTTTTGAATTTTTAAGGAGTATATCGTGAGAGAAGATTCCTTTTTCCATTTTGAAGATGATACTTTAGTTTTAAATGTGCTTGGAACTCCTTCGGCTAAAGTGGACAAGATAGGAAAGATACGAGGAAATCAGTTGAAAATAGCCATAAAAGCAGCCGCTGAAGATGGAAAAGCGACGGATTATATGATAAAATTTTTAGCCAAAGAGTTTGGAGTTAAAAAAGCAGACATTGAGCTTAGCTTTGGAATAACGAGCATAAATAAGCAGTTTAAAATCAAAGCCCCAAAAAAATTTCCAAAAGTGATGAGTGAGTTTATGGAAGAAGAAAAGAGATGAAAGAACAACGATTAATAGCAAGATTTGCTTTGGAAAATAACGATTTTTTTGAAGTTATCACGGTTTTTGATGATGAGGTTTTAAGAGAAAAACTTGATTTAAAAAATCCTATTTTAAAATCCATCTCATCAAAATATACAACCGCAACTTGGTTTGAGAGAAAGATAAGAGATGACTTTGGTATCAAAATTAAAGGTGCTTATGACAATAGACCACTAGTTCATCACGAGAGATTTCCAGACATAAACCCGTTGCGAAAAGATTTTAAATCTCTACATGTAGAGTATGACGAATTCACACCTTACAAATACGAAACAGTTGGAGGTGAGGGAGTTTTTGAAGTAGCAGTGGGTCCTGTACATGCAGGAATCATAGAGCCTGGACATTTTCAGTTTTCACAAGAAGGAGAGAGAATTCTTTACCTTGATATTAGGCATTTTTATACTTATCGTGGCATAGAAAAGTCGTTAGAGGGCAAAAATCTATATGAAGCCAAAGAGATAATAGAGCGAATTAGCGGAAATGAAAGCATAGCTTATCAAGTTGTTTGGTTTGATATAGTGGCACAATCAAGTGGAATAAAATATGATGAAAAACTGAAAAAATACCACTATTTACTTTTGGAGCTAGAACGAATCATTCATCATCTCACTGATATAGGTTTTATACCAAATGATGCTGGTTTTGGTGCTGCCCTTAGCTTTGCTTCGCAATTAAGTGAAGATGCGAGAGTGTTTTTAAAAGATTTTTGCGGACATAGATTTGGTTTTGGCAGTGTTGGTTTTGAAGTAAAAGAGTATGATTATAAAAAATTATTAGAATTTTTAAAAACTTTAGAAGAAAAAGTAAGATGGTTTGAAGATTGGATTACAGATATTCCTTCACTTTGGGATAGATTTGATACAACAGGAACTCTAAATAAACGAAAAGCAAGAAAGTACGGAGTCTTAGGAGTTGTAGCGAGAGCTAGTGGTAAAAATATAGATAGAAGAGATAATGATTTTTATAAAAAACATGGTTTTGTTATACAAAATGAAGAGATAGGTGATGTAGCTGCAAGATTTAAACTCAGAATTAAAGAAATATATAATTCTATATCTTTGATAAGAAATTTTAGAGATGATGCCATGCGAATAGAAAAACCAACTAAATTCAAAGATGGGCAATATATGAGTTTTTGTGAGAGTTCTATCGGAGAGTTGTTTATGTTTGTAGAATTAAAAGAAGGAAAAATCCAAAGATTTTACTCAAGAGACCCAAGCTTTATAAATTGGCAAGCACTTTACTTAATGATGGAAAAAGACATTATCGCTGACTTTCCACTTATCAATAAAAGTTGCGACCTAAGCTATGCTGGTAGTGATTTGTAGGTATGAAATGTTAATTTATATTTTTTTGATGGTATTGCCCATGCTTTTTTTTCTAAAGCCCAAAGCTACTTTTATTGTGCAGACATTTTCTAGTTTAGTGTTGTTGTTTTTTTCTGCTGTGCTATTGTTGAAGCATGAATACATTAGTATTTCTATGTTTCATTCATCTTTACCATATCTTGATTTTTCGATAAAGCTTGATTCTTTATCTTTGCTTTTTGTTATGATAATTTCGACCATCTCTCTTGGCGTTTCAACATACTCTTTGAATTATGTATATGATGAGGATTATCATCATAAAAGATTATTTGCCTTTATATATACGGCATTTATCGCATCTTTACTTTTTGTTGTCACTAGTTTCAACGCCATTTCATTTTTGATTTTCTGGGAGATTATGTCCACGCTCTCTTTCTTTTTGGTTATCTACAATTATGAAAATGAAGAAAATAGACAAGGCGGCTTTTTGTATATCTTCATGACGCACCTTGGCACTGCTTTTATCATGGTAGCTTTTATATTGATGTACCTAAAAACTGGCTCTTTTTCGTTTGAAAATTGGGTACATGTAGGGCTTGATGATAGCACAAAATTTTGGGTATTTTTATGCGTCTTGATAGGTTTTGGAACAAAAGCTGGTATGTTTCCCCTCCATGTTTGGTTGCCAAAAGCTCACCCCGTTGCACCTTCAAATGTATCGGCTTTGATGAGTGGAGTCATGATAAAAACAGCGATTTACATGATGATAAGATTTTACTTTTATTTTCTTAGCGATATCCCTTGGTGGTATGGCTTTATAGTTTTGCTTCTTGGCTCTCTTTCGGCTCTTTTTGGAGTTATGTATGCCTTAGCTCAGCATGATTTAAAAAGGCTCCTTGCATATCACAGCATAGAAAATATAGGTATAATTTTGATGGGATTAGGAAGTGCCATGTTATTTAACTCAAATCATATGCCTCTTCTTGCATCTTTTGGACTTTTAGCCGCAATTTTTCACACTTATAATCACGCAATTTTTAAAAGCTTGTTGTTTTTGGGCTCAGGCGCAACATTTTTAAAAACTCATACAAAAGACATGGAAAAATATGGTGGACTTATAAAGCTGATGCCTTATACCGCACTCTTTTTTATCATAGGCTCTATCTCTATCTCAGCGCTCCCACCTTTTAATGGGTTTGTGAGTGAATGGCTTACATATCAATCTTTACTTTTAAACAACAAAATAGACATAAATATCATACATATTTTTGTTCCTCTTTTTGCATCCATGTTAGCATTAACTGGTGCTTTTGCGGCAGCTTGTTTTGTCAAAGTCATAGGAATTTCATTCTTAGGAAGCCCAAGAAGTGATGGTGCAAAAAATGCAAATGAAGTTGGAAAATTTATGGTGTGGGGTATGGGATTTCTAGCAGCTCTTTGTGTGGTATTTGGACTTTTTCCTCATATCGTAATCGCACTTGTGGCTCCAATCACTTCACTTTTATTGGGTGTTGATGTATCATCATCTACTAGTTCACACTTATTTATGATTTCAACTCCAAACTTTTCTTTTGGACATTTAAGCACCCTTGGACTCTCAATGGGTTTTGCAGTGGGTATTTTTATGCTATATATATTAATCAAAAAATTTGGAAATACCAAAACAAGGATGTGTTCTACTTGGGGATGCGGGCAGTTAAACAATGATGCTAGCAATCAATACACCGCAAGCGGTTTTTCTCAACCAATCAGAAAGATATTTGCATTTTTTTATCATCCAAAAGAAAAAATATATCCAACTTCAAGAAAGAAAAAATACTTTTTCCCAATTCTTGAGTACAAAGCACATTCACACGACGGAGTCGAGAGCGTTTATAATCTCGTGCTAAAAGTTTTTGTAAAAAGCAGTGCATATTTGATAAATTTAATCGAAAATGGTTCAATTCATATATATCTTTTATATATCCTTATCGCTTCCATCGCTTTTTTGGTATATGCTGTTAAGGGAGGGATAAATTAGATGCAAACTTTCCTTATGGCTTTATTGCAGTTTTTTATCATATTGATTATTTCTCCATTTATCGTGGGTCTCATGCAAAAAACAAAATCTCTTGTCAGAGGTTCTGTTGGCCCTTGTGTTTTTCAGCCATATTTTAACATATTAAAATTAATGCAAAAAGAAGTTGTTCTATCAAATCAATCTTCATATATCTCTATAATCGCTCCATATATCGTAGCAGTTGTACCTATAACGGTGGCTGGATTTTTACCTGTATTTGATAGTAATACTCTTATGTCTTTTAGTGGGGATATTATAGCCATGGTTTATATACTAGCTCTTGGAACTTTTTTCTTGGCACTCTTTGGATTTGACCAAGGCTCCTCTTTTGGAGGGCTTGGGAGTAGTCGTGAGATGACTGTGGCATCACTTGCAGAACCTGCTTTTATAATGGTGATTTTTACTTTTGCACTTCAAAGCAACTCTACAAATATCAGTCATATATTTGACTCCATGCGAGGTGATATATTTTTTAATTATCCTGTCTCCTCAACCCTAGCTTTGATGGCTCTGTATTTTGTCACACTAGCAGAAGCAGGGAGGATTCCTATCGACAATCCTGAAACTCATCTTGAATTGACTATGATTCACGAAGCCATGATTTTAGATGCATCAGGCAGAAATCTTGCTCTTTTGGAGATAGGCTCTTTTGTAAAAACTACGATTTTTCTCACACTTTTTTCAAATATCTTTATGCCTTTAGGATTTTATGATACAAATACCATTTGGACTATCGGTTTTAGTATTTTTATCTATTTTATAAAGATGAGTACACTAGGGGTTATCATAGCGATTGGTGAATTGACACTTGCGAAGTTGAGGTATTTTAGGATTTCAGATGCCATGATGTTTGGCTTTGTTTTGGCTTTGATTTCGATGGTTACATATAGGTTATAAGGCGGTATTATAGTGTTTTCAGATTTTATAGAACTTATCGGTGCTTTTGTTTTAGTTTTGGCAATTTTACAAATAACAAGCGATAGACTGTACTTTTCAATAAAAGTATATGCAATTCAGTCATTTTTCGTCTCTATTTCGATTTTGAGTATAGGGATTTATAGCTCCTCTTTTGATTTGTATGTTAGCTCTTTTTTGACTCTTGTCATCAAAACATTTATCATACCTTATGCACTTTTTAAAACGATTGATGAGATGAAAATCAAAAGAGAGATAAAGGCATTTGTAAATATCACAAACTCTTTGCTGGTTATCTCAGCGATTATAATATTTACATTTTTACTCACAAGATATATAAATATAGGTGGAAGTGTGATAGCAAAAGAGATATTTCCTATCTCCTTGTCGATTATATTTATCGGTGCATTTATCATGGTTTCAAGGCAAAAACCAATCACCCAACTCATAGGGTTTTTGACTTTGGAAAACGGCATCATGCTAGTTGCTACTTCTGTGACTTATGGTATGCCTTTGATAGTAGAAATTGGTATCTTTTTTGATGTTATTGTTGGTGCCACTATGGCTTCGCTTATCATCCATCATATCAATCATGATATAGATGATATGGATGCCACAAGTCTTAGTGATTTTAAGGAGTAAGTCATGGGATATATATTAGCAATCCAACTGATCTGGACAGCCCTCGTCAAATTTCTTCCACTTAGAGTTGTTTATGTGGCACAAGTTTTTATCACTGCTATACTTTTTCTAGGTAGCTTTAGTTATATCCCAAAAGTGATACACCAAAAGGTAATATTTCAAATCAAAGATTATCTTTTTCTTGATTCTTTAAATATTTTGATTTTGACTTCATTATTGTTTCTTGTTTTTTGTATAGCGATTTATTCTATAGGATATATGAAAAAAGAGCAAGAACAAGGATTAAGCGAAGATAAGGTTAAAACTTTTTACATGTGGAAGAATTTATTTGTATTTTGCATGAGCGTTGTATTGGTTTCAAATAATTTTGGAATCGCATGGATAGCGATAGAGGGAACCACTCTTTCTACAACCTTTTTGATAGGTTTTTACAATACAAAAGATGCGATTAAAGCTTCTTGGCAATACATAATCATTTGTTCGTTTGGCATAGCTTTGGGGCTTTTTGGAGTAGTTACACTTTATTTTGCTACTTATCACGCTTTGGGCGAGGGAATGAACTCCTTAAATTGGATAAATATTATAAAAATTTCTTCAAATTTAGACCCATCACTTTTAAAGATATCTTTTGCTTTTTTCTTGGTTGGTTTTGGCACAAAAGCAGGATTAGCCCCTATGCACTCTTGGCTTCCTGATGCACATTCTCAAGCACCAACACCTATCAGTGCTTTGATGAGCGGTGTTTTGCTTAGTTCTGCACTGTATTTGATTTTGAGACTTAAAGCCATCGTCGATAGTGCTGGTTTAGTGCATTTTACATCAAATCTTTTGCTCCTCGTTGGTATGCTTTCTATATTTATTGCAGCCATCGCAATCATCGGTCAAAAAGATTATAAAAGGCTTTTGGCATTTTCATCGATGGAGCACATGGGACTTATGGCATTTGCTTTTGGCGTAGGAAACAGACTTGGAGTTTTTGCAGGTTTGCTTCATCTTATAAACCATGTCTTTGCAAAAGGCTTGATGTTTTCAAGTGTAGGTTCAGTTTTGGTAAATTTTCACACGAGAGAAATTTCAAAGATTAAAGGTTTATACAAAAGTATGCCTCTAACTGCAGTGTTTATAACTCTTGGGGTTTTAGGCATCACAGGAATTCCACCATTTAATATATTTATAAGTGAATTTTTGATTTTGACTTCTGCTTTAGATGCTCACATGTACTGGCAAATTGTTGTAGTTCTACTGTTTTTAGTGATGATTTTTGGAGGTTTTATCTATCTTTTTAGCTCCATGTTGATGGGGAAAAGTGATGAAGTTAAAAAAGAGGATTATAAGATGCTTCTTCCCATGGCGATGTTGCTCGGGATGATGATATATCTTGGTATTACGATGCCAGAAAACATGAAGATACTTTTAAATAATGCAGTAGATATTTTGAGCAACAAAGGAGTGCTTTGATGAAAGAGATATTTGATTCTATCCACTACTTTTGTGATGAATTTAGCGAAGATGGAAATTTTGTAACCATTAAAACAAAACAGTTAAAATCTCTATCATTGTATCTTTTTAGGGATTTAGACTGTGATTTGAGTAATGTAGTAGCACTTAGGGCAAAAGATGGGTTCATCATAAAATACCTCTATTCTTATCCTAAAAAAGATTATTTTTTCATAGTTTGGCAAAATGTTCAAGATAAATTTGAGAGTTTTGCCGATGATATTCCTGCATTAAACTGGTTTGAACGAGAGATATATGATCTTTTTGGCTTAATTCCACTTAACCATCCAGATTTTAGGGCATTGCCTTTGCATCCTGAAAATTATCCTATCGGTTTTCATCCGATGCAAAATGATGAAATTAAAGATGAAAATTATGGCACATATGAGTATAAAGATGTAAAAAGTGAAGGCGTATATACAGTTCCCGTAGGTCCTATTCACGCTGGAGTCATAGAGCCAGGGCATTTTAGATTTGCTATGTCAGGTGAGCCGATACTTCAACTTGAAATCAGGCATTTTTGGAAGCACAGAGGCATAGAAAAGCTTTGTGAGGGAAAAGAGATAGATAAGGTTTTAAAAATTTCTCAAAAAATTTCAGGAGACAATGCACTTAGCCATGCTCTTAGCTTTGCTATGGCAGTCGAGAAGATTTGTGGTATCAAAGTTCCTAGTTTTGCTCAGTATTGCAGAGTTATCGCAGCGGAATTGGAGAGAATTTCTTGTAATCTATCTGATTTTGCAGGAGTTTTTCAAGATGCTGGCTACTCTTTTGGAGCAAGTGGTATCACTGCTTTAAAAGAGGATATTATGCGGCTTATGAAACTCTTAGGTGGCAATAGGTTTTTCAAAGATTTCGTGATAATCGGAGGCATATCTAAAAATATAAAACCATATACAAAAGAGATTATAGCCATTATCAAACAAGTCAATATTACATTTGATAAATACAAAAAGATAATGGAAAATTCCTCTAGCATATTGGAAAGATTGGAGACCACGGGCAAGATTAAAAAACAAACTGTAAAAGACCTCTCTTGCGTAGGATTTACGGCGAGTGCAAGTGGTAGATTTAGCGATTTTAGAAAAACTCATCCATATCTGATATACTCTAAGCTTGATTTTGAAACTTTGGTTTTAGATGAAGGTGATGTAAGTGCAAGGGTTCAAGTAAAATTAAATGACATAAAAAACAGTTTTAAAATTATAAAAATATGTACAAATTATATATCGCAAGTGGATAAGCCAAAATTAAAAGCAAGATACGAGATAAAAGATGGCGAAGAGTTTGGATATGCCCAAAGCAATCGTGGAAATATCGTGCATTTTGTGAAGATTGAAGATAACAAAGTAGTGAGATTTAAACCAAGAGATCCTAGTTTTATGAATTGGCAAAGTATTCAATTCGCAGTTTTGGGAGATGTTATGGGAGACTTTCCATTGATCAATAAAAGTTTGAATTTAAGCTATGCGGGGAATGATTTATGATTGATTTAATTAATATGAGATTTCGTGATAAACTTTTGAGTGAAAAATTAGAATTTAGAGATGAAAATATAGAAGTTTTAGGCTTGGAGCTGAAAAAAAGAGTGAATAAAATCTTCAAAAAAAGTTTTTCCATAAGAGAGGTAGATACAGGAAGTTGCAATGCCTGCGAAGTAGAGATAAATGCCTTGGCAAATCCTTATTATAATTTGGAGAGATTTGGCATATCATTTGTCCCATCTCCAAAATTTGCAGATGCTTTGATGATAACAGGGGCTTTGAGCAAAAATATGTATCCAGCCTTAATGAATGCCTATGAGCTAACCCCAAATCCAAAGTTTATCATAGCAGTGGGAGATTGCGCGATGGATGGTGGAGATTTCAAAGACAGCTATGCTTGCATGGGAGGAATTAGAGATAAATTACCAGTTGATTTATGGATAAAAGGTTGCCCTCCTGAGCCTATTGATTTGATAAGCGGATTGTTAAAGTTACTATCCAAATAAAAAAATATCTTTAATTTCATTATTTTTTGTAATTTGTAAAGAAATTGTAAAGAGTTGTATTTTTCAAATTTACAAACTTACAATAAACTTCGATCATAAAACAAAGGAAGTTTATGAAAAAAATATCTTTAATTCTTATAATGCTAGGCTCTATAGCTTTTGCTAAGCCTTTTAATGCTCCCGTGCAAAAATATATAAATTCTCTCAAAACACAAGCTAAAAAAAGTAATCAAAATTTTATTGATTTTAGTATAAAAAGAGGTGAAAAGAT
>JALUXT010000189.1 GCA_027013245.1 Campylobacteraceae bacterium
AAGAGACAGCCAAAAGAGTAGATATAGAACTGCTTGAGACAGAATTGGTTGCAGTGGATGACAGCCGCATTAATGATTTTATATCAAAAGTACATAGTTACGGCTCCAAAATCCTTATAGATGACTTTGGAACAGGATATTCAAACTTCTCTTATCTATCAGATTTGGATGTTGACATCATCAAAATAGACGCTTCCGTAACAAAAGAGATTGTATCAAATCCGCGAAAGTTACATATATTGCGTACTATTCACAACTTTACATCCGGAATGAATATGCTCAATGTGGCTGAATATGTTGAAACAAAAGAGGTGGCACTGCGTTTAAAAGAGATAGGTGTAGAATATGCACAGGGTTATCTCTTTTCTAAACCATTGCCAGCACCGCTGGAAAATAGTGATGTTAGCCTTTAAGCTTAATATTAAGTTAAGTAGATAAAATAATTAAACATTATTATGAGGAGTTAAAATGTTAAGAAAAATTGTTCTTTTAATTGCATTGACCCTGTCTGCGTTTGCAGGTAGTGAAGCAGCTTATCCAGCTCATTGGAAGAGTTATGAGAGTGTTAAAACTCCATTGGCCGTAATAGGTGCATTACCAGATTGTAATGCAGATGTATCATCTCTACCAGCGATTTATCAAGAGACTGTTGCAACATATTGTGCGATAAAACCAGGTGGACCGGGTGCTGTAGAAATACTTGTCGGTAAAAGTGCCAAAGGGCCTTATGCTAAGAGAAATGGTAAATTTCCAGATGGTGCAACTATGATACTTCATCTCAAAGATTTAAAAGTTCTTTTTGTGACTACATATAAGGGAAATAAACCTTTATATAGTATATATACAGAAGATGGACAAGATGCAGCAGGTAAACCTGGCAGTGGTCTTAATCCAAATGATTGTCGTAAATGTCATACAGGATATGGAGCATTTTGTGTAAATGGGCAGTGTGCTACACAAAAATAAATTTTAACAAAGGTTGCAATATGGGTTACGCTAAATCAATAAAAGACATATCGTTAGTTTATAAAGTTGCTATTCCTGTTGTAATCTTTTCAATATTTTTTGGGATGTGGGTTGGAAGAATTGTATACACTGAAAAATATGAGTCGGAGACTAAAGGTATAATAAATACCGCTAAAGCCGCATTTTCGGCTTTAGTTCCTTTAAGTGAAATGGCAGTCTCCGGTGCCAATCTCATGAAATTAAAATCTAAAGATGTTCAAGCTATTGTTAAATCTTCAGGTGCTTTAGTTGTTGATATTGACGGAATGAGCAATAAAATACCTAAATCACTTTTTGCTGCTGAACAACCGCCTAAACGGATAACATATAGATTTGTAACATCTAAAAATATAGATCAATCTACTATGAATAAGCTTATAACTTTAGGCAAATCAATGAAAAGCGATACACTCATAAAAGACAATTATCTAGTGGTATCACAAAAATTAAAAATTGCTAATGGCGGTAGAATCATTGCCATCTTTGATGCATCATCCATCAAAGCACTGACGGGCAAAATACTCTCCATGATATCTATGACTATTTTTCCAGCTCTATTATTGTTTATATTGGTTTTAGTCTTTCTCATTAAGAAAGCACTTCGCCCTGCAACAGTTATTGCAGATATACTGCTACAAGATAACAATGATTTGAGAAAAAAGATACCCATCTATGATTATGATGAACTTGGTAAAATTTCTAAAAGTTTCAATGAATTTGTATCTCATATTAGAGATTTGATTTTAAATATAAAAGAGAGTAGTTCCGGAAATTCTATTCAAGTAGATGCATTACTAAAAACAACATCTCAAATGCAAAATCAAATCTCACAAATGGCAAAAGCCATTGATTTCAGTGTGCATTCTAGTAACAATGTTAAAGATATTTTACAATCGAGTTCAGATGATGCCATAGCAACAAAAGAAAATATATTAAAAGCTCAAGACTCACTAGAAACTGTTACTACTGACAATCTTAATATGAAAAATATTGTAGAACAAGGTATGGAAAAAGAGATAGCCATTGTTGACAAATTAGACTCTTTAAGTGCAGAAATAGAAAATATGCACACTGTGATTGGCTCTATAAACGATATAGCAGATCAGACCAACTTACTTGCTTTAAATGCTGCCATTGAGGCGGCAAGAGCAGGTGAGCATGGCAGAGGATTTGCTGTTGTTGCAGATGAAGTCAGAAAACTAGCAGAAAAAACACAAACTTCTTTAAGTGAAGTTAATACAGTTATATCTGTTTTTGTTGAATCAATTTTCAATATATCTGCAGAGATGAAACAGAAAAAAGAGGATTATGAAAAACTAGTAACAACAACCATTCAAACGAATGAAAATACAAATGAGGTATTTGAAATCATACAATCAGCTGTATCCGCATCTGAAGTATCTGCAGATGTTTCAAATAAATTAGCAGAGGACATTATTAAAATAATTTCAGAGATTGAAAAGATTAATGAATTGTCAAATAAAAATTTACAAAGCGTAGAGAATGTAATAAAAATATCCAATACAGTGAAATCAACCTCTCATAACCTTGATAGTCAGCTTTGTGTTTTTAAAATTTAATGATAATGGAGATTAAATGCATTCTGTAAGTATACCTTTTGTAGATTTGCAAGAATTACAACAAGCAATATCTGAACAGTCACTTGCGGATACAAAGAGAACACTGATCCAAATTTTTTGTGCTCATGCAGATAAGCAAAGAATAGAAGTGCTTCAAGACTTTTTTAAAAAGAACTTTCCTTACGCTTCGTTAATAGGCTCGACAACGGATGGGATTGTTGATGGTACAACACTTTATAATGACACAAAGAGTTTAGCTGTTTTTTCTTATTTTGAAAATAGTGAAATTGAGGTAGGATTTAGTGAGTTTACTCAGGAGTGCGACAGCTTTTGCTGTGGAGAAACCTTAGCTTACAGTTTAGTTAAAAAAGACACTAAAGTAATCATTGCCTTTGGTGACGGACTACATCTTAATGGCGAAGAGTTTGTTAATGGCGTCTCTCATATTGCGCCGGATGTAGTTCTTTCTGGCGGTCTTGCCGGTGATAATGGTAAAATGCAAAATACTTACGTGTTTAACAAAGAGCATATTTTAGATGCAGGTGTTGTGGCTGCTGCCCTTCACGGTACGCATCTGCATGTAGCAACAAAGTATAGTTTTGACTGGACAGCATTAGGGAAAAAGCTTAAAGTTACCAAAGCAATAAAAAATCGCGTTTATGAAATAGATGGGCTAACAGCGGTCGATATTTATGCGAAATATTTTGGTCATGAAGTTGCTAATCAACTCCCTCAAGTCGGCATTGAATTTCCTTTGATTTTTGAACAAAACGGTGTAGAGATTGGAAGAGCAGTTTTAGCAAAACATAATGACGGTTCACTCTCATTTGCCGGAAATATTCCTGAAGGTACTTTTGTACGCTTTGGTGTTGGAAATGTTGAGCGTGTTTTACAAAGCATACACTATAATATTAATCAATTAACACAAGAGTTAGAATATGAGTCCGAATCTATCTTCCTCTACTCATGTATGGCACGGAGAAGATTTTTAAAAGAGGATGCAAGCAATGAACTGGAAGTCTTAAAGCAATTAGGACCTGTTTTTGGTTTTTATACATATGGCGAATTTTATCATAACCGTAATAATAATCAACTGCTCAATGAAACCATGACACTGCTGAGTTTAAGTGAATCTAAAAATATTTCTAAAAAGCAGTTTCAAGATGTATCCACAGAAAAAAAACATATTCTCAGAGCTGAACATGCGGTGGCAAATTTAGCAAATGCTGTGTCTTGTGAGTTGGAAGAACTGAATGCAAATCTTGAAGCAAAAGTAGAAGAGAGTGCTGCTTTTATTTATAAACAGGCATATTTTGATAAATTAACAAAGCTTCCAAACAGGCTGTCTTTGATTAAAGAGATGGATGCTAATGTAGGTAAAACTATTCTTTTAGTAAATGTAGATGATTTTACCACGATTAATGATTTTTATGGTTATGCAATAGGAGACAAATTACTTCAGCATTTAGCGACTCTTTTACAGAAAAAATTTATAGACAAAAATGCACAAATTTATAAACTTCCTTCTGATGAATTTGCAATTACTGTTGAGCTTTTTAGAAACAGCGATAAGATAGAATCAAGTATAAAAAAAGTTTTTGAACTCATTGAAAATGAAAAATTTTCAATAAATGGAGATATTATAGATTTCACAGTCACTATATCTGCTGCTACTGCAAATAAAGAAAAAGTAGGTTTGGCTAATGCCGATATGACACTAAAACTCGCGAAGAAAAATAAAAAAGAGTATATGATTTTTCAAGAAGATATGAAACTCTCTGAGCAGTATGCGCATAATATTTCAATGGAAAGAATGGTAAAAGAAGCAATTTATCAAGATAGAATTATCCCCTACTTTCAACCTATTTATGACATAAAAACACTGCAAATAGCAAAATACGAAGCCTTAGTGCGACTACAAATGACAACAGGAGAGATTATCTCTCCATTTAAGTTTCTTAACATCTCTCAAAAGATAAAAGTTTATCCAAAAATTACAGAAATAATGGTAAATAAAACTTTTAAATTAATGCGTGCCAAAGGAGTTGATTGTACTATTAATCTTGATTTTGAAGATATCTATAATCCAAAGACTAAAAAAATGCTTTTTGACAACATTCAATCTTTTGATATTGCCAAGCAACTTACAATAGAACTACTTGAAAATCAACAAATATCAGATGAAGAGCAATTTAACAATTTTATCAAGGAAGTTCGTCAAATTGGTGTGAAAATTGCCATTGATGATTTTGGAAGTGGATTTGCAAATTTTGAACATATTGCAAAAATTCATTCAGATTTCATTAAAATAGATGGCTCATTGATTAAAAACATTGATAAAGATGATAATACAAGACTCATAGTAGAGACCATTGTTGTATTTGCCAATAAATTAAAGCAAAAAACAGTAGCGGAATTTGTTCATACAAAAGAAGTTTATGATATTGTAAAAGAGATAGGTGTTGATTATGTTCAGGGATACTATTTTGCTGAGCCTCAGGCTGAATTTATTGATTAAATATGGAATAAGACATGAATACAAATATTAAAATTATAGTTGTCGAAGATGATGAAACAACTGCCCTTAATTTAAAAATTTCCTTACAAAAACATCAATATGATGTCATTGCAATTTATCATGATGCAACTCAAGCAAGTAGTGCAATAGCAATACATAAACCTGATATAGTACTGATTGATATCTCTCTTCAAGAGGAAAATGATGGAATAGCATTAGCCAGAACAATCAAAACAGAATATGACTTACCTTTTATATATCTTACTTCTTATAATGATGATGAGACCATAACTATTGCAAAATTTACTGAACCTTATGGTTATATCATTAAACCTTTTGATCCAGCCTCGTTACACGCAACTATTCAAATGGCACTTTTTAAATATCGGCAGGATTCTGCCAAAAATAAAAGTATAATGTCTCTTAAGCATGAAAAACTTAATTTAATGACACGACTTCGTTCAAAACGCTCATCCAACAAAACAATTGTTCCTTTTTCAAAAGATTATTATGTTGATATGAAAACACATGATATATTCTATAAAGATAAAAAGCTTAAGCTTACTAAAAAAGAAAATAACTTTT
>JALUXT010000190.1 GCA_027013245.1 Campylobacteraceae bacterium
TATATCTTTGCTATTTGAAACTCTAAAAAGAAGAGTTGCAAAAAAATCTGCAGCTTCGAGAACTGTTTTGTCATTGTGTGAGAGTTTTACAAATTCTTGTGTGTTTTTTCTAAACTGTGCTTCATCGCTAGATACTAAAAGTAAAGCTGGAATTCTTCCTATAACTGAAAAGTCATGTGAATCTGAGCCTATAATCGTTCCATTTTCGATATTTTCAAGTGTTTCCCTTGTTGCCCCATCTATATATCCATCGTAATTTGACATTTTAGCTTTCCAAAAGTCCATATAAGCAAAAGGCTTAAAACTGTTTTTATCCTTTAAAAATTCATATAACCAATACGCTTGGTCGCCTATATGTGTAAAATCACCCGCTTTTTTATCTCTATGCCACATGGCTTGCGGAGCATTTAATTCATCCCAATTTACATTTAGATCAAGAAGTTGTTTTTCATCATAAACCCAGTGGGCTCCCAATGAATACGAGTCTGCTATAAGAGTGTTGTTGATGATATTTTTTATGTTTTCTTTGCTATACATGTAGGCTTGCCTTTAAAAAATCTTGTATGATGTCGTCTGGATTTTCAAGCCCTATTGACACCCTAATTAATCCATCTGTTATGCCTAAAAATTTTCTTGATTTCCCATCAAAATCTCGATAAATCGTACTTTTCATGTGAAGTGCAAGCGTACGGTTATCTCCGATATTTGCTGTCTGAGTTACTATGCTTAATGAATCAAGAAGCTTAAATGCTCTGTTTTGTGTGATACAATCTATGGTGAGTATTGGTCCGCAGCCATCTTTAAAAAACATTTTGTAGTTTTTAAAATCTTTACTTTTTTCTAAAGATGGATGATTTACACTTATGTCTTTGGGTAGTTTTTCATTAAGAATTTTTGCGATTTTTGCTACGCTTTCATTAACCCTTTTAATCCTAAGAGCTAGAGTTTCTAGACCAAGAAGTGTCAGAAAGGAACCAAAAGCATTTGCGCTCATGCCTATATCTCTCATAGCTCTTTTTTTACAAATTGCGATTAGTGAAGCAGCTCCTGCTTTTTCTATTATCTTGTGTAAATCTTTATATTTTGTATTTAAAAGTTTATCTTTTTTATTGTTTACTGCTCGAAAAACTGCAATGCCACCAAGTGATGCACTGTGCCCACTCATGTTTTTAGTGCTAGAGTGCACAACTATGTCGGCTCCTAGCTCAAGTGGCCGCACAAGAAGTGGAGTGGTAGTGTTATCTATGACAAAAATTGTTTCGTATTCATGGCATTTATCAGCAATTTTTTTGATGTCAGGAAGCCTTAATCCTGGATTTCCAACACTTTCTATTATGATTAGTTTTATATTACTTTTTAATTTTTCTTCTATATATTGAAAGTCGTCAACTTCGCAAAAACTACTTTTAACTCCAAATCTTTTTAGAGTTTCATCTACTAATGTGTAAGTTCCTCCAAAAAATCCACCTATACAAAGGACTTCATCACCGCAGTTTAAAATGGCATTTAAAACCATGGAGATAGCACCCATCCCTGAAGATGTGGCAATAGAACCAAAGCCATTTTCTATCTTTGTCACTACTGCTTCTAGCTTCGCATTTGTAGGATTTCCAACTCTTGCATACAAGGGGAGTTTGGAGGCACCTGAAAATATATTTTGGGCTTCTTGCGCATCTTTGTATCCATAAGATGCAGAAGGAGTTATAACAGGGGCAGTTGGGCCAACCTTATTTCCTATCTCTTGCACGAGTAGTGTGTTATAGTCTTCAAAGTTCATATCAATATCTCCATATTTTATATCGAAAAGTTTACTATTTGGTTTGTTCTTTCTTCATATTTTTTTAATTCAGACAAGGGAATGTCAAATGCATTATTTAAATTTGATTGCACATCTGCCCAAAAAAGTTTCAATACACTATTATCCGTTTTACATATATCAAAAAAAGTATCATTTTCTAGTGTTAAGATTATATCTTTTAATGTTATATCTTGTAAAATCTTAACGAGTTTATATCCGCCACATGCACCTTTTATACTTGTCAGAAATCCTTTTTTTTTCAATTCCAAAAGAATTTGCTCAAGAAATTTTTGAGGCACATTTGCCCTATAGGCTATATCTTTGATTTTTAAAGTTTTGCCTTGTTCGCACAAGCTAAGCTGATACAAAGCAGCTACTCCATATATAGTTTTAGATGTAACGCCTACCATTTAGTTTCTTTTAAATTTTTGAATTATCTGATAGACTTTACAGCCTAAACAAAAGTCGAACATAGTTTCAAGTAGTGCGCATACGAGTAAAACTACAGCGACTATAGAACCAATTTCAAAATAGCCCGATATGTATAAAAAACTAAGTATAAAAGAAAAAGTAAGACCCATAAAAAGAGCGAATCTCTTTGGTGCTTCGTCAGTCATATTTGGATGTAATTTGAAAGTTATCACAGCTAATTTAGCTATATTGAAAAATGGACTAAAACTTGGTTTTCTGGCTCCTCTTGCACAAAAATCTATAAATAAAATCAGTGCAAATATAGGTAATTTTGTATAAATTAATAATATAGTGATTATTGAAACTTGAGTTGATATAAACCTTACTAAGTTAGTATCAATTCTCCTTGAAGAGATTGGGCAAGCTTTTGACATGTAGCGACCTTTTTTATGTTTTTATAATGTAATAATAGCACAATTATTTTTAAAGTCAAGTAAATCTATAGATTTACTTATTAAGGTAGTAATTTCAACTCTTTTTTTGCATACCACAACATAAAAAGCGCTGAACTCCATATAATCAATGCTATAGTCCACCAATAAAACACCAAAGGAGCATCTAAAAAAGTAAGCAAGCTAAAAAGTGCTATTGGAACTATGAGTTGTCTAAATAGACTTAAATAAATCAAGAGAGCTGGTTTTTTTATGCCTTGTAGCAATGATACATTTATAAAGACTAGCATGTACGCATAAAGTGCAGTAGCGGCTGCATAAAGGTAGCCCAAACCTGCCTTTATAACCATGGCATCGCTTGTGAAGATTCCCATCAGATTCTTACCAAAACCAAATATAAAAAACATACCTATTATCCACATAACAAAGCCAATCTTTTGGGCTAAAGATACAGTTTCTTTGACTCTATCAAATAATTTTGCTCCATTGTTTTGTGATACTAGCGAGAGAACGGCTACATTTATGCCGATGCTTGGAAGTAGTATAATTTGCTCAATTCTAACTGAAACGCCATAGGCTGCAACTACATGTTTTCCAAAAGGCGATATGTAATAGGTGATAAGAAACATACCAAGTGCCATCAAAAGCATATTTATAGTCGGAGGTATGCCTTGCCTTAAAAAAGAAAACATTATCTTCCTATCAAATTCAAATTTAGGCATGTCTTGCAAAAGGCGAGATTTCTTTAAGTTTGAAAGCAGATACAGCATACCAAAAAATTCAATTATGATAGTGGCAAATGCAATACCTTGTACTCCAAGAGGTTTTATGCCAAAGCCTCCTTTAACGAACCAAAAATCTAGCAAGGTATTTAGAAAAAATCCACTAACAAGAAAGTTTCTGAAAACTTTTGTATTGCCTATGGAATTTAGCATGGCATTTGAGAAAAAAACTCCCACAAAAAATACAGAACCTAGTATGATGATATTTATATAAGATAAAGCTTCACTAAGATAAGCACCTTTTGCTCCAAGAATTTTCATCAAAAATGGAGCCGCTAAAAGACCAATAATCGTCAAAATTATAGCTAGAGATACAGCTAATATAAGCGAATGAAATATAACTTGTTTTGCATGTTTTTCATCTTTCTCCCCAATCGCATTGCCTATAAGGGCAGTTACCCCTTGACTCATCCCACCTGCTACTGCAATGACTATAAAAAATGTAGAAAATGTTAAAGAAAGCGCTGCTAAGGATTGGGTCGAAATCTTGCCAGCAAAGAAAGTATCTGTTACATTAAACATCGTATGAAAAAAATACCCTATTGAAGATGGTATAGCAATATTTTTTATATGTTGTTTTATAGAACCTTGTGTTAAATCACTAGTTCTGATTTTATTTTCCTAGAGTTTCTTCTAGTTGCTTATCTGTGCTTACTAGTTTAATATTTGTAATTTTAAAATCGTTTAGACTGATGATTGCTATGTAGTCTTCGTATTTGTCATTTCTGTATTTTGCAGAAAGTTTTTCATCTCTTATGAGCATCACAGAGTATTTGTGTTTTTTTAAATCAGGTACGGCAAACATCGATGCTATGATGGATGGCATACCGCTTATGTCAGCGATAAATGCTATGTTTTTATTTGAAAGATAATCATCAGGTTTTGAATTGATAAAATTTCTAGCAGTATGACCGCTTGCTTTTTGAAATACAAATATCACTTTTTTAGTTTTATTACTTAAGTTGATGGGTTTGTCAAATTGATTTTTTAGTGTTATATTTTGAAATGTCTTTCCGACTGTTATGTCATTTGTCAAAGAGTTAATAGTTTGGATATTTGGATTCTCAACCTTTTTTTCGCTACAGCCACTAAATAGCAGAACGGTTGATGCTAAGAGTATAAATATAATTTTTTGCAATATTGTTCCTTTAAAATATTTTTGATTTAAAGAGTGATTATAGTAGAAAAATATTAATATTTGTTTAACTACATATTGTTAATCTTTTTATTAGATTCAAAGCAATATTTGTGTATCATCACTCACTTTAATTTTAAGGAAATAGATTTGTTTGGTGTATTAACTGACTCATTTAAGAGTGCTATAAATAAGATAAGATTTGCGGATGATGAAAAGTCACTGAAAAAAGCTTTAGATACTTTAAAGAGATCCCTATTAAAAGCAGATGTGCACCACAAGGTCGTGAAAGAACTTTTAAAAAAAGTAGAATTAGAGACAAAATTGGCGGGTATCGGTCAGCTAAATTTTCTAAAATCTCTTAAAAACAACCTAAGCGAAATTTTAACAGCTCCTGGTAATCAAGGTTTTGTATATTCATCAAAGCCACCAACTGTTGTTTTGATGGCAGGACTTCAAGGAAGCGGAAAAACTACCACAACTGTTAAGCTTGCAAATTATCTAAAACTTAGACAAAAAAAAGTATTAGTTGCCGCTTGTGATTTACAAAGATTAGCCGCGATTGAACAACTAAAACAATTATGTGAAACAAATGAGATAGAACTATTTTTTGATGAAAACGAAAAAAATCCTGCAAAGATAGCTAAAAATGCACTCAAAGAAGCTAAAAAAGGTCTTTATGATGTTCTTTTGGTGGATACTGCTGGGCGATTAGCCATAGATTCTGAATTGATGAATGAGCTTGAAGATGTTAAAAAGTCACTTAGCCCTGATGAGATTTTTTATGTAGCAGATTCACTAAGTGGTCAAGATGCTGTTAGAAGTGCAACTTCGTTTAATGAAAAGATAGGCATAAGCGGAGTAATACTAAGCAAATATGATGGCGACAGTAAGGGCGGAGTTGCCCTTGGAATCGCTTCGCAAGTTGGTATCCCCCTTCGTTTTATAGGAAATGGCGAAAAAGTTGCAGATATAGAGCCTTTTATAAGTGATCGTATCGTCAATCGCTTGATGGGAGAGGGTGACTTAGAGAGTTTGGCTGAAAAAACAAGTGCCATCATAG
>JALUXT010000191.1 GCA_027013245.1 Campylobacteraceae bacterium
AAGATGATAAGATCAATCTCTTTGCGCAAAGCTACTTCGAGCTTATGATGAATTTTTAGTTTTGTGTCAAAATTGTTGTATTGTTTCTCAAGATATACTGCGATGTCAATATCGCTTCTCTGGCTATAGTCGCCTTTTGCATAAGAGCCAAATAGATAAGCAAATTGAATTTCATCCATTTTCATCAAAGGGGACAAGCTAGTTTTTATCATATTGGTTTTATTTTCCATCGTCTAATCCTCCTCTTTTGAAGTTTGGAAGGAGTTAATTGAGAAGCGATTTTACTGTAGAGCTAGACATTTAGTAAAATCTTGCAACCCAACCACCCACCTTATAGTTATATGTAACTATGTTGCGACTATATTCTACAACTATAAAGATAAAAAATTACTTAAATATCACTATTTTATATAGTTAGATATGTTTTCTAGGAGTCCATAATCTTTGTGTTTTGAACTATCTAGCAAAACTTGTGCAGCAGATTTTTCATCTATATTAAATACAAGTGGAGCCAAGAAGTTTACGACAGAGGTTTCTATGGGTTTTGAAACAATCATGATATTTAAAACTAGCATATTTGAGTCTTTTTTAAGTTCCAACAGATTTTTGAAAAAGTCAGGTATGGTTATGTCATAATCTCTTAGCATAAAAGGATTTATAAGCATAAACTTCGTCTCATCGTCGCAACTTTTTAGTTCAGTAAAAAAATCATCTATCTTGCTTAACTCTACTTTTTTGATTTGTTCAAAACCAAGTATCGGTACTTTTATATCAAATATCATCTTTTTCCTTCAGTAATTGTAAGTGTTAGATTATAACAAAATGTACTTTATATATCGGCAAAATTAAAAATAATTCGACTTTTATTTTTTGATAACTAAAAAGAAGATACAATGTCAAACTAATTATACTTAAGGAATATGTTTATGAATTTATTAAAAGTTATCTTGATTGCCTCATTTTTGTTGTTTTTTGCAGGTTGTTCAACTAAAGATAAAAATGCAATCTATAACAAACCTGCTATCTACTGGTATGGCGAGATTATAAAAGAGGTTAAAAACCAAGATTTAGAAAAAGCTGATGACTATTTTACTTCACTTTCTAGTGAGCATGTGGAGTCCCCACTGCTTTCTCCAAGTATGCTGATTTTGGCAAATGCTCACATGCTCGACGAAGAGTATATATTGGCAAATTTTTATCTTGATGAGTATATAAAAAGATTTGGTGATAGAAAAAATAGTCAATATGCAAAATTTTTAAAGATTAAGGCAAATTTTGACTCTTTTTCACATCCAAATAGAAATCAACAATTGCTAATAGATACAATTGCTAGTACAAAAGATTTTATAAACTCTTATCCAAACTCTGAGTATCTGCCTATGGTAAATACTATTTTGGTTAAGTTAAGACTCGCAAATCTTCAAACAGATGGTGAGATAGCTGGCCTTTATAAGAGAATTGATAAGCCAAAGGCAAGTAAGATTTACGACAAAAGAATCACTTCGTCATCACTAAAAAATGCAAATATGATAAAACCACATGTTCTATGGTATAGAGCCTGGTTCGAATAACATTTTATTTTTAAATACATAGGATAAATATGCAATTAAATAATTACAATCAATTTCCATCGACTCTGCCTATCATCGCAGAAGATAATCTGTTTTTATATCCGTTTATGATTTCACCAATTTTCTTAGACAATCAAGAAAATATAGAAGCTGTAAATGATGCATTAAATAACAACACTCTTATAATGGTTTGTTCAACAAAACCAAATGAAAACAATGGTAGAGACTTTGAGGCGATTTATAAATCAGGGGTTATAGGCTCAATTATGCGTAAAGTTGAACTTCCTGATGGTAGAGTAAAAGTTCTTTTTCAAGGTATGCTAAAAGGTAAAATCATAGATGAAATCGGCGTGAAGCCTTTAAGGGCGATTATCGATGTCATAAAGATGTTAGAGATAAAATCCGAACAAAGTATGGCAACTCTTGCTATACTAAAAGAGAAGCTACATGTGCTCTCGAGAATCAGTGGTTATTTTCCACCAGATTTACTAAAAACTATAGATAACAACGAAGAAGTGCATAGAGTTTGTGATTTAGTAGCAAGTAGTATGCGACTTAAAAAAGAGCAAGCATATGAGCTTTTTGTTATGGAAGATGCAGAAGAAAAACTTTTGAAACTCATAGAGTTTTTATTAGCTGAAATAGAAGCTAGCAAATTGCAAAAAGAGATAAAAACAAAAGCACACTCTCAAATAGACAAGATAAATAAAGAGTATTTTCTAAAAGAGCAGTTAAAGCAGATACAAAAAGAGCTTGGTACTGATAATCAGCGAGATGAAGAGATAGAAGAATACCATAAAAAACTTGAAATCAAGAAAAAATATATGAGTGAGGATGCCTACAAAGAGATATCCAAACAGATAGATAAATTAGCACGAATGCATCCTGATTCTAGCGATGCTAGTATGATTCAAAGTTATCTTGATTGGGTAATCGAGATTCCTTTTGAAAAACTTGCTAAGAAAAAGTTAGATATCTTGGATGTTAGAGCTCAGTTAGATAAAGATCACTACTCTTTAAAGAAACCAAAAGACAGGATAGAAGAATATTTTGCTGTTAGAGAATTGCTTGATAAAAGAGGCATAAAAGATAAAAATGCTAGAGGTGCGATAATCTGTTTTGCAGGACCTCCAGGTGTTGGTAAAACTTCTCTTGCAAATTCTATTGCTACTGCATTGAAGCGAAAACTAGTGCGTATTGCGCTTGGTGGGCTTGAAGATGTCAATGAGCTAAGAGGGCATAGAAGGACATATATAGGTGCGATGCCAGGGCGAATAGTGCAGGGGATTATAGAGTCAGGTCAGATGAATCCTGTTGTTGTTTTAGATGAGATTGACAAAGTGGCTAGAAGTCAAAGAGGAGATCCAACTGCAGTTTTACTTGAGATTTTAGACCCTGAGCAAAACAATAAATTTAGAGATTATTATCTTAACTTTAACCTTGATTTGAGTAAGGTTATATTTATCGCAACTGCAAATGATATAGGATATATCCCTGCACCTCTTAGAGATAGGATGGAGTTTATATTTTTAAATTCTTATACACCTCAAGAGAAGTATGTGATAGCTAAAAAATATCTCATACCGCAAGAGATGAAAAAACATGGGCTTAAAAATAGTGAAGTAAATATAACAAAAGCGATGCTTGAGAAGATTATAGCAAACTATACTAGAGAATCAGGCGTGAGAAATCTAAGACGCAGAATTGCCGAGGTGCTTAGGAAATGTGCAAAACAATTGTTACTTGAGCCCTCAACGCAAAAAATTACGATTAATCAAAAAAATATAAAAGATTTCCTTGAAAATACAATTTTTGAGATAGAAGAAAAAGACAAACAGGATTTGATAGGCCAAGTAAATGGTTTGGCATGGACTAGTGTTGGAGGAGATGTTCTTAAAATTGAAGCTATAAAGATACAAGGCAAGGGCATGTTGCAATTAACTGGCTCACTTGGTGATGTCATGAAAGAATCGGCCAAGATAGCCCAAAGCGTAGTGAAAGTTTTGATAGACAATGATAAGATAAAAATCCCACTTTCTATAATCCCAAAATCTCCAAAAGATAAAGATGGAAATATCCCAAAAGTAGTGGCGAGCGATGTATATAGAAGATTTGATTTACATATCCATGTGCCTGAAGGTGCTACTCCAAAAGATGGACCAAGTGCAGGAGTTACCATGGCAACTGCGATAGCCTCAATACTTTCAAATAAAAAAGTAAAAAGCGATGTTGCGATGACTGGTGAGCTGACTCTTAGTGGAAAAGTTTTACCGATTGGTGGACTGAAAGAGAAGTTGATAGCTGCTTATAAGGCTAAGATAAAAACTGTATTGATTCCAAAAAAGAATTTTGAAAGAGATTTGGATGATGTTCCTGATGAAATAAAAGAAAAGATGGAATTTATCCCGATATGTAGAGTGGAAGAGATTTTAAAACATGCACTTGTTTAACAAGTGCATGTTTTTAATTTTATTGATTTAATAAATCAAATGGAGTAACTACTAATTGTTTAGTATTTACTACATAAGGAATCAATGCCGCAGCTCTTGCTCTTTTTATAGCAAGTTCTACCATCTCTTGATGTCTTTTGCAATTTCCAGTAAGTCTGCAAGGCATGATTTTATATCTTTCAGATAGTGAATGTTTTAACATTTTTGTATCTTTATAATCCATAAATTCAACTTTAGCTTCGCAATATTTACAATATTTTCTTGCATATTTTCTTTTTTCTGCCATTTTATATCCTTTTTATCCTATTATCTAAAACGGTATCTCATCTTCATCGATGTCGATATCTGGTATGTTGTCACTTTGTGTTGGTTGTGCAGTTGGTTTCTTATAATTATCTTGTTGTTGATTATTATAATTTGTATTTGTTGGTGCTTGTGTTTGGTTATATCCACCCTGATTTGAGTCTTTACTTCCTAGCATCTGCATACTATCAACTGTAACTGAGTGTTTGCTTCTTTTTCCACCATTTTGATCTGTCCACTGATCTAACTTCAATCTTCCCTCAACTAGAACTTTCGCTCCTCGTTTTAGGTATTGATTTGCTACTTCAGCGGTTCTGCCAAAAAATGTGATATCTACAAAACAAACTTCTTCACCTGCACTGCCATCTTGTTTTTTAAACTTGCGATTTGTGGCGATTCCTGTTGTGCAAACTGCACCACCACTTGGCATATATCTAAGCTCAGGATCTCTTGTTAAGTTACCAACTAATATAATTCTATTGTACATCGTGACTCCTTTTAGTGCTGTAGTTTATTCTTTTGTTTCCGCTACTACTGTTTCTGCCACTACTGTTTCTTCAACAGCCACTACTTCTTCTACAGTCTCAACTTTTGCTTCTACAGCAGGTGCTTCAACTTGAACTTTTGGAGCAAATTTTTCAACTTGTTTATTCCAATGTCTAAGTTCTTTTTGGTTTTCGTATTTAACACTCATAAATCTTATAAATTCTTCCGTGATACGAATTAGTCTTTCAACTTCTAAGATAGCAGTTGCAGGAGCAGTGAAATAAAATACACTGTAATATCCGCGTTCTAGTTTTTCGATAGGATAAGCAAGTCTTCTTGTTCCCATTTCTTGAAAAGCCGCAATTTCGGCACCATTTTTCTCTAAAATCTCTTTTAGAAATTCAATCTTAGCTTTGTTCTCTTCTTCTGTAAGAACAGGCTTTAATACTGTAAGCAACTCATAATGTCGCATTATCTCTCCTTGTGGTTTTCACCCATTACTGAGTAAGGATGTTAAATTTATGAACTAAAATTAGTTCAAGGACGCGATTATACTATAAAAAAGTTTGAAGTTTTATTAAGGTGGATAGTAGCAGTGAATTTTTATCTATATTTTGCATTTTTTTTAGTTTAAATTCATTTTGCAATAAAAGCTCAAATATATTTTTATAAGTTTGCAAATCCATCATCATACAAAGCTGTGATCTCTCTTGTGCGATTTGAGGAGGAAGTGGATAGCCAAGAACTGCTCTAGCATCAAATCTACCATTTATTTTTATGTAGGTATAAAACAAAAAAAGTTGAGAGAGATAAGAAGATATCGCAT
>JALUXT010000192.1 GCA_027013245.1 Campylobacteraceae bacterium
TAGTTTTGAGATTGACGATACCTTGAAAGTATGGAACTATTCTATCTTCTTTTAAAGCAGATTTAACCATATTGATAACTTCAATATTTTTCTTCCACTCTTTTTTAACACTCAGTTCTTCTTTATACTTTATTACATGTCGGTTCATATCTTTTTTGAGAGCTTTAAGTGCCAGGTCTGCATTCTCAAGCAGGGGAGCAACACTGTTTATTGCAACGCGTACAGAGAGATTCACACGAATGTTGTCTACTTTAAAGGTTTTATTTCGAACAGCCTCTTCTAAATTTATGCCAATTTGCATTACTTCATCAACTGATTTGTTTGTAACAAGAACTGCAAACTCATCTCCTCCGATTCTATAGAGAGTCATGTTACTCATTTTTTGAAAGAATTGATGTAAAAAGTTTGTAAACTCTATAAGAACTTTATTTCCAAAACTGTTTCCATAGACATCATTAATCTCTTTAAATGCTCTAATATCTATCAGCATTATAATCGCACTGTTTTTCAACATTGATATATCTTGAGTCAAAGAGCTTCTGTTGCGAAGTCCTGTCAAGTCATCATGACTTAACGAATCTTCCATTCTTTGCAACATTATATTTATTTCATCATAAAGCATACCAAGTTCATTCTCTTTTTTTGTTTTCACTCTATTATGCAAAAAACTTTCATCTTTGATGTTTTCTAAGAATTTTACTAAGGTAAGTATGGGAGAGGTGAACTTATTCGCTTGATATCTCGATAAAATATAGGCTAAAAAGAGCATAATAAGAAGTATTGAAAGAAGAAAAGGCGCACTATTTAAAAATATATCTTTTATAGTCTTTGTTTTAAAAACAAATTTTGCATATACGAGAAAAGTTCCTTTGTAAAACAACTTAGTGTAAAATTGCAATTTTCCATTTTTGATTGTAACATTTCCAAGCATATTTTTATTAAATTTGCCAATCTTGTGTGTTTCATTATCTTTAGAATATTGAAACAGTACCTCTCCATTTATTTTGTAGAGGACAACTTCATGTAAATTTTTAAAAGAGCTCAATTGTGTCGTCACATCACTTGCTACAGATATATTATCTGCATAGACAATTCTAGCAACATCTTGACCTATAATCTGGCTAATGGTTTGTGCTAATGAGATATCTTTCTTTTGTTCATTATCCATATAAGCTTTAATAAAAATTACATACCCAATTACTGTAGATGCTATCACAATAGAGAGAATACCACGGAGTAACTCTTTTTTAATGGAACCTTTATATTTTTTTAGCATCTAAAACTCTTCTTATCTTTTTTTGGATGGATTAACAATAGGAAGATTTTCATCATTACCCCATTCTAACCAAGATCCCTCATATACCGAAGTTTTATACCCAAGTTGTTGCATTAACAGATCATCTAATGCGGCATCAGCACCATCTTGACAATATATAATAGCATTTTTGTTTTTAGGCAATGATTTGTAAACCTTATTAAGTTCTTTAAAACTTTTAAGTCTGTTTCCTTTATCTGTTATCTTATAATTATTTAATCCACTAAATAGTTTAGCAGTTGGTATGTGACCATATCTTTTAGCAACTGAAGTCTTGCCCATATACATATCTTTTGACCTACCATCCAAGATAGGTTCTTTGTTTTGTATTGCTATCAAAACATCTAATTTTGTTGCAATCATTTTATTGTTGACTCTTGGAATAAATTCTGCTGTTGTTCTTTTTGGAATTTTTTGAGATATTGGCAGCTTGTTTTTTATATAGTCACCATATCCATATCGGAGTAAACTCTCATTCTTATGTCCAAGAACCTTAAATACCCATACAGCTCTGGCAGCCCAACAAAATTGCCCATTATCATATACGACAACCTTTGTATCTAAATCAATTCCGGCATTGGAAAAAAGCTCTTTAAGGTATGTTAATTTTGGTAGTCTCAGCGTTTTTTGAGTAAAAAAATCTTTCATAACAGGCATATTTACAGCACCTTTAATATGCCCTTCTTTATATGCTTTTTCTTTTCTTACATCTATAATAGCAAGATCTTTGTCATTTAAATGTGTTTTTAACCAATCAACAGAGATAACAACCGGCATTTGCTTTTGTGTGCTGCTTGCTATTGCACCAGAAACACTCAAGAAAACAACAAATAGTAATTTTAAAAACATACACTCCTCCTTTTATTATATTTCAAATTGCATTTTAAAACTTATTCTTTTTAAGATCATTTAGTGCTTTAGATGCCATTTCCTGAACCTTTGCCGCAATTTCATTGACACTTAAAGCTGTTTGTGCATTTGTTTTTGTTCCCTCATCTACTTCGGACACAGCACTGTTAATTTGATTTGCATTATTGCTTTGTTCTTTAATGCTTGACTCTATATCTATGATAGATTGTGATAGTACACTGATGTTCGCATTTATTTCAGAGAGTGATTTTTGTGTTCCCTCTGCTAATTTTCGCACTTCATCCGCAACAACAGCAAAGCCTCGTCCATGCTCACCTGCTCGTGCTGCCTCTATGGCAGCATTAAGTGCCAGAAGATTGGTCTGCTCTGCAATATCACCAATAACAGTCACAATATTTTTAATATCATTGGACTGCACGACTACCTCTTGAGCTCTCTGTGATGTGTCATCTATAGACTCTGTTATTTGCATAATAGAGGTCGTTGTCGTATCTATTTGTGATGCCTGCTCATCTGTAGAATTTTGCAATGATGCCATTTTGTCTTGCAAAACATCAGCCTGTTCTAAAAGTGCAGTAGAGTTTTGATATGTGTTTTTAAGGAGTGTTACAATCGCTGTTCCCAAATGATTAATACCATCTACAAGCTCTTTTGTCTCTCCCCCAATCATCTTATCAAGAGCAATAGAATCAAGATAGTTATACTTTGCATATTTATTAAGACCCTCTAAAATATCCTTCATTACTTTTGATTGTACATCAAGCATTTTATTAATAGTATTTGCCAAGGTTTGGATCTGAGAGTTTGAAGCCTGTGTCTGCACACGACACTTATAATGCCCTTGTTGCATTTTATTAAGCACCAAAATAGCTTCACCAACACAAAGCATATCGTTTTCAATCCCTTCGTTGATTTGATCTGTCTGTTCATTTACCATTTTTGCAACAACTGCAAGTTCATCGCTACCATCAAGCTCTATTTTTTCTATGACATTATGGCGTCTGTTTAAAAATTCCAAAAATTGTTTTACCCCATAACTTATTTTTTCTATAGAGTTTGTAATATTTTTACTAATAATATAAGAAAGAATAACAGTCAATAAAATAACTAAAGCCATCACAACAGCATATATAATCAAACTTCTTTTTTCACTGCTGTATTTCTCATCAGCATTAGCAATGAGTTTGTGAGCAATATGGTCATCAACTTTTTTAAGTAGATTAATTTTTTGCGTTATCATATCGAACCAATAATCAGCTTTAACACCAAAACCACCAATAGTTGTTGCATCAAGAGCAATTTTTCTCATACGGTTCACTTCTTCAACCGCTTTTGCATGCATACTTTTAAAATAGTATGCTTTTGTTCTAACATCTGCTACTGCTAAAAATGCAGTAATGAAGCTATCTTGTTCTGTAACGAGTTTGACAAATTTCTCTTTCATCCCTGGTAAAAATTTATTTCTAGCAAAACTGTTTGTAAGTACAGCGCGCTCTATTCCTGCACGCTCTTTTGCCATCAGAAAATCATAAAATGCCGTTATTGCTCTTGTCTGTTTTGCTGTTTGTACTTTTGCAATCAAATCAGAGATAACATTGAGAAATTTTGCATTATTGGAAGTGTAATACCCAATAGCTTTTTTTGCTGGAAGTGTAAAGTTATCAACTCCGTTACGAACAGTATCAAGCTTATCAAGAGATTTCAGAGCAAGAGAGAGATCGTTTTGTAGTTTTGTATCATTTTTAAATGCTTGCAACTTTTGTATTTTTTTTAAGAGGTTTGATATTTGTCTATTTGTGAGCAATCTTTGTTGTGGTAGTTTTTTGGTAAATTTTTTTCCTTTTGAACCAAGAAAACCTGCCGTTGCTCCCCGCTCTTTTTGTGTCTCATGAATCATATTTGCTATAAGCTTTGAGACTAGCACGGCATTGTCTCCATCACTAGAGGATGCTTTTAGATTTCTAGCCATATAATCTTCAACTTTTTTCAAAAGATTTATTTTTTTTGTTATTGTTTCAAACCAGTAATTAGCATCAATACCAAAACCACCTATCTCATTTGCATTGGCTAAAATCTTTCGCATCCTTTTTACTTCATCAACTGCTTTGCCTTGCAATGTGCTTTCTAAGTATGCAATATCATCTTTTTGTGCAAGTGTTTTAAAGCTCTCCATGTAGGAGTTTTGTTCCGATATAAGTGACTGCAGTTTTGCCTTTGCATTTCCTTTAAACTTATCTTGCGCAAAGGTGGCACTTCCTACTGCTCGCTCTATCCCTGCTCTCTCTTTTGCATTTAAGAAATTATAGTAAGCAAGTGTATCATCTGCCAACTCAGCATCTGCCGCTTGTGTTGATGTTTTTGCTATAAAGTTGAGAAACTTTGCATTCATATTTGTATAGTAACCAATAGCTTTATGTGCTGGAATTGATTGTGATGATACAGAAGAACGTATTGATTTGATTTTAGATAACTCCTGCAATGCTTTATCAAGATAAGCTTTTGTATCCGTTTCTAAAATATCATTTATGCTTTTTTGGTGCATAAAATCTTGCAGTGCTTGAATTTTTGTATCGGTAAGTGATTGTTGTTTTGGGAGTCTCTTTACAAATTTTTTACCCTTAGAACCAAGAAAACCTGCTGTTGCTCCCCGCTCTTTTTGTGTCTCATGAACAAGAGCAGATATCTGTGTATCTAACTTTACTATAGTATCATACTCAGCATACTTTGCACTTTTGTTAATACTCGTGTTTATAGCAAATGATGCCATAATTACCATAGTAACTGTTGGTAAAATAACATTGATAAGAAGTTTGTTCTTGATACTTACATTTTTTAAAAATTCCATTATCTCTCTCCTGCTCTCATCTCTCTGTAGAGTTTTTCATACTTCTCTTTTTCCATATCTGAGACAACTCTTCGACAGGAGATATATGCCTTTTGTCCATCACAGTTAATAAAAGGATAAACAGTAGCAAACACCCAATAGTAGCGACCATCTTTTGCTTTGTTTTTTACAAAACCTCGCCATTTTTTACCACTTTGTATAGTATCCCATAGGTCTTTAAATGCTGCACGAGGCATATTTGGATGTCTTACAATATTATGCGGTTTACCTATGAGTTCATCTATTATATAACCTGCATATTTACAAAATTCATCATTTGCAAAAGTGATCCTTCCTTTTTCATCTGTTTCTGAAACAAGAAAAGCACGCGTATCTAATTCGATTTCACCTGAAGCGTATGCTCCCATAATTTATCCTTAGTTTTATTTTATCTAGGTTAATTGCTTAACTCATATCTAAATCGGATCCTAATTCAAGCAAATTAGCCGTTCTACTTAGTA
>JALUXT010000193.1 GCA_027013245.1 Campylobacteraceae bacterium
TTTTACCTTTTGTTCTATTTTGTCATTCATATATATTGTCACTTGCGCCATAGTTTCTCCCTTGCACTTATATGTGTAAGTATATGTTGTCAAAAAAGATATAAAGTATCAAATTGTACCCCTAAAAAGTTTAAAGTTTAACCCTGACCCCTTTTGGGTGTAAAGTTTTTTTTTGGGTGTCCGATTTAGTTTGTATCAATGGCAAGGATGCCACTGAAATTTAAAAGATAAAAGGATTTATCATGGGATTTAGAATTAACACAAATGTGGCGGCGTTGAACGCTCAAAATAGTTTAGCAATGAACAGCAGAAGTTTAAATGGCTCACTTGCTAGATTGAGTTCAGGTCTTAGAATCAACACAGCAGCGGACGACGCTTCTGGTCTCGCTATCGCTGATTCACTTAGGGCTCAATCAAGTTCTCTTGGACAAGCTGTATCAAATGGTAACGATGCTATCGGTCTTCTTCAAACAGCAGATGGTGCTCTTAGTGAGTATGGTAATATCTTAAATACTATCAAAACCAAAGCTATTCAAGCAGCATCAGATGGTCAAAACACAAACTCTCGTCTTGCTATACAGAACGATATCAATGCGTTGATGAAAGAGTTGAATAATATCGCGAAGACAACTTCATTTAATGGTCAAAAACTCCTTTCTGGTACATTTACCAATAAAGAGTTTCAAATGGGTGCAAATGCAAACCAGAGTACAAAAGTAAATATTGCCTCAACTGAAACTAGCCAAATAGGGCAGACTACTCGTGGTACATTGACGATTGATAAATTAGGTGCGAATCAATTGACAATCAAAAGTGTAACCACAGGTAAAACTATCACACTAGATCCTATTGACTTGCAGTTTAACAATAAAGCATCAAATGGTATGGCTGCAGTTGCTGATCAAATCAATAAATACACTGGTGAAACAGGTGTAAGTGCAAATGCTGTTGTAACGGCCGGTACAGGAGCTATCACTGCGGGTACAACATCTGCTAATTTTACTATCAATGGTGTCTCTATTGGTACTATACAAGTCTCAGCTAACGATTCAAGTGGTACATTGCAAAATGCCATCAATGCTAAAACTACATCAACTGGTGTGAGTGCAACTAGAACATCTAATGGTCAACTGACTCTTACATCGACAGATGGTCGTGCGCTTCAGGTTAAAAACCTTGCAGGTGTTGCGGCAAATAGTGATGCTAGCATGAGCACCATGGGTCACCTTAATGTTAATCAAGCTGGTTCATCTGACTTTGCAATAACTGGTGCAAAATTTATACCTACCGCTGCTGGAGCTGATTTGACTCTTACAGGGACTACTGCTATGATCCAAGATTCTTTCTTGAAAGATGCATCAACAATAGCAAAAGGAAGCATATTGGTTAATGGTACTACACTTGGTTCAAATATATCTGCTACTAAAGGTATGGCCTTTGTTTATAGCTCCTCAACTGCTGATATGACTCTTGGTAAAAATAGCATACTCGGATCAGCTAGCATAATCAGTAAAGGTACTACTCTTTCAACTAAAGTTGTAGTTAGTAGTACAGCAACTACAGCATTAACATTGAGTTCAAGCATGCTTGTTGCAGCTGGATCTATATTAACAACTGGAACTATATTTGATGCTGGTACAACGCTGAATCAAGATTTTGTAGTAGCAGGGAACACTTATAAAGCCGGAACTGTTTTGGCTAGTGATCTTACACTCACTTCTACCCGTACTCTTACAAAAGACATGACAATGTTCGTGGATCTCAATGGGACTGCAAATGCTGTTTTAGGTGATGGCACTACATTAGCTGCCGGAACTATTTTGGGAAATAATGTTACTACAACTGCATCTACTACACTTAAAGCAAAGCAAGTTATAAAAGCAGGAAGCGTTCTAGCTTCTGGCTCCAGCATGGCAGGAGGAACTGTTCTTGGACAATCTATAACAATTACAGCTGCGAATGTGACACTTTCTGCTGATATGACATTGAAAGCTGGATCTTCGTTGGGATCTTCTTCTGTGCTCAAAAAGGACTCTACTGTTGGTGGAATTGCTACCATTAATGCAAATACAGTGCTTACTAAAGATATGAATCTAAAAGCTGGCAGTGTTCTAGTAAGCGGTACAATTTTGAAAAAAGGCACAATATTAACTCAAGATTTAACTGCAGCTCAAGTCAATGGTGGTAGTGGTCTTGGTCTCAAAGCTGGTGCTGTTTTAAATGTGGACCTTACAACGACTGCAGATATTAAGCTCACAAATGATTTGAATCTACTAAATGGTAGTACGCTAAAAGTTGGATCAAAAATTGCTGCAAATGCGCTTAATCGTGATAGTGTAACCATAGGCAATAAACAGTTTACAAACCTTTCAGGCGTAGATGTTACTACACTTAAAGGAGCTATGCAAGCCATAGATACTCTAAGTGCGGCAATTACAAACCTTGACACGATAAGAAGTAGTTTAGGTTCTGCTCAAAACCAAGTAACTTCAACTATCAACAATATTTCAGTTACTCAAGTAAATGTAAAAGCTGCTGAGTCAAACATCCGTGATGTTAATTTTGCTGCTGAGTCAGCTAAGTTTTCTAAGTTTAAGATTCTAGCGCAATCTGGAAGTTATGCTATGAGTCAAGCAAATGCTGTACAAAAAAATGTTTTAAGACTTCTTCAGTAAGAAATCTTAAACTAGAATTACCCTCAAAATATCTTAGCTTTGTAGGTAATCCTTCCGATAAACCCCAGTTTTATTGGGGTCTATCGGCAATAATTTTGCATATTATTTATATAGTAATTTGCAATTTTTAATAATTGAGCCACCAAAAACTTATCGATTTGAATGAGATGTTGGAGTGTGTTGTCCAAATCTTGTGTATTGAAAAGGTCGAAAATATAGCTCAAAATTGTTTGAAAATATTGATAATACACTTGTGCTAAATCAGAATTTGTTTTATAATCCATATCACTCAGTTCCCATGATAATTGGCTTATGGCTTGCAAATATTTACTAATATTCGTGTATTTGGTTTTTTGATGTTTAATGATTTTCTTCTTTAACTTTTTCGCTTCATTTAGTTGATATAGCAATGTCTCTTTGTCTTCTGCTCTAAATTTATTAGAGCCTATCTCATTAAAAAAACTATATATAGACGAAGAAAGTGTTGTCTTATCAATATCTGGCAATTGTTGCCAATTATATTTATCAACCAATACAGGTTTTACATCTTCAAAATATGCACCATCACTGAGGTTATATATTGTCTGTGTTTTTGATTTGTAGTATTTCGTAAAAAAGTTTAACTGTTCTATAGAAATCTCATATCCAGCAGTAGTAGGAATTGATTCACCAAGGTTTCCTTTGACATAGCTTATCGATGTCTCTGGATCTAAAGTAGCACTATCGTCATCTTTTCGTCCTTCCATTTGCCCAAAGTGGTAATCTGCATGTGATTTGAGGGTTTTTTTATCCAATGCTAAATCTATGCCTAGCATATATACATCTGCTGCATTAAATATCAAAGAAAGTGCATATGAATACTCACCGACACTAGGAGCAGTTAAAACTCCAAAATCTTTTTTATATTTTGAACCTTGTTCTATTACATGCACTTGTGACTTATCAAATCTTTTTATGGTATTTTCATTTACATTTGCTGCTAGGATGACTTGTATGTCCTTAAAGTATTCTTTTGCATCCAACCCTTCAAAAAGCAATGCAGTTTTTTCGCCGGGGTCAATATGTACTGCAATATCAGGTTTGATACCAAAACTTGAAAGTAATTTACATGTAGATAGCGGAGAAATAATGATAAATTTTTGATGATTTTTTTTAACCCACTCTATATTATGGCTTGTTGATGGACCTGAAAATAATAGTAAAACAGGTTTTTGGGAAAAAATATTGCTTTTTTGTCTCACAGATACATTTAAAAAATTATAATTTTGAACCAAATATCTTGGAGAAGTCACAAATCGAAGTAAAATGGGGCTATATCCATAATTGATAAAATCTTGTGATAAGACATATTTTTGGAACTGTTGTAAATTTGTTTTATATGAGTTATCAAATGGTATATGTTTAATATTTAAATTATAATTATTACCTTTATTTAAAAACTCTAAAAAAATTTCTTGCTCTCTTGTTTCATTTTCTAAAATCGAAAAATAAAGCGTACGATTTATAGATATATTTGCATAATCTGTTACAAACAAAGAGAGCCGAAATAATTCAAGGTTTTTTTCTTGGATAAAAACAACTTCTGATTGTAATTTTTTAACTATGTCATTTATATGTACACCTAATCCTGTGCCAACAAATATCACCTTATACACTCTTCGCATGTAGCTCTCAGGCGTTGCATACTTATCTGTATAATTGATGATTTTGATACTAGCCCATAAGTAGTTATGAAAAGACAATTCACTTTTATCAATAAGGTCTGCTTGGGCATCAGTTGCTCGAACAAGCTTCATGCCCTTAAAAATCGCACCCTGTCTTTTTTTATCAATCATCTCTTTAAGGATATTTGCATGAACTTTGCTATTCATTTTGTATAAATACTCTTGCGATGATATTTCTTTGGCATCAAAGTAGCCTTCATCTTTATACTCTAGCTCATACTTTTCATTATATTTGCCTTCTTCGATAAGTGTGCTTAATAAAGTTATTTTATCAAATAGTGTCTTATGGTTTTTTTCAAAGTATTCTAAATTCTGTTGGTAAGTTTGGATTGCTTTTTGCTCTATATTTTGCATATTAATCTCTTTTTTCCATCAAAAACCATGTCAAATCTCCTTGAAGAAATATAGGGTCATTTTTATATACAAATCCATAGTCTACCAATTCTAAATCCGAATATTTTTGCATGATTTCTCCTGCAAAATCTCTCTTATACATCTTGCCACTATTCCCTCTATATGATAATTCAACAGGTGTTGGGTTATAATACTCTATCATGCAAATATATTTTTTACTTGCTTGGTACAATTTTTCATAAACTAGATCCAGAGAATTTGGTTCTATATGTATTAGAACTCCTTTTGTAAATACAAAGTCATACCCATCATTCGCATTAAAATCTAAAATAGATTGATTGAATACTTTTCTTATGTGTTTAAACTGCTTAAGTTCCCCCGATGCCTTTTTATTTATCTCAACTGCATCTATATCTGATGTTGGAAGAAGTACCTCAAGCGCTTTTATATTCATACCAATATTGGCACCAAATTCAATTATATTTTTTATGCCTCTAGTTGATTTTAGTATAGAAGAAAAGAGTGCCATGTTTGATGCGACAAGCCAATCTCCTTGATTTCTTTTTATATATTCATCGCCAAACCCATTTGCCCAAAACTCTTCTTGTTCCGTTTTATATATGCTCATTGATCGATACCCCTTATGAATTATATTTTTAATTAAAGCAAGTTTTATACCATGTGGTTATGAAATAGCCTTCCGCACCTTTTGTTCGCCAGTCGCAATAAGAAAATTATATTCCGATCTGTCTTCATAAAAAATGTTGTCTAATTTGTGATAGATACTTTTCCTTTGCCTTATCTTTAAAAAACTTTGAAAAAAAGAAAGTTGGAGTCATTTGTGCACCAACCCCTTCTTTAAAGAATGTTATATTACTATTTTTTAGTTCGAACTCGCAAAAAATTTGATTATTATAACTAAGACCACCCAGTTCTAAATAAGTAAACCCTGTTTTTTTAAGGTATTTAATACTTCTCCACATTAAATAACATCCAATATTGTCATAATTTTTATTATTGGCACTTAAGGCATAACTAGTGTATTCTGAATCCAAAAAAAAGAACATCCCTCCAAGACAAATTTCTTTTTCAAAGCCCATTACTAAAATTGCTTTTTTATTAACGATCATATTATATTGATATTTAAATATTTTTTCATATCGGTCTTCATCTACACCGCTTAAACAACTTCCATAAAGATTAGCCCATTTTTTAAATAAAATTTTTGAAGAGTTATTGCAATCAACAATTTGAACCTCGTACATTCTATCAAATTTATTAATTAAAGCTTTATTTGACTTGCGTATATTTTTTTTTAAAATAGCAAGCTCCTCTTTCAAGTCCAATAAAAAAGTTGTTCCGCAATAAAAAGTCCATCCATTTCTCAATAAGTCTTTAAAAGGTATTAAACCACTGGAAACAGCTGGGCTTACCCTAAAATGTATAGCATCAATATCATTAAATTGGGCAAACTCAGACAATCGCATTATATTTTTTTTATTTAAATGATATAAATCTAATTCAAGATAATTTGAAAAACTCCTTCCAAGTTCATTTTGATTTTTAACTAATTGAATCTCACCCATTTGTATCAAGTTGATGTCTTTGATTTTTTGTAAATACTCCCCCCAAAACCTAGTTGCAAAAAAACTCATTATAACTCCTCTCTGTGTGCCCAAACTTTCTCAAAAGCTCGCACTACATCGTCTAAATCTTCTTTACTCATACCGGGACGCATAAGTTCATGAGTTATAAGAGTATCATTATGTAATTTTTCACAAATTGGACAATCACCTTTAGAATAAGTTCTGTCAGTCAATGAAAAAGGATAATTCCCAAAACAAATTTTTTCTTGATATATGGGTTGAAGGTATAGAGGCTTTACATACCCATAACTAAGAAGAACATGACTGTCATCTCTCATCAAAGAAGGAGGTAATTCAGCTTTTACCGCGTCTATAAAACGGTTTCTATGAACTTTTATGCTGTCTTCTTTAAATAGTATAGGATGTATATAATAAACATGTTTAGCCCCATCTCTTAAAGGTGAAAATTTTAAACAAGGAATTTCTTTTAATTGTTTTTCTAAATATTTTACATTTTCTATACGAATATCTATAAGTTTTTTCAATTTTGTGAGTTGTACTCGTGAAATAGCGGCTTCAATTTCTGTCATACGAAAATTAAATCCAAGCATGTTATGTAGCTCTTTTCTATCTTCATAACCTTTTGCTGCAAGTACTGTTTCCCCATGATTTCTGATGAGTTGGATCTTAAATGCGAGCTCATCATTATTTGTAACTACTATTCCACCTTCACCACTATGAATATGCTTATGGTAGTTAAGTGAAAATACTCCTATATCTCCTAAAGTACCAGTAAATTTATCACCTAACTTTGCATGTGGAGCTTGTGCCGCATCTTCTATAATCTTGAGATTATGTTTTTGTGCAATTTGTTTAAGTGCTTTAAAGTCACATGCTTGACCAAATATATCTACGGCCATGATAGCTTTTGTTTTTGGAGTTATAAGTTTTTCTACAGACTTTGGGTTTATGCAAAAGTGTTCTTTTTCTACATCAGCAAAAACAGGAATACCTCCATAAAGAAGTATCGCTGTTGCACTAGCACTCATGGTATATGGGGTTACTATGATTTCATCACCAGGTTCAATGCCAATTGCTCCAACTGCTGCATATAATCCAGAAGTTGCTGAGTTTACGCTAATAGCGTGTTTTACATTGAAAAAATCAGCCCATTCATTTTCAAGTGCTTGCACTTCACTCCCTCCATAAAAATCTTTATGCCAAGTTCCTAGGTAGGTTGAGAGTTTTCCACTTCTTAAAACTCTTAAAACCGCTTCTTCTTCTTGCTTATCAATTGTATTATATGCAGGGAATGGGTTTGAGCGTAGTTTTTTTGCTCCATTTATAGCTAGTTTCATTTTATAGCCTCAAATATAATCTCATGTAGTCTGATATGTTTTTTTAAAATCTCTTTACATGTTGAGGTGTCCTTTTTTAACAAAAACGATAGCGAATTGCTAGCATAGTTGTTTAGCGTGTTCTCTAAAGTCTCTTTATGTGCCAATGTAAAATAGTTTTCATATACAGATGATGCTACTTTTTCGTAGATAGATATCTCTGTTCCTCCATCTGTAATCTCTATTTTTGCATTTTCACAAATAATATCTAATTCAAATATAGAGTAATCTATATCTTTTATACATGTAATGATACCCTTAGCATCGTCACACTCTATAAAGAAATCTTTATCTGTATGTAGAGCTTTTAATTCATTAACAAAGCCTAATAGATGTTCTAAAACACTAAGCATATGAATTCCATTGTGAAGTAAACTTTTTGTAAAAACTCCTTGAAAACTTAGAATTTTCCCCCATTTTTTCCTTTTTATTTGTGAAGCAAGATTTATAAAACTAGGGTCATATCTACGAATTAGGTTTATTAGAATTTTTTTTGTACTATTTTCTAGCATATTTTTTAGCTCATATAGCTCTTTTTTTGTTTCTACTAAAGGTTTTTCACAAAGTATATGACTAATTGAATCTACATGTAAAGCCTCTTCTAGGTTCTTTTTATGCAGTTTTGTAGGAGTTGCAATAGATAATACATTTATATTTTCTTTTTTTAGGAGTTCTTGACTGTCCTTGTAGATATTGATTTTTCCCCAGCGTTTTGTGAACTCTTTTTGGTTGTCTCTATTTGGCTCACAAATAGCTACCAAAGTGCAATCACTATTTTTTTTATAGGCATGAGCATGACTTGCGACATTTTTGCTACTTGGTTTATCTATTAGCCCACCTATACTTCCAACACCTATAATCGCAGCATTCATAATCATCCTAAAATATTTTTAATAAATAAAGCAAAATCCATACCTAAGTCATTATCTTCTTTTTGATTTATCTTTATTTTGGTTATATCAAAATCCTCAAGGTTTCTTGTTTGATTTGATTTTGGTAAAGGAACATGAAAATCTCGTTTTATAGAAGGCATAAATGATATGACTTTTTTACCTAATAAAAATGCTAAACGCAAAACAGAAGTATCAAGACCTATCACTATCTTTGCGTCAGAAATATCTTTTAGTAGAGAATTGGAAGATATATTGATATTTGGGTCTATTTCTTTGTAGACTTTTGATTCATCTGAAGGGTGAAGTCTTACAACTATTTTACTACATGTAAACTTTTCTTGATACTGCAAAATGGCTTTAAATGTGTCTTTCTCATCAAATCCCCAATAGTTGGAATCACCATAAGTCTTTTTTGCCACTTTTGCGGTAGGCTCACTTAAAAAGAGCAGAGTATCCTCTTTTTTAACAAGGTATTTATACTCATTTAACTTTTTTTCAAGGGAGTAGTTTTTGATGGTTATTGTGTTTTTTAGACCTTGATTGGATGCGCCTTCTTGACTATGTTTATCGTGAGTTGCTATAAAATCGGGGAAGTTTTTTTGCCAAGCAACATCAGGATATCCAAAGCGTTCTCTAAAATTTGTCCAATTATCTAAAAATGCTACTGATGGCAAACTGTTTTTTCTTGCATAGTCTAAAAAATGATATTCAAAATGGTTTTGCCAACCAGTGCTATATAAAATTATATCAGGTTTAAACAGGTCTAATTTAGAAAATATAAACTTTTTATTTGGTTCTATGATTTCTTGCTGATTAGTGACTTTTTTGTTTTTCATAAGCAGATGACAAGGAGAATTGTCTGTACAAAAAACTTTAAATTTTCCTACATGCAAAGATGCTTTTAAAAGCTCTAAAAGAAGATCACTTCCCCCTGCGTCATGAGCAAAAATAGCGATTTTTAACTTCACTTTATACATTTTCCAACCAATACTTCATAAATGGGTCAATAAGATAGTATTTATCATTTTTTTTATCTATAATGTCTTTTTTTATGAGTGATTCAAGTACGCTTTTTAGAGTGCTTGCACTAAGTTTTAAATCACTTAGATTTTCATTGGAATATAAACTTTCACCATTTTTTTGAACTATGTATTTTAAAGTACTTTTTTGATTTGGTGTTAGGTTTGTCCATACTAAACTATATATATCGCTTTCACGCTCTAGCATTAAGTCTATGGAGTTTTGTACTATGGTTTCATCTGCTTTGTCTTTTGTGTTGTTCCATATAAAATACATAAGTTGTTGCATATAGTACGGATAGCCTAGTGTTATTTCAAAGCATTTTTTGATGAGATTTTGCTCTATAGATTTATCACTTTTTGTAAACTTTTTACTTATAAATTCTATCCACTCTGCTTCTTTTATTTCATCTATTTTTAGATGTTTTACTGATTTGTAAAATGCTCTATCTTTATCGTTGAACATTTTTGTCAATATTGATTTTTTACTTCCACTAAAGAGATATGATACACTGCGTGAATGAGTCTGTATGATGCTTCTTGGTTTTTTCTCTATTTTTAGCTGTTCGACTTCTTGAAACTCATCAAATATAACTACAACTTTTTTATTAAATTTTTCTGCATAAAGATACGGCAGATTTAAAATATCTTCAAAGTTATGCTGTTCCTCTTTTTTGTTTAGTAGTAGTCCATAACTTAAGTCTGAATTAGAAGATATGTTCATCGTTATGTTTGGTCGTATTTTAAATATGTTTTTAAAAAGATTTAGTATCTTATCTGTTGACGATTCAAAACTATTGGCAAGCAGATTAAAGTACTTTTGTATAAACTCATCTACGCTTGAGACTGTAAACATATCAAAATAGACTACAACAACATCACCATCTTTTTTTAAATCATTTTGTAGCCTTTTTAAAAGAGATGTTTTCCCAAATCTTCTAGGAGCATACAAAAAAACATTTAGCCCACTATATACATCTTGCTTTAGCTCTTTGAGTTCATCTATACGATTACAAAAGTCATCTTTATAAACTTCATTTCCATAATAGAACGGATTTGTAGTATTTGCCATATTTTTATACCTTTTGCTATTATAGTTTTTAGTATTATACCTTTTAGTATAATTGAAGTCAATTTACTTTTTTAATCTATCTCCAAATTCATAATTTTTAGTAGCAGTTTTACCTAAAATCTCTTTAAGATATTTTGGATGAAGTCCAAACCCTGGTCTTACGCTTTTTATATTTTCTTTGCTAAATTTTTCACCTTTTTTTATATCTTTACTAACATAAATACTTCTTGCAAATTGCCTAGAACTCTCTTTGAGCTCATAGCTCACTTTGCCAAGCAACTTTTCAGTGTTTCTAACAGCTTTTACCATCTGCGAAAATTCTTCAATATCGAGTGAAAAATCAGCATCAGGACCACCTATGGATTTATCGAGTATAAAGTGTTTTTCTATCACTTTGGCTCCAAGGCTTACAGCCACGATAGGAGCAGTAGTCCCTAGAGTATGGTCACTAAAACCAATTTCTACTTTAAACCTCTTTTTTATATCTTGCATAGTTACAAGGTTGGCATCTTCAAGGGGTGCAGGGTAAGCTGAGGTGCATTTTAAAAGTATAAGTGGTACATTTTTGCAAATCTCCACTATATCCTCTATTTCTTCAAGTGTTGCTACTCCTGTTGAGACTATCATAGGGCGACCTTTGCGAGCAACATACTCAACCAAACCATAATCAGTTATCTCAAAAGAGGCTATTTTGTAGCAAGTTGGATTAAACTGTTCTAAAAAATCAACAGCACTTTTGTCAAAAGGGGTTGAAAATATATCTATATCTAAGCTTCTTGCATACTCAAAAAGTTCTTTGTGCCACTCCCAAGGAGTATAGGCTTTTTTATATAAATCATAAAGCTTTTTACCATCCCAAAGAGTTCCACCTTTGATGATGAAATCTTCTTTATCACAATCAAGCGTCATGGTATTTGCTGTGTATGTCTGAAGCTTTATAGCATCTGCTCCAGCTTCTTTTGCAGCTTTTATAGTCTCAAGAGCAACTTGTAAATTACCATTGTGATTTGCAGATAGTTCAGCTATGATGAAAGCTCCATCTTTGTCTAAATTAAAATTTCCTATTTTCATTTTATATAATACCTTCCTATTTTTTGTGAACCTCTGAACTCTATCATCATTAGAAATTTTCCCTTATATAATATTCAAACAATGGATCTTGAAAATAGTATCTATCTTTGTTTTTATCGACAATATCTTTTTGAATTAAAGCTTTGAGTGCCGTCTGAATAGAGCCTGTTTTGATATGGTACTTCGCTAAGTATTGTTCATCATATAAGTTTTTGCCATACTTGTCAATGATGATTTTTATCGCCTTTTTTTGGTTTGGTGTTATGTTGTCCCACTCCATAGTAAAAAGGGCCTCTTCTCTGCTTATTATGGTTTTTAGAGCTTTATGAAAGATTTCATCTGTTGCGCTATTTTGAGTTAGATTCCAGATTTCATATCCAAACTGTTGCGTATAGTAAGGAAATCCTTTTGTTATAGCTATAATTTCATCTATATATTTCTCGTTAATTATTTTATTGGTTTGATTAAACTTTTCCATGATAAAACTACACCACGACTCTTTTTTAATCTCCTTGATTTGAAAATGTTTTACCGACTTGTAAAAAGGTCTGTTCTTGTCCATAAACATTTGGTTGAGCAGACTCTTCTTGCTACCCATAAATATATATGATACTTTATTGCTATGCATTTGGATGATACTTCTTAATTTAGCCTCTAGTTCAAGATTGACTATCTCTTGAAACTCATCAAAAACTACTATGATTTTACTCTTTTTAGCGAAATCTAAAATAGAATTCATCACCTCTTCTAAAGTAGTGTGTCTATTTTCATCACTTAAAGCAAGTGAAAAACTTGGAGTACCGATATAGTCAAAATTTACATTAATATTTGGTCTTAATTTTACTACAGATTTGAAAAACTTTACTACCTTTTTTGATGACTGCTCCAAGCTTTGAGCAATCGCATTGAAGTATTTATTGATAAACTCCTCTTGTGTGGAGATATACATAAGATCTAAAAATATATACTTTGTATTTGTATCTTTTAATTCATCTAAAGCCTTTAAAACAAATGATGTTTTACCAAATCTTCTAGGAGCATAGATGAGAAGATTTAACCCAGCATTGATATCCTGCTTAAGCTCTTTTAGCTCTTGAATCCTATTGCAAAAATGCTCATCAGTAATCGCCCCACCATAGTAGAAAGGATTAATAATCATTTTGTACCTTTATGTTTTTTACATAATATCAAAAACATAATTTTATTTCACTTAATTTGATTTAAAATATTCTGATATTCTTTGTTGTTTAGTTTCATTACTAACATAGTCTTATTATCTTCTATGGTTGTAAATCCAAATCTTTTATATAGTTTTATTGCTGTTGCATTTTCTTTAAAAACCTCTGCTTTTAATGAAGAGAGTTTTTTTTTATTGAAAGCAAATTTGATTATTTCTGATAACAAAATATCTCCGACTCTTTTCTTTTCAGGATTTGCATAGATGCCTAAAAAACAATCATTTAAGTCTATTACGCCTATATAATCGTTCCCCTTCTTTACTAAAAAGTAATCTTTGCTAGAGTTGTTGTTAAGCCTTTTTATAAAATTTAAATGATTTTCAAGACTAATATCCTCTTTCGTGTGCATCCACCTTTTTATAGCTGGATTATTTCTCCAGCATAATACTAGTTTGATTTCATCTTCGTTTAAATCTATAAAGTTTATATTTTCATGCATTGTTTCAATTTTGTTTCATTCCAACACTCTAAAGTTGGATATTTTCTTTGCTTTAAATACATAAGTATATCGCCTTGATTTGATGTAGTTTTAATAGCTAAAAAATCTAACCCCATAAATAAAACTTCATGCACTATAACGCTTGGAGTGATAATAGCAAATCTACTTTGATTCATAAGCTTTGCTATCTCTTTTGAGTCTACATGTAAAGAGATATTTTTTTTATCTTTTGTATATGCTTTTAGCTCATCTAAGTTTGCATTTGCTGAAGTTGTAACAAGTGCTGCATGTAAAGATTTTGGCAAGGTTTTTAAGATAGGTATGTTTATGTTTCTGTTATCAGCTCCGCCCATAGCAACAAAGACATCATAAATTTTCTTTCTTTGTATCTTTTTTTCTATTTTAAACTCATCTCTTATAAGAGGAGGAATAATTTTTACTATATTTTGATTTTTATATTTTGTTATGTCGGCACTTATGTTGTGGTTTATAATCTCATCGCAAAAATGCTCTCTATAGTCATCATCGAAGGCTATAATTTTTAATTTTGGGTTTTTAATCTTTAATTTTTTTTCTTCTTTGTGATTTATTCCGTAATGGTCAATGATAAGTATATCTACATGTAAGGTTGTTATGAGTTTCATAAGCTCTTCAGGCTCGTTGGATTTTAGTATATGTACAGGATATGGAATTTTATCATTTATATTGCCTTTTAAGTTTTGGCAGGCAAAATGCACATCATCAAATTCTTTAGCATATACCAAATCCCTCATAATATGCCCAAGTCCAATAGAGCTTGAACTATCAGATCTAAACAAGACTATTGATTTTTTTTGATTTTTTTGATATAATCTATTCACAATTTGTCGACTTCATTTTTTTGGAGTATGACCGCTCCCCTCTTTTTAGAGGGGTTAACTACTTTTGTAAACTCTTTTTTAAGTTCCAAAAATTTGTCTTTATTTAATTCTGCTAAAAAGTACTTAGCTCTTTTTATATCAAAAACTTTTGCTTGCGACAATAGGGCAATATTTACTCTATTTTTAAACTCTATTCTAAAATAATATTTCCCTTTTTTGATTTTGGAGCTAAGTGGTATGCCAAAAAATGTTCTATTGTTGAATTTTCTTACTATTAGAACTGGTCTTAGATATTCAATGCCTTTTCCATAGGTTTCATAACCTATGTTTTGTCCAATCGACATAAAAAAAATATCTCTTTCTCTAAATTTTAACATTTGTTTATTTTCTTGAATTTGCTGTTTTTTCACATTCCATTGATCAAATCTATTTGGAAACAGAGTTTTATACATAAGCTCAGCTCTAGTAAAATCTTCCATAGTATCTATATCTTGTACTAAATGACGAGGTAATACTATAGGAATAGAATCATTCCCAAAGAAAATATCTCCACTCTTGCATCCTATTTGCTCCCAATAAAACTGCCCTGCATCTTGATAAGCCTCTTCTAAATCTTGGCTTCTCTTGTTGTAGTTTTCTGGCCAAAACATCTCACATCTTTCATTTGTGATTTTAAATGTTCTTTGGATTGGAAAGGGCATAGAAGTCACACTAAAGCTTCTACAAGCATTAGAGTTTTTAAGCTTTTCAAATCCCTCTTTTAGATACTCTTGTTGCAAAAATGGAGCAGTTGCATAGATAGTGCAGACATATTTATACTTCTCTTCTAAAGTATCTAAGACGAACTCTATAACATCCCAAGTATTGGTAAAATCATCAGCCAGTCGGGCTGGACGCATCTGAACTTCTGCACCATATTGCTTTGCTATGGTTGCTATTTCTTCGCTATCTGTTGAAACTAAAACTTTCTCAAAAAGTTTTGAATTTAGGGCAGTTTCAATGGAGTAGGCGATGAGTGGTTTGCCACAAAATTCTTTTATATTCTTTTTAGGTATTCTTTTGCTTCCGCCTCTTGCTGGGATGATTGCTATATTCATAGTTTACACTCTTTGGCATTTTCTAAAATCTTAAGAAGAGTATCTGCCACAAATTTCGCATCGTCCATGCTCATCTTTTGATGAGCTGGGATAGAGAGTTCTGCCTTGTAAAATTCTTCTGCGTTTTGTAGTTTTTGTTCTCCAAATTGCTCTTTATAGTACGAAAATTTATAGATTGGCTTGTAGTGTACTTGTGCACCTATGCCTTTTTTGTGTAAAGCTTCAGAAATATCCTCTTTTACACACCATAAACTTCTATCAAGCAAGATAGGGTATAGATGATAAGAACTCTTTACATGTAGAGGTATTTTTATAGGGAAAAAATAGGGATTATTTTGAAATCTTTCATTATAATAGTTTGCTATTTTAGTTCTTTTTTTTATAAAGCTATCTAATTTTTTAAGCTGAGAAATGCCCAAAGCACAAGCTACATCACTCAATCGGTAGTTATAGCCAAGCTCAGTCATGTCTGAGTTCCAAGCCTGTTTTTTTACTATGCCATGACTTCTTAAAAGTTTCGCTTTTTCATATATCTCTTTGTTGTTGGTTGCAATTGCTCCACCTTCACCACAAGTTGTGATAGGCTTTATCGCATGAAAACTAAAGATAGATATGTCTGCTTTATTTCCTATTTTTTGTCCATCTATTTCGCTTCCTAAAGCGTGAGCACAATCTTCTATGAGATAGAGCTTATGTTTATCGCAAAGCTCTCTAATTTTATCAATTTCTACTGGATTTCCACCAAAATCTACTGGAACTACAGCTCTTGTTTTAGGTGTGATTAACCCTTTGATTTTACTCTCATCTATGTTTCCGTTATTTTTGACATCACAAAAAACTGGAGTTGTTCCACACATCAAAGCTGCATTTGAAGTGGCACAAAAGGTGATTGGTGTCGTTATTATTTCATCTTTATCGCTTAAACCTATGCATTTGTATGCAATTTGAAGCGCAGAAGTGGCCGAGTTCATAACGCATACATAACTGACACCTAAGTAATCCCCAAGTGCCCTTTCAAATTCTTCTACTTTTTTACCACCCGTTAGAAAATCACCTTTTAGAGTTTCTATGACAGCATTTATATCTTCTTCGTCTATTAACTGTCTGCTGTAAGCAATCATGCGCCAATCATCTCCAACAGCCCTTTTTCATCAAGCCACATAGTGTTAGTTTCTGAACTATACTCAAAGCCAATTTTAACAGGCTTTCCTATCTCATTTAGTGCATTACATGTAAAGTCACTTTTTTGGGTAAATATTATGCTAGGTTGGATTACAAAATGATCATCAAATTCTAAAGTAAGGTGGCTATCATCTTTTGGCACCATCACTTCGTGTAATTTTTCTCCGGGTCTTATGCCTATTATGTTTACTCCAAGATTTGGAGCGAGTGTCTTTGCAAGCTCTAGCATAGTCATTGAGGAGATTTTTGGAATGAATATCTCTCCGCCATACATCCGTGCAAAGTTTTTCAAAACAAACTCTACGCCTTGCTCTAGCGTTATCCAAAAACGAGTCATATGCTCCTCCGTGATAGGAAGCTCTTTTGCGCCTTCCCTTATGAGTTTTTGAAATAGTGGCACGACTGAACCGCGACTTCCAACGACATTTCCGTATCTAACAACTGAAAATGCGGTTCTTCTTCCACCTCGTATATTGTTTGCTGCGACGAAAAGTTTATCGCTTGCAAGCTTTGTTGCGCCATAAAGATTGATAGGATTTGCTGCTTTATCAGTTGAAAGTGCTATAACTTTTTGAACACCACACTCTAAAGATGCATCTATGACATTGCTTGCACCATTTATGTTTGTTTTTATACATTCCATAGGGTTATATTCTGCGATAGGAACATGCTTTAGAGCTGCCGCATGTATGACAAAATTTACCCCATACATGGCCTTTTTGAGACGATCCAAATCTCTTACATCACCTAACATGTAACGCATACACTTGTTGTTAAAAACTTGAGCCATCTCATACTGTTTTAGCTCATCACGCGAATATATTATAATCTTGTTCGGTTTATACTTTTTTAGTAAAACCTCTGTATATTTCTTACCAAAACTCCCTGTTCCACCTGTGATTAGTATGTTTTTACCGTTAAACAAAGCTTTTCCTTTGTGTTTTTATAAATTTATAAAGCAATTTTAATTCCTTTTGGTATATATACCATAAAAAACTCAGTTACATAAGTCATATAAAAGCCGCAGAGTCTAGTATCCGTGATACTGCAGACAAATACAACATATTTGTTAATTTAAAAAAATATGCTATAATGTATGTATTAAAAAAATACATACAAATAAAGGAGTAAATTATGTGTACTCTTACAATTCGTAAAAACTTTAAATTTGATAAAGAGTTAGTCGATAAAGTTGGTAATATTTTACAAGATAGAAATCTTAACTTCACGCAGTTCTTGTCTCGTTATTTTCAAGCAGTGATTAAAGACCCTACATTGATAGATATAGTGGAGCAAAAATCTAAACAAAGAACTGGAAACTTTATAGGTATACTGGATGGAAAGATAGGGAATATGGACTATAAAGATATGAAAAAGAGCTACAATGAAAATCTTTCTTGATGCCAATATATGCCTTGACTTGCTTGATACGACACGACTAACTTCAAAAAAGTCAGTAGAGTGGTATCTGCAACAAAAAGACAATCTAGCTAACGAGTTCTTCTTTTCTAGCGACTTTATCACTACTTTTTACTATATCCTAACCGAAAAAAGAAAGCATGATGCTAAAAAGACACTTCAAGCCATAGATATGCTAAGTGACGAGATAAAACCACATTATCTTATCTACGCGGATTTTATAAATGCTAAAGAAGAGTTTTTTAATAACATTTTCGAGGATTTTGAAGATTTACTGATTTTAGCTAGTGCTTCCCGTGTAAACTCTAGTCAATTTATCACGAACGATAAAAAAATCCTTCAATTAGGCAAATTTCAAAATATATCTATAGTATCTCCCTAAAATGAATTTGATATGTCAATAAACAATGAAAAATTCTATCGAGAAGCTTATGAAAAGTATGGCTTGAGTGCACAAGGGGTGAATTGGAACTCAAAAGAGTCTCAAGAAGTTCGCTTTGAGGCTATCACTGATATTTTAGGGAAAGACTTAGCTAAAAGTGAGATTGTGGATGCAGGTTGTGGGTTTGGGGAGTTGTATGCTTATTGGGCGGATAGGGGTATTTGTCCAAAGAGATATGTTGGTTTAGATTGTGTTGAAAATTCTATTGATGTAGCAAAGAAGAGGTTTTCGGATTTGAGCTTTACATGTAGAGATATCTTGAGTGATGAGTTGCCATTGGCAGATTGGTATGTGGCAAGTGGTAGCTTAAATATACTATCGTCTTTTGATACTTGGCTTTTTTTGGAGAAGATATTGGAAAACTCCAAAAAGGGTATAGTTTTCAACATCTTACAAGGTTATGTAAAGAGTAAAAATTTTAACTATCAAAGCAAAGATGATATCAAAGATTTTGCGAAACAAAAGGGTTTAGAGTATTTTATAGTTGATGGATACTTGAAAAATGATATGACAGTAAAGATGGTAAAATAAAAATACCACTTATTTCAAAATTCTAGGCAGGGTGATGCCTTGCTGACCTTGGTATTTTCCTTTTTTATCTTTATAAGTTGTTTTGCATTGTTCGTCGCCTTCTAAGAAGAGTACTTGTGCTATGCCTTCATTTGCGTAGATTTTGGCAGGAAGTGGTGTTGTGTTGCTTATCTCTATGGTTATATGCCCTTCAAACTCTGGCTCAAATGGTGTGACATTTACTATGATTCCACATCTTGCATATGTGCTTTTTCCTAAGCAAATCGCCAAGACATTTTTGGGTATTTTAAAGTATTCTACTGTCCTTGCGAGTGCAAAAGAGTTTGGTGGCACTATGCAAATATCACCTATAAAATCGATAACATTTTTTTCATCAAAGTTTTTTGGATCAACTACAGTGGAGCTTACATTTGTAAAAATCTTAAATTCATTCCCAACTCTTATATCGTAGCCATAACTGCTAACCCCATAACTAACTACATCAGTGCCCACTTGCTCTTCACAAAACGGCGTTATCATCTCTTCTTTCAGTGATTTTTCTCTTATCCAGTTGTCAGATTTTAATCCCATTTACTATGTCCTTATTAAATATATGGTATTATAGCAAAATTTATTGCCAACATGTACCAAACTTAAGCATATCAGTAAGTCATAAAGATGTAAGATGTGAAGTAGATAGCATGAAGGCTCTACTAGTAGAGCCAAATGCTAGATGCTTTGCAGATTGCTTCTTTATGACTTATCCAAAGGACGATAAGAGAAACGCACACTTGGCTTCGTTACAAAGTCTTGAAGCTACTAGTAGCTTCAAGACTTTGTGCCTCGAAATTGTACATTTCTCTTATCGCTGGTATGCTTAAGTTTGGTGCATGTTGGCAATATATATGAAAAATTATTAAATATAGTAATAAATTTAGGAGAATGGAATGAACAAACAAGAAATCAGAGATTTGATGCGTTTTTTTGATAAAAGTGGGATTAATAAAGTAAAGATTAAAGACGGAGAATTTTCGATAGAGCTTCAAAAAGGATATGAGAGTGCACCAGTTGTGATGACTCAGCAAGCGCCAGTTGCTCAAAGTGCCGCTCCTCTTAGCAAAAGTGTTACAGAAGCAAAAGAAGCTGTCCAAATAGATAAAAAATGTGAAGGTGAATCAATAAAATCACCAATGGTTGGAACATTTTATACAGCACCAAGTCCTGGTAGTGAACCTTTCGTAAAAGTAGGTACAGTTGTGCGAAAAGGACAAACAATAGCCATTATAGAAGCTATGAAGATTATGAATGAAATCGAAGCCGAGTTTGACTGTAGAATCACGGAAATTTTCGAAGATGATGGAACTCCTGTAGAGTTTGATATGCCATTATATGGTGTGGAGAAAGTTTAATGTCAGAAATCCGAAAAATACTTGTTGCAAATAGAGGTGAGATAGCCTTAAGAGCGATAAGAACGATAAAGGAAATGGATAAGATTGCAGTAGCAGTTTATTCGACTGCAGATAAAGATGCTTTGTATCTCAAATACGCAGATGCAAGCATATGTATAGGCGGCGAAAAATCTAGCGAGAGTTATCTTAATATTCCTGCAATCATAAGTGCCGCTGAGATAAGCGGATGTGATGCTATTTTTCCTGGATATGGCTTTTTAAGCGAAAATCAAGATTTTGTTGAGATTTGTAAATTTCATGATATAAAATTCATAGGTCCTAGTGTTGATTCTATGGTTTTAATGAGTGATAAATCAAAAGCTAAAGAAGTGATGAAAAAAGCTGGTGTTCCTGTTATCGAAGGAAGCGAAGGTGCTCTTGAAAGCGTAGATGAAGCAAAAGTTTTAGCCAAAGAAATCGGATATCCTGTTATAGTAAAAGCAAGTTCAGGTGGCGGTGGTCGCGGTATGCGCGTGGTGGAAAAAGAGGAAGATTTGGAGATATCATATCTTTCTGCTGAGAGTGAAGCTGCTGCTGCATTTGGTGATGGCACTTTATATATGGAAAAATTTATACAAAACCCTAGACATATCGAGGTTCAAATCCTTGGAGATGCACACGGAAATGCTGTGCATATAGGAGAGCGAGATTGTTCACTTCAAAGACGACACCAAAAACTCATAGAAGAATCTCCAGCAGTTATTTTAGATGAAAAAACAAGAGCAAAACTGCATGAAGTAGCTGTAAAAGCTGTTAAATTTATAGGCTATGAAAACGCTGGAACTTTTGAATTTTTATTAGACAATCAAAATAATTTTTATTTTATGGAAATGAACACAAGACTTCAGGTTGAGCATTGTGTGAGTGAGATGGTGAGTGGTTTGGATGTTATTGAATGGATGATTAGAATCGCTCAAGGTGAAAAACTGATGGAGCAAAGCGACATAACTCTTAAAGGCCACTCTATTGAGTGCAGAATTACTGCGGAAGATTCTGTTAAGTTCATACCAAGCCCAGGCAAAGTAAGCAAATATATAGCTCCTGGTGGAAGAAATGTGAGAATCGATTCACATCTATATCAAAACTATGTTATTCCTTCACATTATGACTCTCTTATAGGTAAGCTGATAGTGTGGGCAGAAGATAGAGACAGAGCGATAGCCAAGATGAAAGAAGCTTTAAGTGAACTTCAAATCGAAGGCGTAGCAACTGTTAGAGATTTTCACCTAAAGATGATGGATAATAAAGATTTTATAAATAATAATTTTGATACAAATTATCTCTCAAGATACTAAAGTATGCCTTTAAAAGGCATACTTTATATAGTGCATTTTTTAGATATGATACATATCGGACAAAAATTTGCTATACCCGCTATTAGTGGAATGATTCCTAGATAGAACCAAGGATTACTTAGATAGATGCCTGTTCCAATTAGAGCAGTTCCTAGAACTAATCTTATCACTCTACATGTTTTTTTGATTTTGTCGTATTTATTCATTTGTTTGGTCTCCTTAGGACTTTTACATTGGCCACTGATTTTAATTTCTCAAAATAATCACCTATAGCTTTTTTTCTTTTTTTTGCCGATAAGACAGAATAGATATAGTTTTTAACTTTATCAAAAGATAGAACTTTTACGCCGTTTTTTTCTTTTACATAAAACATAGTAAACTCTTTACCAGTATTTAAGGCAGGGGTAAATTCTCCTGATTTCGTTGCATCTAACAATCTTTCAAGTTTTGGATTCATCTTTCCAGATTTGAATTGTTCTATTTTAACTGTTACATCTGAGATTGATAACATAGGATTTTTTCTAATTTTTTCTAATGATTTTTTATCCGTACTTTGATAAGAAGCGACAGAAAAACTGCTTGCTTTTGCAAATTGACTTTTATTTGTTTTATAAAATTGCTCTACATTTTTTTTAGTGATATTTAACTTTTTCTGTGCGTAGATTCTTTGGTATAATTTCTCTCTTTCGAGTTTTCTCCTTACATCTTTTCTATAGTCTGCTTCTTTTATGTCTTTTGTTTTAAGTATCTCAAAAAATTTAAATTCGGACACATTGTTTTTAGTGGACAATTTTTTTATATATTCATCCACTTCAAAATTATTTGCTTTTATGTGCATTTTAGTTATCTGTGCATTTTCAAGTTTTTGTCTGATGAGCAAATCCAAAGATTCTTTAGTGGAAATTTTAAATTTATGTGCATAATCATAAACTTCATATAGAGTGATTGGCTCATCGTTGATGATGACGGATATGGCATTTACTAGTCCGGCTTGAGAAAAAGTTGTTGTAAAAATAACTAAAGCAGATATTTTTAATAAAATTTTCATAGATTTTTTCACTAATTGTCCTTTGTTAAGTAATGTTAAGTAAAAAGCTTATATAATTTTTCATAAATTATTATATCAAATATATATTTAAAAAGGTCTGTTTTTATGATTATAACAAGATTTGCCCCAAGTCCTACGGGATATCTCCATATAGGAGGCTTAAGAACTGCACTTTACAGTTATCTTTGGTCCAAAAAAAATAGTGGAAATTTTTTATTGCGTATTGAAGATACTGATCTTAAAAGAAATTCCAAAGAAGCCGCAGAGGCAATTGAAAATGCATTTGCATGGACAAATCTATCGTACGATGGAGAAATTATATATCAATCAACTAGATTTGATATATATAAATCATATGTAAAGCAGCTCTTAGATGAAGGTAAAGCCTATAAATGTTATATGAGTCGCGAAGAATTGGATGAGCTAAGAGCAGGGCAGAGTGCCAACAAAATTAGACCGCATTATGATGGAAGATACAGGGATTTTACAGGTGAACCGCCATCTGGAGTAGAGCCTGTCATCAGGATAAAAGCACCTATGGAAGGTGAGATTTCTTTTGTTGATGGCGTTAAAGGTGAAGTGCATTTTAATGTCAAAGATATGCTTGATGATTTTATCATAGCAAGAAGTGATGGAACTCCTACTTATAATTTTGTAGTAACCATTGATGATGCCTTGATGAATATCACTGATGTGATTAGAGGTGATGATCATCTCTCAAATACTCCAAAACAAATCGTTATATACCAAGCGCTAGGATTTAAAATTCCAAAATTTTATCATGTTCCCATGATACTTAATAATCAAGGAAAAAAACTTTCCAAAAGAGATGGTGCTCTTGATGTTATGGAGTATAAAAATGAAGGATATCTGCCTGAAGCACTTTTAAATTTTTTAGTCAGACTTGGCTGGAGTCATGGCGACCAAGAACTGTTTAGTTTAGATGAGATGATAGAATTTTTCGATCCAAAAAACATAAATAAGTCAGCTTCAGCTTACAATGAAGAAAAACTACTATGGCTAAATGCACAGTATATTAAAAAATTACCAGTGGATAGATTGGTAAAAGAGTTAGAATTTTTTGATGTAAGCGTAAGTGATTTTCCACAAAAATCAGAATTGATTGAGGTTTTAAGAGATAGAGCTAAAACTGTAAAAGAGTTGGCTGTTATGGTGAAAAATATAGTAGATGAACCAACAAATTATGATGAAAAAGCATGTAAAAAGTTTATAAAAGGTGATGCCCTAGAAAATTTAGAAGCATTTAAGCAAACTTTGAAAGCCAATGGGGAATGCAGCAGTGCATCAGAGTTTGAAGTTTTAGCAAAAAAATTCTTAGAGAAAAATGGGTTAAAATTAAAAGATTTAGCTCAGCCTATAAGAATTGCTATGGTGGGGAGTGCGGTGAGTCCATCTGTATTTGAAGTTTTAAATATAATTGGATATCAAAATGTTATAGCTAGGATATACAAATTATTAAATCATAAATTTTAAAAGGAAAAAAAATGAGCAAAGAAACATTTGAACAAGATTCGTTAGATTACCATGTAGGTGGCAAAATTGGTATAGACTTAAAAACACCATGTTCAACTGCAGCGCAGTTGTCAATGGCATACACTCCAGGTGTTGCATTTCCATGTCTAGAAATTGCAAAAGATCCAGAGTTAGCATACAAATATACAAATAAAGCAAACTTGGTGGGTGTTATTAGTGATTGTACGGCAGTTTTAGGTCTTGGAGATTTAGGTGCACTTGGTGGAAAACCAGTTATGGAAGGAAAGTCAGTTCTATTTAAAAAGTTTGCAGATGTTGATGCTTTTGATATAGAATTGGATGAAAAAGATACAGAAAAAATTATCGAGATTTGTATAGCTTTGGCTCCTACTTTTGGCGGTATTAATCTAGAAGATATTAAAGCTCCAAAGTGTTTTGAAATAGAACAAAGAGTACAAGCTGCTGTAAATATCCCTGTTATGCATGATGACCAACACGGAACAGCTATGATTACAAGTGCTGGGATTATGAATGCTCTTGAAATCAGTGGCAAAAAAATCGAAGATATGAAAATAGTAGTTAGTGGTGCGGGAGCTGCTGGAACAGCTTGTGCAAATATGTATAGACTTTTAGGCGCAAAACACATCGTTATGCTAGATTCTAAAGGTGTTATTCAAAGTAAAAGAGATGATTTAAACAAATACAAGCAAGCATTTGCACTTGAAACAGATGATAGAACTTTAGAAGATGCTATGAAGGGCGCTGACATGTTCTTGGGTCTTTCAGCTCCAGGAATTCTTTCTCAAGATATGGTTCTCTCCATGAATCCTAGCCCTATCATATTTGCTCTAGCTAATCCAACTCCAGAAATCACACCTGAAGAGGTAAAAGCGGTTAGAGATGATGTTATGATGGGTACAGGTAGAAGTGATTATCCAAACCAAGTAAATAATGTTCTTGGCTTTCCATTTATATTTAGAGGTGCACTTGATGTGAGAGCCACTAAAGTAACTGAGGGCATGAAAATGGCAGCAGCTCGTGCATTAGCAGCACTAGCCAAAGAAGATGTTCCTCAATATGTAAAAGATGCGAATGAAGGAAAAGATTTGAAATTCGGATTGGAATACATAATTCCTTCCCCATTTGACAAAAGAGTTCTTATTTGGGTGGCTCCTGCAGTTGCACAAGCTGCTATAGATGATGGAGTTGCTGGTGTAAAAGACTTTGATATAGAAGCTTACAAAAAAGAATTAGCTAAAAAAATAGGACTATAATATGGATAATGTAACTGTAATTCACCATCCTCTCATAGAGCATAAACTTTCAATTCTAAGAGATGAAAAGACTGATCCTTTTCATTTTAGATTACTTGTAGATGAGATTTCTTATCTTATGCTTTTTGAAGCGACAAGAGATTTGCCACTTCGTGATACGGTGGTGCAAACTCCAGTTGCACAAGCTAAAACCAAGAAGTTAGACACAAAAATCATGATCTGCCCGATTCTTCGGGCAGCTCTTGGCATGCTAGATGGAATTTTTAAGCTTATCCCCGATGCGAGTGTCGGCTTTTTAGGTTTTCAAAGAAATGAAAAAACTCTTGAAGCTGAATTTTTTTATGCTAAACTTCCAAAAGACCATATAGAACGAACTGCTATAATCATAGATCCTATGTTTGCAACAGGCGGAACAGCAATAGATGCTGTTAATTTTCTAAAAAGTAAAGGCATTAAAGATATTAGGTTTATCGCTTTAGTTTCAGCCCCAGAAGGGCTCAAAAAGTTTTCGAAAATTCATCCTGATGTAAAGGTTTATACTGCACATATAGATGATGGATTAAATGACAAGGGATATATAGTTCCAGGTCTTGGAGATGCAGGAGATAGAGTTTTTAATACTATAAATTGAGCAAAAAGGGCTTAAAAACCCTTTTTGCCAAATTCTGTATAGCAAATTGTTATGCCGTCATTTAATTTTTGTACAAATAATGATACCCGTTGACCAGCACATTTTTGTAATTATAAAGTCTTCTCTTTGCTCCAAATAATTGACTAAATTGTTCGCTTTTATGCTGTGCCCTTTTGGCCAATTATCTTGAGAAAGCATATCATCAACTAAATAAATACCACCAACTTTCAATAAGGCTAGCGTTTCTCCAAGGTGATTATATTTACCTGGCCAAGTGTCTGCAAATATAAAGTCTATTGATCCATCTTTTGTATCAATGATTAAATCCTCTCCACTGCCAACTATAAACTTTACTCGCTTATCTGTGCCTAAGTGTTTTTGGGCAATAGAGACAAGTGTGCTATCGTTATCAATACTGATTAATGATGATTTACTATCCATTCCTTGAAGCAAAAAAGCCGTAGAAAGGCCACTTCCTGTACCAAGCTCTAAAAAATTTCCTTTTGGTTTTGATGCTGCCAAGGTTGACAATAAAGAGCCTAGCAAAGGGTCTGAGGGCTGATCAAAGTCCAACTCTTTTGTTGCTCTCTCGATTTCTTTAAAACCCACAGGAAATATTTCAACATTATCTTTCATCTTGTACTTTCTCCTTCTACCATTAATTATTGTAAAATAACATATAAAGAGATAAGCAAGATAACGATTACTCCTTAGGAATTATCTTTTAACCTTAAACCATCATTTAAAGATAAGAACCTCGAAAAAAGTCTGTT
>JALUXT010000194.1 GCA_027013245.1 Campylobacteraceae bacterium
ACCGATGAAGCTCTATCCTGATGCAACAAAACAAGCTCAAAAAGATTTAGCTAAGGGAAATACGAAAGCTGCATTTGGAGATATTGTTACAGCACTTAACAGTGTCGTCATCAAAAGTGTTATTATTCCTATACCACTCTTAACAGCACAAGATATGACGCTAGAAGCTTCAAAACTTGGCAAAAAAGATAAAACAAAAGCACTAAAATTACTAAGTTCTGCTCAGGATGAATTACAAAAAGCTCTGCTTTTAGGATATACGAAAAAACATACAAAAGCATATAAATCTTTGGAGAATGAGATCGAATCTATTAAGAAAGCAGTAGATGGAGGTAATAGTGTTGACAGAATGTATGAACACGTTAAACACAGTTTTGAGTCACTTTTAAAACTTCACAGAAAAGAGGCACATACAGATAGTGCAAAAAAATAGTGCAGATGAGGGCTTATCAAAAATAAGCCCTCTTTATCTCCTTAAGCCTATCGCTGTAAACCTTAGAAATGTAATAAACTTCTTTCCAACGAATTTGATGCAAAAAATGTTATCATTAGAATCCTAAGTTCCAAGACTCCTGCAGATATTGATTCCGAATTGGGAAAAGGCAAACTATATAATGATATAAAAGCGTCTTTAAATGCTATACTTACAGATAGAAAAATAAAAATGTATATATTGTAAATATGATTATTCAATAAAAGGTAAATAAAAATATATGAAAAGTAAACACCACAAGTCAAAATCTAAAAAATTTCCAATGCAACGATTTATAAAAGTTACTGTTATTTATTTTCTCCTTTTTATCGCAATATCAGGGATGATTGATTATTATGCTTTAATGGTATTTAACTTTTTATGGTTTTTGACACTCTCTATCGCCATAGCAGTTCCAGCTGGGTATTATCATGTTAAAACAATAAGACATGATCATATGGATGATGTTGCAGATGAATTATTATAAGGATAAAAATTGGTAGAAAAAAAAGCGTTTGGTGTATGGAGTGCTGTCTTTTTAGGTATTGGTTCTATGGTTGGAGCAGGTATTTTTATTGTCATTGGTCAAGCTGGATCGATAGCTGGAAATATAGTATGGCTCTCTTTTATTTTTGGTGGAATAATTGCACTTCTTAGCGGTTATTCTTTGGCAAAACTTGCTGTTCGATATCAATCACGTGGTGGTATCGTTGAGTATCTTGTTCAAGGATTTGGAGAAAATAAGTTTTCAGGTTCTATGAGTGTAATATTCTATCTTTCTCAGCTTATTGCAGTAGCTGCTGTTGCAAAATCATTTGGAACCTATGGGGCAACTTTTATGGCACATGGCGATAGTATGTGGATTAATATTTTTGCTATAGGTGTTGTTGGACTATTTACTCTTATTAATCTTATAGGTGCTGCCATTGTCGCAAAATCAGAAAACTTCATTGTATTCATTAAACTTACTATACTCATTACATTTGCAATTGCAGCTCTTTTTACTATACAACCTAAACTTTTAAGTGTAGCAGATATGCCTCCCGTAAGTGGCATGTTCTTTGCCATTGGAATTACTTTTTTTGCGTATCAGGGTTTTAATGTTATAACAAATACTGTTGAAGATATGAAAGATCCGAAAACAACAATGATGCGTTCGATGTTTATAGCCATCTTGTTTGTAGCTGTTTTATATGTACTCACGAGTGTATCTGTCCTTGGCAATCTACCATTGGATGAAATTATAAAAACAAAAGATTATGCATTAGCAACTGCTGCCAAACCTGTTTTTGGAGAATGGGGCTTTAAAATTATGGCAGTTACAGCACTGCTCGCAACTGCTTCAGCTATAAACGCAACACTTTACGCAGTAGCAGACATTGGTTATACCATGGCAAAAGAGGGTAATTTGCCAAAGGAATATGAATATAATGTATATAAATCTTTTGAGGGACTTATCATCAGTGCACTACTCATTACTCCTATGATACTTTTTTTCAACCTTTCAGAGATTACAACGGTTGCTGCTATCGTAATGCTTATAGTTCAAGGAACTACACATATAGCACACCTAAACCTTATAAAAGAGACAGGAGCGAAGTTGTATATTGTTGTTTTAGCAATTTTTTCTATGTTTGGTGTTGCAGGACTTACACTCTATTCAACATATAAAACAATGCCTCAAATTGCATATTATCTGATTGCAACTTTTGCTTTGGCATATACACTAGAGTTTTTGTTACGATATTTTAATTCTAGAGTTGTTTCAAAACAACTAAAATAAGGCAATTACATGTTAAATATTTTTTTTAAAGCTTTAAAAGATTTAGTAAATAAAAAAATATTTATTACTTCCTTGATTCCTCTTCTGATTGCTGCAAGTATATGGGGTATTTTATTTTATCTATTGAGTAAACCTATAAATAGTTTCATAGAATCTCTACTGTCATATGTTCCATTCATCGGTGAGAGTCACTGGTTCCAGTCTGCCGTTGAAAGTATTGGTGGAGTTCTTCTGTATTATGAATTGGTCATTATGACTTCAGTGATGATTGTTGGAATAATCGCAGATAAAATAGTGGATATTATCAATGATAAATACTACCATAATAACAAAAGGGGCTTTGGTACTACGGCAGGAAGTGTTCTTATTGCATTAAAGCAAAATGTAATTTTCTTCATATTATTAATAATTACATTCCCACTCCTATTTATCCCTGTTTTAAATATTTTTATCCATATTTCCTTATGGTTTATTTTGATTAAAAAACCAAACTTTTATGACTCTGTGGCTATGTATACAACAAAGGATGAATATAAAAAGTTGCAAACTAATAATAGACTCATGACAAATGGCATAACCCTTATTTCAGCTTCTTTATTTTTGATTCCTGTTATTGGAGTATTTATATATATCGTTCAATTATTGATGTTTACACATTTTAATTTACAAAGATTAAAAGAATTAAGAAAATAATATGAGTTATTTTTAAAAAGCATAAATCTATGAACAGAAGCGCTCAAACAACAAAATGAGATTAATGATTACGCTCTTTACAGTGCATTCTCACGCAGAGAAAAAGATATAAGTCGACTCAAAATACATAAAGTACTTAGAGAGTATTTTATAAAATTAGAAAAATGGATTATTAAATGTCAGACATACTGCACCATTCGATTTTACCCTTTATTGAGTCTTTTAAACATTATATTGTTTGGGTCGCTTTTTTTGCTGCTTTTGGCGAGACGCTGATAGGACTAGGGTTTTTATTACCCGGTTCAACATTCCTACTTCTTCTGGGAGTCTTAGCAGGACAAGGATATTTTGATATTACGACATTGCTGCTATTTGCCGTAACGGGGGCTTACCTCGGAGATATTACCAACTATCATATTGGTAAATATTACGGTACAGCGCTATTGGGTAAATCATGGGTGCCTTTTTCCAATGAACAGCTTAGCAAAGCCCATGGATTTTTAAACACACATGGAGCAAAATCTGTTTTTCTAGCCCGTTTCTTGCCAGGTTTGAAAGAGAGTGTAGCTTTTCTTGCAGGTTCATTGAAGATGCAACGAAGAAAATTCCTTTTTTGGGATTTCTTTGGAGCAATTGGCTGGAGCTTAGAGTTTATAGGTATAGGCTACCTCTTTTCAGCATCCCTTTCCCTTGCTCAAATATGGTTAAGTCGAACAGTTACTGTCATTGCGATACTGGTTTTTCTTTTTGTACTTTTGTATCTCCTAAAGCGATTCATTGTTACTAATGCACATTCAGCCAAGCTGATGCTTCTTTCACTATGGGATTCTTTTCTAACAAATTCTATTATATCAGAGATGATAAAGACACATCCAAAAGCCACAGCATTCATCAAGGGTCGTTTTGAACAAACAACGTTCTATGGATTACCGCTTACACTTCTTGGTGTTGCATTTGTATCTGTTTTGGCACTTTTTGCAGGTATCGTCGAAGACTTTCTTACACAGGATCCGATTGTCTATGTCGATCATATCGTAGCCAACCTCATGGTGGGATGGAGAACACCGGAGATGACCACTTTTTTTACCTGGGTTACCTATCTTGGCACCAAAGAGATAGTATTGCTTTTCTTGGTAGCTGCTACTATTGTTTTACTACTGTACAAAAAATACAATGACCTTATTTCGCTCTATGTATCTTTGTCGGGTTCAACAGTTTTTCTGTATTTGGGCAAGCTTGCTTTTCATCGTCCTAGACCGGATACGATACTTTATTTTGAACCTTCCTTCTCATTTCCAAGCGGACATGCTATTATGGCTATTGCATTTTATGGGTTTTTAGGCTATTTATTCGTACGGCATGCAGATACTTTCAAAACTAAGATCAATATATCCTTTAGTATATTTATATTGATTTTACTGATAGGAATAAGCCGTATTTACCTAGGAGAACATTATATCAGTGATGTCTATAGCGGATATTTGATAGGGACATTGTGGATAATCATAGCTATTGCTTTATTACACTGGCTCTCTTAAAAAATTCTTTAAAGTAGGAACTCCTTTAAGCCAAGCAAGAGTTATTAGCATAGTGACAATATCTATTGCAGCAGGCCTTTATCTGATATTTGGCTTGAATTTTCATTATAAACCTGCAATCTATTCTGAAGAAAAAACTGTAAAAATCGACAGGCTCAAAATGCTATTTAACAAAAGTTCTGACAGATTTGCTCAAAATATCTTTGGTATTGACTCTCAAGCGATAAATATTGTTATAGTGGCAGACAATAGAGATAAGATTTGTTCCATCTTAAAAAAAACCGGCTGGAAAAATTTGAATAGTAATGAAAAATTTAATATTCCTCTTTTTTGGCAGGCGAAGGAGCCTATCTGCAGTTTGGATATGAAGAAAAAGAACACATCATACATATTGAGAATATGGAACACGGAAGTATTATATAACACTAAACATGTCTATATTGCCGGAGCTAATGCTATCATTGGTAAACAGTGGGGCATCATACCAATTTTCATTAAAGATCTTGATCATGCTAGAAATTTTGTGCTAAAAGGTCTTCTAAAGGGTCTACATTTTAAAAGGCTTCAGTCTGTTCAGATAAATAAACCCTTCATCAAGGAGAATTTTTTTGGGCAATCCTATTTCAGCGATGGAAAGGCAGATGTATTGTCCTTTGGAAAATAAGAGAAATTTACTGAACCCATAATAGAAGGTATAAGAAAAATGAAACCAAAATATTCCCTCATAAAAAACTTTTTTAAAAAAGTGCCTTTAAACTAGAGATTACTGCATTTACAATTGCAACTATTATATTTTTTTTATGTTCGCTTCATTATTTATACATCTATTTGCAGAAGCGATGAATACTACTATTGAAAAAGTTGACTTAATTATAATAAATTTTGGGAAGATTTAAGTCCTAGTGGAGAAACTGTTGTTTGATATGTTTTAAGTATGAATTATGTTCTAAAAGACATATCTACCATCAAGTCTAAAAAGAAATAAAAGAGAACTTTACTACACTATTGT
>JALUXT010000195.1 GCA_027013245.1 Campylobacteraceae bacterium
TTTTTAAACCTTAGCTGTTCCTCTTTTGATATTTGCCCGGGATGAAAAAGTATCTCTACTGTTTTTGCATCTTTTACTTTTTCTAAGCCTTTTTCTATGGCTTTTAGAGTCATATCTCCACTAAAAAGTACGCCTATAAAAGCATCATTATATTTTATGTTAGCTCTATCAAATTTTTTTATCATTTTTCTTGAGAGAAAATTTAATAAAAAATGTACAAAAAAGTTGATACCTAAGTAATTTTTCAAATCACAAAAAGAGCCGATAGCCCAGAAAAATTTCTCTTTTGTAACTCTTACATTTAAAACATTTATATTCATTTCTTCTATGAGTTCTATCAAAATATCTGTGACAAAAGGGATTTTGTGAGTGTGTTGATGTGAATCTATACATATCTCTTTGGTTTGCATCTTCAAGCAGTATAGAAGTATTTGGTTTTCATACTCCTCTTTTATCTCTTCTTTGATTTTTGCCTTTTTCTCTTTGTCAAACAGGCAATAGTACTCAAATACTAATCTCTGCCAACTTTTATAAAAATGATGATTTTTATCTGTCAAAAGATTAAAATTTTTGCTTGTTACCGCTTTGTTCTCAACGATATTTAAATGTAAAACTTTTCTTATAGGCTCATCTTTTATAAACTCTATCGATTCTTTAAAATATGGCGAATTTACGATGATACTTGTAGAATTTAAACTGCCATTTTTAAAGCATTTATAGATACACTTGCTTATATTTATCGTATTTCCAAAATCATCTGCATGCATAAATATTTTTGGCATTTTTACCTCTTTTTTACCTGACACTCTAAAATCTTTCCATCTGTATAATATTTCTGCTCTTCACTTGGTTCGTTATCTCCAGTTAATTCTTTGACTTCACATTTAGTTTGGATATAGTAGCATTTTACCTTCAAATCTCTCCTGCTCAAAAGATAATTATAGAAAAAATCTCTACTTTTATCTATCTCTTTGTCTATTTTATGGATAGGAGTAAAAAAATAGTTATAAAAACTAAACTCATAGCCATTATCATACGAGATAGAGGCATAATAAACTTTTAAATTGGATTTTTTACTAGAAAATTCCCAAAACCTTATATGCTCCCTCTTAGACAGAGAGTCTGTTTTGTATTGATAGGCATAATTTTGTGCAATCTCGTTAAAATACAGTGAACTAACAGGCGGAACTTTTTCTTGCAACAGATGAATGTATTCAAGAAATGATATATGATTTTGTCTAAAAATATCATTTTTTATCCAACCGTTATCAGTTATATTTTTTACACTAAGAGTTGTTTTTATGATGATGTTTACAGGCTGAATGATATTCTTTTTAGAGTCTATATAGTATAGACCAAGTTTTTTACAATCTTGCGGACTAGATATCATGCTTGCATCATAAGTTCTTGAAAAATCTGTTTTTTCTTTTGAGTTATCAACAAAAAATATAAAAAACAAAAATAAAAGATAGATCAAAAAGATAACAGCTAGAGAGAAAAAGGAGTCTTTTACCATGCGGTCGATTGCTTTTTTCTTATCCTCTTTAAATATAAGTTTCCATTGATACAAAATCCTCTTTTTCTTCAAAAAATAGTACAATAACAAAGCCAAAACAAACAAAAACAGAAAAACAAATATATAAGTTTCTGCAACTTTTAACAAAATATCAAAATGTCTTCCAAAAAAATACCCTACGATTATAAACTGTCCTATACCTATAAGAACGCCCATAATCTCATATGGCAAGAACCTTTTGTACTTTAATTTATATGCCCCTACTACAAATGGTGTTATCCATGAGATTGGACCAAGCAATCTTCCAAAAAATACACTCAAAGCACCATATTTACGAAAAAACCTTACACCCTTTGTAAAATTTTTTTTATTTATAAATCTTTTGAAGAATCTTATATTTTTTAGCTTGGAGTAAAAGGCAAAACCATATTTTCTTCCTAAAAAATAGCTTATATTATCACCCAATATTCCACCCGAATATAAAACTATTATAACAAGCCAGATATTTAAGATGCCCATACCAGCCATTATACTACCGCTTAGAAAAAATATCTCGCCATATATAAAAAATGAAAACCCTATGATTGTCTCAAACATGGAGCCCATAAAGAGTATGGCATAAGCCAACTCTTGGTGGTGTAAAAGAAATGTGATAAACTGGTCAATTATGTGTAGATTCATCTCACAGTACTATAAAGTTTGTGTTTTTTAAATTTTTCTGGTGTCAGTGCTTGAATATTCCAGTAAAACAGAGTTTTAAAGTATCCATCTTGTCTAAATCTTCTTGAAGAAGTGGCTACCTGCCTTGTATTGAGAAAGAAGAAATCACCGAAAATCATCATAGTCTTGATAAATTTCAAATCTTCTGAATAATTTAACTCTTCATCAAATTTTATTTCCCTAGCAACGCTTGTTTTTGCTATTTGAATAGAGTATGAAGTTTTAGTTATTCTGTGTCCTATATCAAAAAATTTATACCAACACCTATCATACCATGAGCTACTCTCAGCCGGTTTTATGGCAGTTGTGCCGATTGTCAGGTTGTTTTGGGCATTTTTATTTAAATAATTATTTAATTCATTTAAAAAATCCTTTTCTAGCAGTGTATCAGCATCTAAAAAAATAGTAAAATCAGATTGTTTATCGGCATATTTCAACCCCAAGTTTTTGGCTTTTGATACTCCTTTTTCAGATTGATAAACTTTGATATTCTCTAAACTCTGCTCAAAAGATTTTGCTATCATATAACTCTTATCGGTTGAGCCATTTTCTACGATGATTATCTCAAATTTGATACTGTCATAATCCAAATCTTGAAGTTTCTCTATCGTATTAGACAAATACTTTTCTTCATTAAATACCGGAACAACAATGGAAAAAAAGTTTTTATGAAAATATGATTTGATAGTTTTTTCTATACCTATCAGTGCTTCATCGGTCTTGCTTGTAGGATTTAGAGATGTAGTCTGCTCCAACTTGCCTGATAATTCTTTTAAATCAAAGTTATCCTCATCTTCACAAATAACAAAATAATCTTTATATTTATGGTAAGCAGCAAGATACTCTTGTTCAGTAGAATTTGGAGTTGGAAAAAGTATAGCTTTCTTGTCAAGTTCTACAAGATCCATGATTGTGGTGTATCCTGTTCTTGAGACGATGATTTTAGCTCTGCAAAATAGTTCATTTCTAAAATCTTTTGTAGCTGATGGATAGATAGTGATATCGTCTTCTTCTATATAGCTTATATCCTTTTCATTAGAATTACCAAGTATAAAAACTTTTTTTCCATCTAGTTTTTTTACCTTTTCAAGCAACTTTGATACAAAACTTTCTTTTTTATCTTCCAAATATCCACTGATGATAAAAAGATAATCTATATCTTCTTGGATATCCAGTTTTTTATAAGACGAAACAATACCTATATAATCATGAGGGAAAAAGTGCGTCAATGAAGTATGCGAAAGATTGCCAGCTAAACTTTTGCTATACTTTTTATAATCTGCTATAAATACTTTATTGAAATTCTTAAAGTAAAAATAGTTTAAAAAATCCATAACAAATTTAAACAATGAGAGCCATTTGGGTGGCATAAATGATATCTGATGAGAAAGAAGAAAAGATGGGACTTTTGCGGAATTTACTCCATATCTGCCATCACTTAATATAAATTTGAAATCATCTTCTATGTTTATCGTCATCTTATGCTCGTCTTTTATAACAAAATTTGTTTTAATGAGATCCATAAAAAGATAGAAATAAAAGTAAACTCCATCTCCCCTTTCAAGCTTGGGATAATCCTTAATCTCAATAAATGAAACATTGTACCCTGATAACTCCTCTTGTATAAATCTTAGTGCATTTCCATAAGAGATAACAGTTATATCATACTCTTTTATAAAGTGCTTAATAACGGCCAAACTTCTTGTAGCATGACCTAAGCCAAGAGAACTTACGGCAAAAAGTGCTTTTTTCATATCTATGCCTTTTTTATTTTTGTGAAATAGTATAATAGCAAAATGAAATGAAAATGAAACTGCGATTTCATTTTCATTTCATATTTAGCTGTTACAATTTCACCTAAAGGATAAAATCATGAAAGTAAATGAAAAAGCTCCAACTATTATAGACCAAGGTGTCCAAGCCGCAAAAGATACATTAAATTTAAATTAGGAAAATGTCATGATAGATATAATTTTAAAAGCATTTAAAGATTTGTTTAATAAAAAAATACTCCTCACTTCGCTCATACCAATTATAATAGCAGCTATTTTTTGGGGAGTTGTATTTTTTATTTTTCACAATAGTATCAGCCAATTTGTATCATACTTGGTTTCTCATATTCCCTTTATCGGTGACAAAAGCTGGGTTAAATCTTTAGTTGAAACTATTGGTGGGATACTGATATATTATGAGCTGCTCATCACTACTTCTGTCGTGATTGTTGGGATAATAGCCGACAAAATTGTGGATGAAATCAATAGCGAATATTATCATATCGAAAAAAAAGGATTTGGAACAATTAGTGAGAGTATTTTTATCTCTTTAAAACAAAATACCATCTTTTTTATCTTGTTTATGATTTTTATTCCTGCGATGTTTGTGCCTGTATTAAATATATTGGTTAATCTCTTTTTATGGTCTATTTTATTGAAAAAACCAACTTTTTATGACTCAATATCATCTTATACTACAAAAGATGAGTTTAACACATTGAAAAATACAAACAAGTTTACTTTGACAGTTATCACCATCATTTCAGCTTCTTTATTTCTCATTCCCGTTATTGGTATATTTGTATATATTCTGCAACTTTTGATGTTTACTCATTTTAATCTAAAAAGATTGCAAGGCTTGAGATAATATGAATATTCATTATATATTAGAACAGTTTTTCAATTGGATTTTATCTTATCCATCAGATATGGTTTTGACAATTTCAATTTTGATTATATTGCTCGCTTCCATATTGGAATCACTTCCTATTGCTGGAATGATGCTTCCATCCGAAACATTGACTATATTTTTTGGAATCTTAGCCTTTAAGGGCATAGTGGACATTAGAATTCTGATAATTACTACATACATAGGTATCTTAGCAGGAGATATCTTAGGATACTATCTAGGTAAAAAAGTTGGAGAAGATTTTTTAAAGAAACATGCCAAAAGGTTGAAAATAGACAGCAAAAAATATGAGCAGATAAAAAATGGATTGGATGAGAATCTTATAAAAGTTCTCTTCATAGGTCGCTCAAACGGTTTTACAAGATGGATAGCTCCATTCTTGGCTGGTACAAATAACATGAACTTTAGAAAATTTATACTTGCAAATATGCTCACGGCTGCATTTTGGGCACCTGCATTTTTGCTAGGTGGATACTATCTAGGAAATGCTTTTGAAAATTATGGCAAATACTTTGGTATTGGCATAATTGTAGCTACAATTTTAAGTTTTATTATCTATAAAATT
>JALUXT010000196.1 GCA_027013245.1 Campylobacteraceae bacterium
TCATGTGTAAATCCTTTTAGATAATTCATTTGGTTAGTTTATCAAATGAATTTAGTTTTTAAGGTTTACACAGTTTGCTTTACGGTCTCGAAAAATTTCTCTAAACCTCTCTAAATTTTGTGTAAATAAATCTACTAGATATGGGTCGAAATGTATACCTTTATTTTCTATTATATATCCAACTGAGTCTTCAAAGCTCCAGGAGTTTTTATATTGTCTTTTATGCGTCAAGGCATCAAAAACATCAGCCAAAGCCACTATTCGCCCAAATACATGGATACCTTTATCTTTTAATCCTTGAGGATAACCTGAGCCATCCCATTTCTCATGATGTTGATAAGCTATGATATCAGCAGCTTTTATCAGCTTCCTTTTTGATTTTTTCAAAAACTTATGGGCATTTGTAGTGTGTTCCTTCATCTTCTCAAACTCTTCAACAGTTAGCTTTGCAGGTTTGTGCAATATGTTTGTATCTATCGTGATTTTTCCAACATCATGTAACGGTGCTGCTAAAAATATAGTTTGCTCATCTTCTTCGCTCATATCGCTGTGAAGATTTGCTAAAAGTCTGGATATCTTAGCCACTCTTTTTACATGTTTTCCTGTTTCATCTGAAGTGGATTCTATGATTTCTGCTAGTATATCTATGATATTTTTTTGATCTTGTTCAATTTCAGTAGCAAATATTTGATTTTTATGATGTATTTCTGTTTCTAAATCTAGATTATTGTGTTTTAGCACTTTTTTTGCTTGCCAAAGCTCAAGATGATTTGCAACTCTTGCTATAAGTTCTTTTGTTTGAAAAGGTTTTGTTATATAATCAACCCCTCCTAACTCAAATCCCTTACTCACGGAATCAATATCGCTTTTAGCGGTTAAAAATATGATTGGTATTTCTTTAGTTTTGTCATTGTTTTTTAAATTTTTACAGACATCAAAACCATCCAACTTTGGCATCATGACATCTAGCAATATCAAGTCAAAATCTTTGATATTTATTATCTCTAGCGCCTCTATACCATCAAAAGCAAAAGAAAAATTGTAATTTAATCTATTCAAAATATTCATAGCTACTTTAATGTTATCTTCGTTATCATCAACAATTAAAATATTATATGTTGGATTCATGTGTATTCCTAATATTTATTCTGATTGAACACTTATTATATCATAAAATATATTTTGATATAATAAAGTATTCATCTATGTCTAAAAGAGGTTTTGTGAAAAAATATCTTAAATTTATATTTTATATTTTAATGACTTTTTCAAATATATATGCTATTGCAACTGATAAAGCAGTTGATAATAACATGATAAATTTATCTATACAGGAAAAAAATTGGATACAAACTCATCCAATCATCAGCGTGCATAATGAAAAAAGTTGGGCTCCTTTTAACTATAATATAAACAATACTCCAAAAGGTTTTTCTATTGATTATATGAATTTACTTGCCAAAAAAATAGGCTTACATATAAAGTATATTTCTGGTTATACATGGGGCGAATTTTTAAAACAAATTCAAGATAAAAAAATAGATGTAATGCTAAATATTTTAAAAACTAAAAATAGGATGAAATATATACTGTTTACCGATGATTACTATATATCTAATCCAATGGCTTTAATACTTAGAAAAGATGAAAATATAAATGATATAAAAGATTTATTTGGAAAAACTGTAGCGATTACCAAAGGCTTTTATTATGAAAAATTATTAAAAAAGCATTATCCAAAGATAAAACTACTTAAAGTTGATAATGATGAAGAAAGTGTATTAGCAGTCTCTACAAGTATGGCTGACGCTGCATTTGGAAAACTATCAGTTGCTAATTATTATATGATAAAAAATACACTAAATAATATCAAATTAGTTGAAGATAGGTGGCTAACAAAGCAAAATGTAAACACAAAGGATTATATTGGCGTACGAAAAGATTGGCCGATTTTGCAAAAACTTTTAAGTAAGGCGATGTCTGCAGTTAGTGAAGTGGAATTAAATAGATTGAAAAAGAAATGGTCCATAATAGATAGTAAAAATGATAAATTTAAAGAATCCCTTAACAAAAAAGAAAAAAGTTGGATAAAGCTACATCCCGTCTTAAATTTTGTCATAGACCCGTTAAAAGAACCATTGGAATATGTAGACAAAAATAGCGGAAAATTTAGTGGCATCGTTAAAGATTATATAAATATTCTTAGTAAACGAACAGGTATAAAATTTAAATTTATAAAAACCAAGTCATGGAAAAAAAGCATAGATAAAATAAAATCAAAAGAAGCAGACCTATACCCTAGTATCAGCAAAACTTCCAAGATGATGAAAACTATGAATTTTTCATCCCCATACCTCAACTATCCGTTTGTAGTAGTGACTAAAAATGACAATAAATTTTTGACATCATTGGAAAGTATAGGCGATAAGAAAATAGTAGTTGTTAAGGACAGAGAAATAACAAGATATCTAGAAAAAAAATATAAAAATATAAAAAAAATATATGTTCAAAACTTAGAAGAAGCACTTAGATATGTATCTGATGAAAAGGCATATGCTCTTGTCGCTTCCTTGCCTATCGTTAGTTACCAAATCAACAAATATGCATATAGTGATTTAAAGATTTCAGGGCGCTTGGATATAGCGCTTCCTTTGTCCGTGGCCATGAGAAAGGATTTGGGGAAGAGGGGAATTGAGATTATAAATAAAGCACTAAAAACTATTTCGAGCAAGAAGAGAGAAGAGATATATAATAAATATGTTAATATTGTTTTTGAACAAAAGATTAATTATAAACTTATTTGGGATATTTTGGGTGTAGTTCTTTTGGCTTTTATCGTATTTTTTTTATGGATAAAAAAACTTTCATCTCTTAACCATAAAATCAATGAACAAAAAAAGATCTTTGAAACTATATATAAAAAAGCATTTGATGCAATTTTGTTACTAGAAAATGGTAAATTTATTGATTGTAATGAATTTGCAGTCAAAGTATTTGGATTAAATGATAAAAAAGATATCTTAATGAAAGATCCAGTATATTTTAGCCCTGAATTTCAGCCAGATTCTTCTAAATCTTCTATAAAAGCTAAGTTGATGATAAAAGAAACTATAAAAAAAGGCTATCATCATTTTGAATGGTTGCACAAAAGAGCTAATCGTGAAATTTTTTGGGCGGATATCGCATTGACAAAAATAAAAATTGATGAAAAAGATATTATACATGTAAGGTTGATTGATATACAAGGAGAAAAAGAGGCTAAAAAAGAGGCTTTAGTGGCAAAAGAGGAAGCGCAGAAGGCTTCAAGATATAAATCTGAATTTTTAGCCAATATGTCACACGAGATAAGAACACCAATAAACGCGATACTAGGATTTGCTGATTTGCTAGCAAAAGACATATCTGATAAAAAACTAAAATCTTACGCTAAAACAATAAAAAATGCTAGAGAAACACTGCTCACTCTCATAAATGATATTTTAGACCTATCTAAGATAGAAGCTGGCAAGCTATCTTTGAGCTATAATCCAGTAAATATAGAAGTATCATTGAACTCTATCATGGATATATTTGTTCTTAAGGCACAAAAAAAAGGATTAAAACTCATATTTGATATTGATAGAAATATTCCTAAAATTATAATGATTGATGAGATAAGATTAAGACAAATTGTTTTAAATTTAGTTGGAAATGCTATTAAATTTACAAATGATGGATTTGTTAAACTTGAAGTTAAAAACTTAAAATATAATAAATTAAACGAAACCATAGACTTTAGTATTTTCATAGAAGATACTGGGATTGGCATAAAAGAGGATGAATTAGAAAATATATTTAAAAGTTTTGCACAACAATCAGGGCAAAGTTTAAAAGAATTTGGTGGAACAGGATTGGGATTGAGTATATCCAAAAAACTAACAACGATGATGAATGGAAAGCTAAAAGTAAGCAGTATTAAAGGGGAAGGAAGCGTATTTGAATTGAAATTTTTTGACATTAAGATTGTGAGTAAGGAGCATATAAATTATGAATGTGAAGAGAAAAAAATATTGAGATCTGTAAAAAAAGAAAAGAAATATATGCCTTCAAAAAAAACACAGATAAACATCGATGAAATTCGAAAAATTTTAAATAAAGATATATTACCTCTGTTGGATTTTGCAAAAAAAACTAATGATATGTATAAGATAAATGAGTTTGTACATAAGGTCAAGAAATTGGCCAAAGATTACAATATAACTCTGCTTGATGAGTATGCTAAAGAAATTAGCAGTGCTATAGATGTATTTGATGTTAAAAAAATAAAACAATATCTGCAAAAATTTATAGAGATTGAAAAGAGTTTGTTGTAATATAAGGTTTTATAAGGGATAAAATGCAAGTAAATATAAAATTACCACAAGAAAAAGATAGAAGCTATAATGTGATAATAGATGAATTAGAATATCTGAAGTTTGATACAAAAGTGGCCATCATCACAAATCCAACAGTATCTAAATATCATCTTGATGAGATACTTTTGCGAGTAAGTGCAGATGAGTTACATGTAATCACCGTGCCAGATGGTGAAAAATATAAAAACCTAGATACTATCAAATTTATCTTAGGTGAGTGTTTCAAGCATAGGCTTGATAGAAAGTCGAAGCTTATAGCTCTTGGCGGTGGTGTTATCGGTGATATGACTGGATTTGCGGCTTCTGTGTTTCAAAGAGGGATAGAATTTATACAGATTCCAACAACCTTGCTGGCTCAAGTAGATGCAAGTGTGGGCGGAAAAACAGGGGTAAATAGCGAGTATGGTAAAAATCTCATAGGTGCTTTTTGGCAGCCTAATAGTGTTCATTGTGAAACAAAATTTTTAAAAACTTTGCCAAAAAGAGAGTTTAGCGCAGGAGTGGCTGAGATTATAAAGATGGCGGTAACTTTTGATAAAGATTTTTTTGAGTGGCTAGAGATCAATGATATAAAAGAAGAAGAGAATTTAAAATTAGTCATACAAAAAAGTGTGAAAACAAAAGCCAGTGTAGTTTCCAAAGATGAGAGAGAAGCTGGAATTCGTGCTGTCTTAAACTATGGACACACTTTTGCTCATGTTGTAGAAAATGAGACAGAGTATAAAACATATCTGCACGGAGAAGCTGTTTCTATCGGTATCGTTATGGCAAATGAGTTGGCTTTAAAACTAGGACTTATGAGCAATGAAGAGGCTATACGGATAAAATACCTGCTTCAAAAGTATGATTTGCCGATAGATTATGAGATAAATTCGGCAGAGGATTTTTATGAGCATTTCTTTTTGGATAAAAAGAGCAATAAAAACAAGATAACTTTTATATTGCCAAATGGAATTGGAAATTACGAGATAAGAGATGATATACCAAAAGATGTGATTATGAGTGTATTGAGGGATTTTGAGTAAAGTGAAAAAAGTATATTTTAAAACATTTGGGTGCAGGACAAATATCTATGATACCCAAAT
>JALUXT010000197.1 GCA_027013245.1 Campylobacteraceae bacterium
CGATCCAAGTAAAAAAAATTACGATGATGATAGCTACAATACAAAAACACCGCTCCAAAAAATACTCATTCTTCTTGCAGGTCCTGGAGCAAACTTTATCCTTGCATTTTTACTCTACTTTTTTATAGCACTTGGTTCTCCAAATGTTTTATCTCCTGTGATTGGAAGTGTACTCAAAGACTCTCCCGCGTTTGTTGCAGGACTAGAAGCCAATGATACCATTATGGCTATTAATGGCACAGAGATAGAGTCTTGGAAAGATATGGCAAAACTTATATCTGCATCTACAGGTACTCTCTCTTTAACTATCAAACGCGGTGGCTACATAGAAGAAAAAATGCTCACTCCAAAACTCCAAATGGCGACCAATATGTTCGGAGAGAAGATGCAAAGAAAAATGATAGGGATTAGTAGTGCAGGCATAACACACCCTTTAAAACTAGGCTTTTTTGAAACCTTTGGCTATGCTACTGAGCAAACTATCTTTGCCTCGACGATGATTTTTACAGGGGTAAAAAAGCTCATCTTTGGAGAGGTACCTGCCAAAGACTTGGGTGGTGTCATTAGCATAGTCAAACTCACTTCTGATGCAACAGCTGCTGGCTGGATGAGTGTGCTCTTTTTTGCGGCACTTATTAGTGTCAATCTTGGAGTTTTAAATCTCCTCCCTATTCCTGCTCTTGATGGTGGACATATTATGTTTAATCTTTATGAACTTATTTTTCGTAAAGAAGCAAGTGAAAAAATTATAGTGAATTTAACCATAGGCGGTTGGGTCATCCTTTTTGGACTGATGGGGCTTGGTCTTTTTAATGATATAACACGATTAGTAGGATAAAAAATGACAAATGAAGAGTACAAATTATATATTGACGATGTTGTTCGTCGAGTTGAATATGCACGACTTCAAGTAAGCGGACACCATATAGTAAAAACAATAGCAGTCAGTAAATACTCTACGAGTAAAGAGATAAAAGCCCTCTACACCATAGGACAACGTGCCTTTGGTGAAAACAAGGTACAAGACCTCAAAGAAAAAGCCAAAGAGCTTGAAGATTTACCACTTGAGTGGCACTTTATAGGAAACCTCCAAAAAAATAAAATCAATAATCTTCTTGACATTCATCCTACTCTCTTTCATGCACTTGACTCCATTGCATTAGCACAAGAGCTTCAAAAAAAGCTCCTTGCTAAAGGTATGACACTCAACTGTTTACTCCAAATCAATGCTGCAAAAGAGGAGAGTAAACACGGATTTATGCCCGAAGAAGCGATAGAGAAATATCTCCAAATTGCAAAAGAGTGTCCAAACATCATCTTAAAAGGTGTCATGAGTATAGGGGCACATTCAGACGAAAGAGAAGTCGTTAAAAAAAGTTTTGAAACTACTCACGAGATTTATCAACAACTTCCAAACGCGACTATCTGCTCTATGGGTATGAGTGGTGATTTTGAACTTGCGATTGAGTGTGGTTCCAATATGATACGCTTAGGTTCCATCCTCTTTAACAAATAGATTCACTTTTCTCTTTGGTGTGTCGCTTAAAACGCACCGCATGACTTTGAGGATTTGTTATCAACTCTTTTTGGTAGCGAATCATCTCAAAAAAGGGATTTAAAAAACCCTCAAACTCTTTTTTTTCAATCTTTTCAATTCCATGTTTTTGCAAAAGCTCTAAAACAACTAAAGTAGATTCTATTGTTGAAAGATATGCTGCGTTTGGTTGGACTTTAATCTCATACTGAGAAGTTTTTTGTGTTGTAAAACTCATATGTGCTAAACGATTTAAGTTGTTACTTAATGTAAAAATCTTTTTTGTACAGCTCCAAGTAGAATCTATGAGAAAAATTGCCAAAGGCTTTTCACTCTTCTTTGGGTATGTTTCACTCAAGTTTATGGCATTTTCAGAAGGAAATAAAATATAACTCTCATGTGTCGCAATGATTTCATTAATAACCGTATGCTCTGAGAAGTCTATTCCTACAAAGACATGAGAATTTGGCAAACTGAGATGTGTAAAAAAACCTGTATTGTTTTTGACTTTTTTAAACTCTTTTGGGTGCATCAAAATTACAAACTTTGTCTGCGTTTGCACCGTAGTTACATGCTCACACATACAAGAACTCTTTGGTCTGTAACACTGGTAACATTTTTCTCTATTGCCATAATATGTTTTCATAAAGAGAATTATACTAAAATATCTTGACGAACATTTTTAATATACTTGGAACAATTTCCAAGAACATAAGTAATCTCTACTTTTATAGCCCTTGATGCATAATCAAAACCTTTGTAATCTAAATATTTTTTCATATTTTCTTTATCGTCAATGATTGTTGCGATGCCATTAACCTTGTACCTTACATCTTTAGTAAAGTCAATAAAAAGCATCGCAATCTTTGGATTTTCAATTATATCATTTACTCCATGAAATATTCCATTTCCTTCAAAGTCAGGAAACACTAAACAGTTTTCATCTAAGACATGAACAAAACCTTTTTCCCCACCCTTAAAGTTAACATTTGGTTGACCTTGTTTTGATGTAGTTGCTAAAAAAAAATAACTACTATTTTCAACAATATATGCAACATTTTTTGAAAGTTTTGTAGTATCTGTTCTATCTAAAATTAGCTTTCCTTCTTTTGTTCTATACTTATTCATTACCAAACATTTCTGTTGTTTTCACCTCACAAAAAATGCCATCAAGTGAAGCCATAAAAGCATTATGTACATCTTGTGCCTGTATTACTTCATCATTAAACACCAAATCTTTAGTAGCACAAGCATCAGTAACAAGTTCTATGTGAAAGCCTAAATCAAACCCAGCTCGTACAGTTGTATCTACACACATTTGTGTCATAGCACCACATACTATAAGATTTTTAATCTCCTTGTTTTCTAACTCTTGCATTAATATTGTTTCCCTAAAACTATTTGGATAGTGTTTTGTAATGATACTTCCATCTTGTATATTTAAAGTTTGATGTAACTTTACACCTTCACTCTTTGGCAGAAAAAAACTTGCATTTGCTCTTTGTGCTATATGCTCAATGAAAAATATTTCATATTTTTTCTCTTTTGCGAACTCTATCAAATGCAAAGTATTACTCAAAGCTTCATCTATCCCAACTAATGCCATCTTCCCACCTGCAAAATAATCATTTTGCATATCTATAATTATAAGTGCTTTTTTCATCATTGAGCCATTACAAGTGCTTGATAAGTATCTAAGAGTTTTGCATCGGTGATAGAACCATGATGGTGCAGTTGTTTGTATCTAGCCTTTTCTTTAGCGTAGATTCTACTTGTTCTTATATCAAGCTCTATTTTTTTACCATGTTTTAGAATGTAGCCTTGCTCTCTTCCCACAGCAAAAAACATCTCCCCTTGTTTGTGTATAGAGTAGTCATAAAATTCAACATACACTTCTGCTTTACCAAAAAATATCTTCTTATATACCTCTTGTATATTTGCCCAGCCTCGTAATATCCCACCAAGTGGATTATTCATAACTCCATCACTTAGACTCCAATTTTGCTCCATAAGTTCTATGTTTTGAGTGTTAAATGCCTTATAAAATTCTACTAAAACCTCATATTCTGGTGTTAATATCTCTGTCTCTTTTCCTGTTATAGCTTTACTATACATCTTCATTTTTCATCCTTTTTTGACTGTTTAGTCAAATTATAATACAATTTTGACTAATTAGTCAAGTAAAATTTTGCTACAATTTGATTATGAAAAAAATATCTACACGACAAAAAATAATAAATAGTGCCCATAGACTCTTTTATGAAAGAGGTTTTAATGGTACAAGCATAGATGATATTTTAAAAGATGCAGGGCTTAACAAAGGCTCACTCTATCATCTATTTAAAGGAAAAAAAGAAATTCTTCTTGCTGTAATAGAGGAAAAAATAGCTTATAATTTAGAACAAAAGTACAAAGATATAGCAACAGAAGAACAGCCTTTAAAGTATTTAGAAGAAAAACTACTTACTACGGATAGTTTTGATTTTAAGCATGGCTGTGCTTTAAATAATCTCGTCCAAGAGATGAGTCCTGTTGATGAAGATGTAGCAAAAGCACTTTTAAAAGTTTATAATGATCTAGAAGATTACTATTTTTTAGCACTTAAAGAAGAAGATATGAATGATGAAGAAAAAAAATCACTCTCCAAAATGATGGTAGCTACTGTTGAGGGTGCTATTATGGCAGCTAAAGCTGCACAAAATAAAGAACCATTCATACAGATTATTCAACAAATGTTTAAAAATTTATAAAATAAAGTTTGTCACACGAGCGGTTGCATAAAGATTTTCTTCCTTATCTTTTACAAGAACATCAAAAATAAGTCTTCTTTTTTTTGCTTCGTAGAGTGATGCGGTGACATAGATATACTTCACATCCAGAGTAATGGCTCTAATGAGTTTAGACTCTATATTTCGAGTCATATTTTTGGGTGCTATCAGCAAACTAAGTGGTCCAAGAGCATTGTCTATAGCTGCGATTATCATACCACCTTGCATAGTAGAGTATGGATTGAGCCACTCATGTAAAACAGGTATTTTAGTAGTGAGTGTCGCTTTTTCTTTATCAAACATAGTGATTTCACACTGCATGATAGTAAAACTTGGAGGTGGGAGTTCATACTCATGAAATGTGTCACCTAAAACAGCACTAAAAAGCTCTTTTATATCTATTGATTTAGTCATTTTGCACTATTTTTTTAATCTTCACTGCTTTTTCAAAATGATCAAATTCATGAGTCTCTATCCACCATCTAGCAGCTTCCATAAGGAGCTGAGGATTATCATTTTTATTTGCAAAAAAAGCATAAAAAGAGAGACCTACATTAGTTCCTTTTTTTGCTATTTTTTCATCACAGACCTGAATTATCTTCTCTTGTAAAGTAACTGTCATAACGTTCCTTGTTTAAGCATTATAGGCTATAAAAGCAAATGCAATAGACCAAAATGAAGTCAATGGAATAAAATACTTTGTATCAAATTCAGCAAATTTTGTTGATTTTATTTTTTTAAATAATCCTACCATATTAAAATCCCCAATACTACGAATAGCAAATACTCCTGATAAGAACCATCCAGCATATACAATTTGTTTGGAGTAAGAAATTAAACTTAAATCTTTAAAGTTTAAAATATAAGCCACCCATGCAAAACCAAGTATACTAAATCCAACAATTAGTGTAAGAAGTTTTCCCGGATTTAATAAAGCTTCCCCATCTTTTGTTGGAATAGCCTTGTCTAATCCAAATACACCACCAAATGCCCAATAAAAATGGAATACTCCCGCAATAACTAATGTTGTCATAGTAACTAATGTAATTAAATTCATTGTTTTTCTTTATATATCTGTTAAAAATGCATCTATGCTAATGGCTGTCAATTCGGCATTTTCAATCATTGGCATATGTCCAGAATTCTCAAAAATAACCAATTTTGATTCTTT
>JALUXT010000198.1 GCA_027013245.1 Campylobacteraceae bacterium
AATCACAAAAAAAAAAAATAAAAAATAGCAAAAAAGAATTTACACAAAAAGAAAATGCAAAAATATTAGAAATTAAAGATGCTTTTAACGAGTTGTCAAGTGATGTTAAAAAAAGAGATAAACAATATGAAACAACTATACAAAAACTAAAATATGAATTAAAAGAAAGAGAACTCTTTTATGCAAAAAAATATAAAAATACTAAGCTAAATAAACAAAAAAAATTGGTGCTGATAGACAAGATAGATTGTCAAGATATGCCATATGGACAAGCGAAAGCTACTTTAAAATGTAAAGTTAAAGTGGATAAATTTTTATCAAAATATGACTCTACATACTTTTACAAGATTGTCCCAATAGTTGATAATGGTGGATTTGCATCTTTAAAAAGGTTAGATTCAAAAAGCAATATTATGCCTAAAAAAGAGATTAAAAGATTAACATCCTTGGCAAATCTAGGATTAGGCAAATACAGAGCAGTAGAGGGTGGAAGGCTTGTAAAAGAAAAATTTAAAGATTTTGCAAAGATAAGCTATGCTCCTGAGAATATTTCTATCGGTAAAAAACGAGGGTTTATCATAAGAGTTTATAGATAATATGCTTTTAAATCAATATTCTAATGGTTACAGATACAATAGTGATACGATTTTTTTATACAACTTCATTAGCAAATATAAGATAAAAGGCAGTCTTTTAGATATTGGCTCAGGATGTGGAATTCTTGGGCTATTGATAAAAAGAGATTTTCCTCATGTTTCTTTATCGCAAATTGATATACAAGATAAAAATGTTTATTTGACAAAAAAAAATGCTTTAGCAAATGACATCGACTCAAAAGTGTTGCTTGGTGATTTTGCAACATATTGTTTTGAAGAAAAATACGATTTTACCATAAGTAATCCACCTTTTTATCATAGTGGCACTTTAAAAAGTGAAGATGAATCTCTATTTTTAAGTAGGCATAGTGATGCACTTAAGATTGATGATTTAGTAAAAAAAGCTTACAGTATTTTAAAGCCAAAAGGTTCTTTGATATTGTGCTATGATGCCAAGCAAATAGATACAATACTTACCAAACTTAGTATCTCAAAATTTAAAGTAAATGAGTTGCAATTTATACATGTAAACCTTGAAAAACCTGCTACTTTAGTTATGATTTATGCAAAAAGGGAATCTAAGAGCTTATGCAAGATTTTACCCCCGCTTGTGTTGTATGATAAAGGTGAATATACACAGTTTGTGAAAAATATTTTTAAAAAGGCAGATACAAATAGTGAAGATACTTAAAGAAGGTTTTGGTTTTTCTTTTGATTCAAAAGCCTGTGAAACTTGTAAAGGAAATTGCTGCATTGGAGAGAGTGGTTATATCTGGGTAAGTCCAACTGATATACAAAATATTGCAGTATTTTTGGGCGAATATATTGACAAATTTTATGAAAAATATATACAAAAAGTGAAATATAAATTTTCGTTAAAAGAGATAGAGTATAATGATGGATTAAAATGCGTTTTCTTTGATGAGAGAAAAAAAGGATGCAGTATATATCCTGTTAGACCAATTCAATGCAGAACTTTCCCTTTTTGGGAATATTTTAAAAAAAATATAAAAGAAGTGGAGGATGAATGTCCAGGTATAAAGCGACTTTAATCTTATCTATATTTTTATTATTCGCGGGTTGTTCACAAAAAAGCCCAACGGTGAAAATAGGCAAGAAAGCATTTGCAAATGAAGATATTTTAATCATAAATGCTATAGAGGCACAAAGGCAAAAGAATTATAAAAAAGCCATGAAAACACTCGGTATTTTATATAAAAAAAGTGGAAAGTTAAATTACTTAGAAGAGGAAAATAAGGTAGCAGTGAGGGCAGCTGATCCTAGTTCTTATGACTTACTAATGAGTTCGATAAAAAAGTATCCAAATAACTTGCTTTTTAAAAAATTATTAATTCAATATCATGTTGGTAAAAAACAATATAAAAGAGCTGAGGCTAAAACTTTAGAATTATTAAAAATAGAAAAAAATTCAAGAAATTTAACTCTAATGGGTGATATTTATATGCTTGAAAAATCATACAAACTTGCGTTAAAATATTATCAAAGTGCTTTTAATAAAGATAAATCACAAAAATCTCTTTTAAATATGGTTGGTATATTATATAAGTTTTTAGACAGAAAACAAGAAGCAATATCTTATCTTGAAACTTTCATACGATTACATGATGCAAATAAGAGAGTATATTTTACTTTGATTCAAATTTATGGTCAAGAAAAAAACTTGGATGGAATTATCTCAACATACAAAAAATTATATAAAAAATATAAAAAAGAAGGGTTTGCTAAAAAAGTAATAGAGCTTCTTGTCTATAAAAAAGATAAAAATGGAGCAATAAAATTTTTAAAAAACAGTGGTTATAATCCTAAAATGCTATTAAGCATATATACTTCTGATAATAATTTCAAAGAAGCTTACAAAGTAGCCAAACAACTTTATGCTAAAAGTGGGGATGTGGATTTTTTAGGCAAGATGGCTATTTATCAATACGAAGCAAGTAGAAAACATTTAAATAAAAAGATTCTGAACTCTGTTTCAAGAAAATTTGAAAATGCACTTAAAGATTTTCAAAATCCAGTTTATTTGAATTATTATGGTTATCTATTGATTGACCATAATATAGATGTAAAAAAAGGCATAAAATTGGTTAAAAGAGCACTTGAAGTCGAACCAAAATCAATATTTTATCTAGATTCTTTGGCTTGGGGATATTACAAATTAAATAGATGTAAAGAGGCATACGATATTATGAAGAAGTTTGCAAAAAGCTCAAACGAACCAGAAGTAAATATGCATTTTGAAAAGATTATAAAATGTTTAAAAGAGAGTAAATGATACTAGATGATATAATCAAAAAAACTAAAGAAGATTTAGAAAAAAGAAAAAAAGAGTTTTCCTTTGATTGGCTTGGGAGAAGTTTGGCATACAATCCTTATCCTCCAAGAGATGTAAAACCATTTTTGACTTCAAGTAAAGACGATCCTTTTAGAATCATAGCCGAAGTAAAAAAAGCTAGCCCTAGCAAGGGAATCATAAGAGAAGATTTTGACCCTTTAGTGATAGCAAAAGAGTATGAATTAGGAGGAGCAAATGCGATTTCTGTACTCACAGAGCCTCACTTTTTTCAAGGAAATATAGAATATTTAACCATGCTCAGAAGGTATGTTTCTACACCACTTTTGAGAAAAGATTTTATAGTTGATGAGTATCAAATACTTGAAGCTGTCGTCTATGGCGCAGATTTTATATTGCTTATCGCAAAGGCATTATCTAAAAAAGAGTTGAAAAACCTTTTGGAATATGCTTGGCGTTTAGGATTAAATGCTTTGGTAGAGATTCACGATAAAGAAGATTTAACTAAGGCCATATTTGCTGGAGCTGATATCATAGGTATAAATCATAGAAATTTAGAAACTTTCAAGATGGACATGAAACTTAGTGAAAAATTGATGCCATTGATTCCAAATGGCAAAATTATTGTTGCTGAAAGTGGTTTGCATGACAAAGATACACTAGTAGAATTAAATAAAATCGGTGTAGATGCATTTCTAATAGGTGAGCATTTTATGAGGCAAGATGATATCAGTGGTTCTTTAAAAGAACTAAAGAAAATTTAGATGAATTATCTATATGCCCCTTGGCGAACCGAGTACATCACTGAGAGAAAGAGTGATTGCGTGTTTTGCGATATAGTAAATGACCCTAGTAAAGACACAGAAAATCATGTTCTGTTTCGAGATGAGTTTTGTTTTATAGTAATGAATAGATATCCCTATACTAGCGGTCACATGATGGTTATACCAAATCAGCATATAGACAATATCGAATATTTAGATGAAGAAATATGGCTACATGTAAGCAAGATGGCAAAAAGGTGCGTAAAAATGCTAAAGCACGAATTTAAAGCTGATGGCGTAAATCTAGGTATGAATCTAGGCAAAGGCGCAGGAGCAGGAATAGCCCAGCATGTACACTATCATGTTATCCCAAGATGGATTGGCGATACTAACTTCATAACTACTGTTGCAAATACTAGAGTTTATTCTACTGATTTTGACAATATTTACAAAAGATTAAAAGATAAAATAGAAAATTATATATATGATTAAAGAGATAACTACACAAGAATTTTTAAAAGAGTATGCTAGTTTTGATGTGATTATTGATGCTAGAAGTCCAAAAGAATATAAGCACTCAAAGATACCAAAAGCTACAAACTTTTATGCACTTAATGACATTGAACATGAAGAAATTGGATATATATATAAACAAAAATCAAAAAGTGAAGCAAAGATAAAAGGTGCAAGTTTCGTTTGTCTAAATGCATCAAAACATGTTTTTGAGTTAAATAAACTATGCAAGATTGGTTCTAAAATAGCTATATATTGTGCTAGAGGAGGGCTTCGATCAAGCTCACTTGCAACTATATTTTCAAATATAGGATACAGAGTTTATAAACTCGATTTTGGGTATAAAGGCTTTAGAAGTTTTGTTGTAAATTATCTTGAGAATATCCTTCATAAAAACTTTATAGTTCTAGGTGGAAATACAGGTTGCGGTAAAAGTGAATTGATACAAATGCTTCCAAATTCATTGGATTTGGAAGCACTAGCAAACCATCTTGGCTCAACCTTTGGTTCAGTAAAAGGAGAACAACCTTCCCAAAAAGAGTTTCAAAATCAACTCTTTTTTGCCCTCTTAAATCTTGATTTGGATAAGCCTATATTTATAGAGGGGGAAAGCAAAAGAATAGGAAAGATTATGCTTCCTGACTTGCTTTACAAGAGAATGGGCGAAGGACAAAGAATCGAAATAACTGCCCCAATAGAACAAAGAGTGCAAAGAATCTTAAGTGATTATATAGATATAGACGATGAATTTTTTTATTATTGCATGGATAAAATAACGCCTTATATACAAAAAGATGCTAAAACTGAAGTGATAAAATTTTATCAAATGAGGAATCTAGAAAAAGTATCTGAAATCTTACTTTTAGACTATTATGACAATGTCTATAAAAAACCATCAAAAATAGATAAAACCATATCAAATAAAGATGATAAAGTAGCAATCAAGAGTCTTTTAGGTTTAATACAAAATTAACACACTTTAGTTATAATTAGAAAAAATTTTAAAGGGATATTATGTTAAAAAAAGTTATTTGCTCGTTTTTAGTTTTATCTGCTAGTGTATTTGCAGGCGATATAGTTGTTGAAGATTTGTATGTCCGCGCTGTTCCTCCTAACCTGCAAAATAGTGCTTCATTTATG
>JALUXT010000199.1 GCA_027013245.1 Campylobacteraceae bacterium
ATGAAACTAAAAATGCTACGATGATGATAGTAAGAAGCTTGCAAAAACTCGTTGAAGGTGTCGTGCCAGTGAAAGATATGGGTGGAATAGTTTCTATCGTCCAAGTTACAGCCAAGGCTAGTAGTGCTGGTATTGTAGCTCTTTTTGCTCTAACTGCTTTGATTTCGGTAAATCTTGGAGTTTTAAATTTATTGCCTATTCCTGCACTTGATGGCGGGCATATTATGTTTAATTTATATGAAATGATTACTAAAAGAGCACCTAACGAGAGAGTATTGTATTATCTAACTCTTGGTGGTTGGGTATTTTTACTTTCATTGATGGCATTTACGATTTTCAATGATATATATAGAATAGCAGGGGGAAGTTAATGAGTAAATATGAAAAAAGATACGATGAGATTCTCACAAATATAGAAAATGTTCGAGTTAGAGTAAACCAACACCAAATTGTAAAAATTATCGCAGTAAGCAAAAGCGTAGATGCAAAAGCAATAGAGAATATGTACAACATTGGTCAAAGAGCATTTGGTGAAAATAGAGTTCAAGGTTTAAAATCAAAAGTTTTAGAACTTGAAAAATTGCCGATCGAATGGCACTTTATAGGAAGACTTCAAACCAACAAAATAAATGCTCTTATAGATTTAAATCCATCTCTTATGCATTCTTGTAGCTCTTTGGACATGGCAAAAGAGATTGATAAAAGATTAAGCGTAAAAGGCAAAACTATGAATTTACTTTTACAAATAAATAGTGCCCATGAAGAACAAAAAGCAGGAGTGAGTCCAGCAACAGCTATAGATGTTTATGATGAAATTTTCTCTACATGTAAAAATATAAATCTAAAAGGAGTTATGAGTATAGGTGCACACAGCGAAGATGAAAAAATTATAAAAAAAAGCTTCGAATTAACTCATAGCATATATAATAAATTACAAAATAAAGGTGCAAAATATTGTTCAATGGGCATGAGTGGAGATTATGAACTTGCAGTTGAGTGTGGTGCAAATATGCTTAGGATTGGCTCAGTTCTATTTCATTGAGGCATAAAATACAGAGAAAAGTTCTGTAAATTATGTTTAATTTAATTCTTCACTGCTTTTGCAAGATCCCACATAGGCATAAAAATACCAAGTGCCATCAAAAGTACCATAGCAGCAATAAATGCCAACAGTATCGGCTCAACATAACTTGAAATATTATCAATAATTTCATTAAATCTAGATTTAAAATAGTCTGTTACCTTTTCAAGCATTTTATCTAGCGTACCACTTTGCTCACCAGCTTTAATCATTTGTATAAGCATGCCTTCAAATAGACCAGTTTCTTTAAAAGCATCAGTCAGAGATATACCTCTTTGAACAGATATGTTAACAGCACTCAACTTTTCTTTCAAATGGATATTATCAAGTGTCAGCAACGCAGTTTCTAATGCGTCCGCTATCGGAATACCTGAGCGAATTAATTCTGTAAAAACTAGTGTAAACCTTGCCATAGTCGCATAAAAAGTTATTTTTCCTATTAGGTAAACCTTTAATATATATTTGTCAAATTTTCTTTTAAATTCTTCATTATTAACTAACATATATTTAAAAAATACTATCGTGGCAACCATAACTGCTAGAAGATAAAAACCATAATTGTGAATCATATTTTCCATAAAAAGTAAAATTTTTGTTGGTAACGGTAACTCTGTTTTAAATTTGGAAAAAATATCTTTAAATTTTGGAACAACATATACCATTAAAATTGTAAATGCAATTCCAATAGCCACCATAACAGTAATTGGATATCTCATAGCTTTTTTAAATTTTTGTCTGTTTGCCTCCATCTCCTCAAGGATTTCAGCAAGCTTCTCTAATGATTCAGACATGTTACCTGTACTCTCTCCGAGTTCAATCATGGCTAAAGACACATCTCCAACTTCTTTACGATAAGGCATCATGGATTGCGTTAGACTTAGTCCTGAATTTAAATCATCATTTACGCTTGAAAATATCTTTTTTAATCCTGCATCCACACTAGAATTCTCTACTTCCTTTATACTGTCATGTATAGAAATCCCAGCATTTGTCATGACTGCCAACTGTCTTATAGCTGCAATAAGCGCTTTTATATCAATTTTCTTTTTTATAATTGTTTTTAGAAATTTTTCTTTAAATTCCGAAAACTGATCTTCAATTGGGGCTGAAGTTACTTTAACATTAAGTAAAATACCTGGTATTTTCATCTTTGCTAAGGAAATAGCATCTTTTCTATTTGGAGCTTTCAAGACCTTAATCTCTTTTTTACCTTTAAATAATGTTGTAACTTCAAAATAATTCATGCTTTTGCTACCCTTGCAACTTCATCTAGCGTTGTAATTCCTTGTGCTGCTCTTACAATACCATCTTTATACATATCGACAAAGCCCTCGACGAGAGCTTGCTGCTTTATGTTTTCCTTGCTTTCCCCTTGCGCAATCATACTAGAAATTTTCTCACTAACTACCAATATCTCTGAGAGCATTTCTCTACCGATATAACCTGTTTGAGAGCATTTTTCACAGCCATTATGCTTGTAAAACTGATATGAGTCAGGCAATAAAGCATCAATATCCTTGTGTGCTGTTTTTGGCAATGCAATTTTGCTCTTACAATGTGGACAAAGCTTACGAACAAGCCTCTGTGCCTCAATTGCAACAAGCGAACCACTTAATAAGTAAGGCTCAATTCCCATGTCCATCACCCTTGTAACTGCACTAATAGAATCATTTGTATGGAGTGTCGAGAAAACAAGATGACCAGTAAGTGCGGCTTGCACAGCAATTCTTAGCGTTTCTTGATCTCTAACCTCACCAATCATTATGATATCTGGATCTTGCCTTAATATTGATCGCAAAGCTGCAGCAAAAGTTAACTTAGCTTTTTCATTCACTTGTACTTGTTGTATCAAATTTAATTGATATTCAACAGGGTCTTCAACTGTTATAATTTTGGTTTGTACACTCTTGATTGCATTTAAAGCTGCATATAAAGTAGTTGTTTTACCACTACCTGTTGGACCTGTAACAAAAATTACTCCATATGGTGCTTTCATAGATGAATTAAATTTAGCAAAATTATTTGGATGCATTCCTAAGCCTTCAAGCTTAATCATAACTTTTGATTTGTCCAATATGCGCATAACGATAGATTCGCCATTAAGGATTGGTAAAGTAGAGATTCTAAAATCAAATTCTTTTCCGAGTATCGTCGCAGAAAATCTACCATCTTGTGGTTTTCTCTTCTCAGCAATATCCATATTTGAAAGCAACTTTAGCCTTGAAGCTAGGGGAGGATAAATATCTTTTTCAAAAATAAATGTCTCAGTTAGTATTCCATCTATTCTGCTTCTCACAACACAATTATTTACAGTAGCCTCCACATGTACATCACTTGCTCTTGCCAAAATAGATGTTTTAAGGATAACTTCTATGAGTTTTAATATCCCTGATGATTCTTGTGGATTTTCAAGAGCACTTGATGTGATCTCTTTTCGAATTTCAGCGATAAGTTCTTTTATACTATCACCTAGTTCAATTTTATTTAAATATTTTTCAATTAAAGAAGGTTCACTAATAACAGTTTTTACTAATTTTCTTGGAAATATTCTTTGGATTCCTTCTTGAGCATTTAAATCAAGAGGATCTCTAAAAGCAACATATACATTAATTTCATCTTCTTTAACAGGTAAGGCATGAAATTTTTTTAATTGGTTAAAAGGTAGTTTAGTAACCATCTTATGATTTATGTCAATGGAATCTAGATCGATATACACAGCGTTTAAATTTTTTGCTAATATTTTAAGAAAATCTTCAATTTCAATTGCAAAATATTTATTGATATCTTCTAGTTGAAAATGTCCTTTTTTATAAAATTCTATCAAAACTATAAGTAAGTCTTCTCTTGCAAACAGATGTCTATCTAATAAAATTTCAAAAACATTTTTATTTTTTATTTCTATATCATTTTTGACAATATCAGCAGTATTTAAATCTAAGATTCTATTATCTGTTAAATAGCTTAATAATGTTAGGCTCATATCATTCATATCAATCTCACCAATACACTCTTACTTTTATTATCTTATTGCCTTTATAGGTTCTCAAATACATTTTTTTGACACGATTGTGTTCTTCCATTGATAACTTATAAGTTAAGTCAGTTTTATTATCATCTGTGAACCAATAGGAACCATTTTTTAGATTATATTCGCCTTTTACGAACTTATCAAATATTTTAGACAATATATAATTTGTTTTTGGCAAATTAACATAAGATATATCAAAGTCATCGCTTAATGCGTAATACAACAATTTTTTTTGATATAAAATTGTTGTAAAATATACAGCATTTTCCCTTGCTTCTTTAGTCTTATAGAGTTTTATAATTGGCAAAACCATTCTATTAATCATATCAGTTTTCAAGCAAGACGCAGCAAAGATATTTAAAAATTCTTCATTGTTTTTATTATTTTGGTATATTTCACCAGATTTTATACAAACTTGGGTAAATTTTTTATCATTAAACAATTGTTTTAAATCGCTTAAGTTACTAGCAAATGCAAAATTTACTACGAATATGAAGAATATAACACTAATTTTAATCATTTAAACTCCCATTCTGAATACTTTTCAATAGCAATTCAGCTGTATTTGATGCACTAGTTCTTAAAAATGCTTTCAATGCTCTAATAGCATCATCTTTTTTACCTAGTCTAAATTTTGATTTAGCAAACCAAATCCAGCTTCTTTCGCTTTGGTTATCAATATCATTAGCGATTATTGACCATTTTAAAGATGCAGTATAATCCTTTTGAGAATAAAACTCTTCGCAAAGCATTAAAGTAAAAATTATATTATGCGTTTTTCTATATTTGCTCTTAAGGTATCTTATTGAATCAATATCTTGCATTTCAATTTTTATTTTTGGCTTTGAAATTTCCTCTTTTTCTATTGTATCATTTTTATCTGTTTTTTTAATAATTTTTTTAATAATTTTTTCTTTGTTTAAAGATGTGATGTTTAAACTTAATGATTTGTGAGGTGTGTTGTCAAAAAACTTGTTCTGTGGTGATTGCACATGAAATATTAATCTATTTTTAATTTTATACTCGTTATTAATGTTTTTTGTAATAGTGTCATTTTTGTCTTTTGTATTAACAATTACAACAATATGTTTTGTAGCATTAACATCTTGCACAACAGCAGAAGTACTTTTTGAAATATTGTCCTCCTCCTTTTTAACAGATATATTTGAATCGATTTGTTTTGTAGCTTTTTTAATTGTTACATTCATTTTAGGAATTATTTTTTCAATTTTAGTCTTAGAAAGACTTTTGAATATTTTCTTATTGGTTTTTGCATCTGCTTTAGAATATACAAAGAAATAGTAAGAACTTGAGAGCGCAATAATTAAAAATAAAAATAAAAATGAAACACTTTTAAATATTTTTCTAAAAATATATTTTGAATATTTTTTTTCTAATTCAGCAATTTCTCCTGGACTAAACATTTATCATTCCTTGACTAATTCCAGCCATTATTAAAAATTTAATATTTAATGACCTAGGATTAACTTTAGATGGGCTTGTTAAGTCATAATGTTCCAAGATTTCAAACAATTTGAACAGTAGCTTATTTACTGTCCTTAGATTTCCATTTGTTAACTTCATAACAATTTTAAAATGTTTTTCTTTGAATAAGCTAATATATTCAAATTTATTATGAAAAATAAGTTTTTTTTCTATGTAAGTTTTTATTTCATTGTAAGAAGAATTCTTAAGCTCAATTGTTTCCCAAATTCTCGTTTGAAAATAATCCTTGGCTAAGACATCTTCTTCATCTGTTTTATGCACAGTAAATAAAAATTTAAATTTTCTTGAATCTGCCATTAATCTAATTTTTTCTATTAACTCATTAGGATAAAGTTGTGATTCATCTATTAAGACTGTGACTGCCTCGTATTTTTTGTCCATTTTTTTAATGACAGTTGACAGAAACTGGTCATATCCACTAAACTTAGGAGAATCTTCTTGAAAAACAGCATTATATAGTGCTTTTAAAAATTCTAATTCATTAAAATAAGGCCTAGGAAAAAAGACGATATTTTTCTTTTTTTTAAAATCATTATAAATTTTTTGCAATAAAAAAGTTTTACCAGTTCCTGGCCTTCCAAAGAATAGTATAAGTTTTAAAGGCTTGTCAATCGCTTGAGTTAATTTTTCATAGGCAACAGAAGACTTATCTAGATTAATATAATCAAATACGCCACTATCTACAAAAATATCTTTTAAACCAGTATATTCGCTTTTATTCATATATTCTCTTGGAAAAGCCTAATTGTCTTAGCGATGTTTTTGTAGTTCCTTTTACCCCAATAATGGTTGGAGTAATTACAAATATTAATTCTTGAGAAGTTAAGCTATTTCCAGTATGCCTAAAAGCTGCCCCAAGTAGTGGAATTTCACTTAAAACTGGTACGCTAGAATGAGTTTTTCCTTTAGAGTTTGTAATTAAACCACCCAATATAATAGTATTTCCATTTTTTATTCTAACAACTGTTGAGAGTTTTTTCTCGGAAGTATCTGGTGCAATTTCCCTTGGATTTGTTTGCTTTCCATCATCTGCTGGGTATTTAAAATTGCTTACAGATGGATTTATTCTTAAAATTATTTCATTGTTATCTGATATTTCTGGTGTTATATTTAACAATACACCTATAAAAATGGAATAATTTTTATAACTTTGGACTGTTGGAGCATTTGCTGTGTTGCTAGTTGATTGTTCAGGAACTCTATAGTTTATATTATCGCCAACTGTAATTAAGGCTTGTTGATTATTTAAAGAGAGAACCTTTGGGCTAGACACAACTTTTGTATTTCCATGGGTTGCAAGAAAATCAATAAGCCCAGCCATATTAAATAAATTTTTACTAACTACCGTATATGAATTGGTAAAATTAATCGATTTTAATGGATTACCAGTTCCATTTGCTGTGAAGTTTGCAATAGGTGTAGTAGAACCTGTAGTAGAATCAATAGGATTACCTAAAGAAAGATTAAATTTCTTCCAATCTATACCATTTGAACTCTTATTTTGTAAATCTACTGAAAGAATTTTAACATTAATTAAAACTTGTTTATGTAATCTATCTCTTAATATTTTTATATAATTACCAACCCTTTCAAGTTGTTTTTTTGTTGCAGTAATAGTTATGATACCAGCATTTGGATTTACGATAGGTGCATCAGCTTTGTACTTATCTGCTCCTGTATTTAACACAGATGTTAGCTCCGAAGAAATTTTTGACCAAAAATCAAATGAATCGTTTGATGTGATTTTATTATCACCGTTTATGGCTCTTTTTCCACCTTCTGCTTGTGGAGTTGCATCAACAGAAGCATTTAGAACAGCTGTTCCATTTCGAACAGAAGTTATATAATCTATACGAAATATTTTTGTTTTCAATGAAGAGATTTTTAAAACATCATTATCAAATGTATAATACAAATCACTATCACCTATAAGTAAGTCAAAAAGCTCATTTAATGAAAGATTTTTAATATTAACACCATTTAAATTATTTCTTAACGCCTCTTTTGCATAAGCATCTTTTATTAGAACAGTAAAATTACAAGTATCAGCAATTTGAGTCAAAAGATCAATATTTGTTATTTTATCACTCGTCTTTATACTAAATGCTCTGTATTCGCATGATTTACTATTCTTTGCCGCACTCAGTGGAGTAATAACAAAAAATGCCAAAAGCAAAATTGAAAATATTCTTTTATTATTTTGTTGAAAATTTAATTTTAGACCCATTGTTTTTCCTTATAAAGAGTTCTTTTGTTCCGTTTGCATTTCGCAATATTACACTCTTGCGTTTTACTTTGACTATTTTATATATACCCACTCTTGAATATTTTTTTCTCCATTTTCCATTAACCTTAGCCTTATTTTCAAAAATACCATCGAGAACATATATAATTTTCGGCTTCTTAGTGGTGTTTGATTCTGATTTCTTTTTGTAAATAACCAAAAATGGATTCTTTATTTTATTTATTGTTTTAGTATCTACACCAATCCTTATTTCACTTATTTTCTCAAAAATTTTATCGTAAACTTTTGTTTCATTACCCAGTGACAATTTGGTGGCAGCACTCATGGAGCTCACAACTAAAATTGAGATAAAAAACAGCATTTTAAATAATCTAATCGTTTTCAATATTTCATCCCCCAAACAGCAATATTTATATAGCCATCAATACCTGTTGCACCTTTTAAGTTCATTTCGTAAATATCTACCACTAATTTGCTCTCTTCAATAGAATTTATATATTTCATTACATTTTTAAAATTACCATTAAATTTAACTTTTAAATTTAAAATTTGTTCAATTTTTTGAAGATTTGGTTTATTAATTTTATTTTCTATAATTTTTATTTTAACATGATTTTTTTGTGCTAAAAGAGTAATAGAATCTAAAAATTTCGCCCAATTTTGGTTATTAAATAACAAATACGATAAATCTTTGAGTTTATTGTCAACATAAGAGTTAGTATAGGTTGTTTTTTCCAAAACAATTTTAAGATTTTCAAGTTCTTTTTTTGACCTTTTTATGTAAAACCTTTCATCACCTCTTCTTGTGACAGATCTTAAATAATTCTTTTCTCCCTGAACCTTTTTATTAATAGATTTTAAATTTCTTTTTGTATATTTAAGTTTTTGTTCTGTTATAGGTAAAATATAAGAATATGATAGAAACGCAATAAAAGCAAAAGCAAGGAAAAAAACCAATGCTATTTCGCTGCTTTTTTTACCATCAAAGTAATTATCTATTTTTTCAAATATATTATCATTATTTTTCATGGTCTATTCCTATTGATATTCGAGACAAATATCTTCTTTTCTTTTCATCTTTAACAATTTTATTGGTATTTATCTTATACTTGTCTAATTTTGTTAAATCTTGTATAAATTCTGTAATTTTTTTATCACTTCGATTTTCTACATCAAGCACAAAAGCATTATCTTTAAAATCTGCACTTATAAGTTTATTTTTATTTTTATTTGAGATTTTAAATAATTCTGACATAATCAAAGCTTTCATAGGGTAAGAAATCTTTTTAGCATAAATTTCATCGAGAAGTTTTTTTCTAAAATTAAATTTCACTGTTTCTTTTTTGACAAGAATTTTAACTTTATCTTTTTCTCGTTTTATATTTGCTAATTCTCTTTTTATAACTGTTGTTCTTTTATTTAATCTTGTAAAAACTTTTCTTTGTGAAGACAGTTTTATCTGTAAATAATAATCAAACCCCATTTGATATGCGGGATAGCCTAATGAAATGATAATACTAGCAGCAATAGTACCCATAAGTTTGCCAGAAGTTCTTTGTGAAAGCGGTGGTGGCCTTTTAAAAGGAGAAAAGTTTAGATTCTCATTCTTGTCTTCAAAATAAACTTGTGCCGATAGAATCATAAGAATATGAATTTGATCAATATACCACTCTTTGGAATTTATAGCTATACTAAAATTAAACTCATGTGCTTCTAAACCAAGATAACTTTGTGCATACTCATCAAGCCCTAATAATTCTCCAACTTCTGAACCTATATATATCTTATCTATCGAATCCAAATTAAAAGATCTTTTAGCATAAATCAATACATCATTAATATATAAAAATATTTCCCCAAAAAGTTTCATTAAATGTTGTTGATAATCTAGGTTGCTACCTTTCAAACCTTCATTTGTAAGAAGACTTGTAAAATCTTTTTCATCTATCCTTTCACCGAGTAATTCGCAAAATTTTTCATTTATCTGCGTAAGTGAGTAATGCAATGATTTTGAATATACATATTTGCCATCTCTATATATTGCTAAAAATGCATCTTCTTTTTGAAAATATATAAAACAATCAACACTGTCAGGCTCTAAAAAATTCTTTCTATATAGTGCTTGAAGTAAAAATGGAGAACCTGTCACATAATCTATGTATTTTGTCTGTTGTTTAATCGGAGCTAATCTCTCTTCGACTAGACTGGCATCTATAACAAAAACATTAAAAAGCCTATTTTTCGCGTCATTGGTTTCTGCTTCAATATAAGTAATAGAATAGTTAACAGCAGAATCAAGTCCAAGTTCATCATAAACTTTTATCTCTATTGCATCTTTAAGATCTTCTTCTGTGATGCTTCTACTCATATCTATTGAAGCGGTAATAATGTCTTTTGCAGGTATATAAGAAGTAAAAAATGAATCTTTTTTGCTTTTTTCTAATTTATTAACTCTGATTTCATTTTTACTATATTCATAGGAATTTAGCGTTATAGGGTCTATGGAAATTATATTTGAATAGTTTTTTGCTTTCTTTTCTGCCATTGTCTAAAACTCCTATTCTTAAATATCAATTTAACGGTTATTTAATTGTACCATAAATTTTGTGTTTTCAATCTAAAATATATCCAATTTTCTTTAAAAAGTCCCTATTTTGGCTCCATCCAGGCTTTACAATAACAAAAAGCTTCAAAAAAGACTTCTTTTGTGTCAATTTTTCTATTCTCATTCTTGCATAACTACCAATTCTTTTAATGGTCTTTCCATTTTTACCGATAATTATACCTTTTTGACTCTTTTTTTCAACTATTATATTTGCATGAATCACATCTATGTCATCTTTTTCTTCAACATTTTCTACTACTACATCGGTAAAATAAGGAATCTCTTCACTTGTATTTTCAAATATGGATTCTCTTATATATTCTTTATATATATTTCGCATGGAGTCAGTTGTCAAAATATCTTTATCGTACAGATATGGGTGAACAGGTATTTGCTTTGACACAACTTCAAGTATATATTCTCTCGTTATTCCTTTTTTTATAGAAACAGGAATCAAAGATAAAAACTTTTCTTGATGTTTGTTGTACTCTTGTATCTTTTGTAAAACTTGTTCGGAAGACACATTGTCTGTTTTGGTTAAAAGCACTATATGAGGGGTATTTTTTTTATTTTTTTCCAAAAAATCAAAATAATAATCAAGCTTATCAGTTACTGGCGCCAAAAAGAGTATCAAATCACAATCTCCCATAGCTTTTAATGCCTCTTCAAGCATAAATTGATTTAACAACCTCTCTTGCTCATGAATCCCAGGAGTATCTATAAAAATGATTTGTGCATTTTTGTGAAGAGCGATAATCTTAGATCTTTTTCTAGTCGCATTTGCTTTATGCGAAACCATGGCAATATCTTCACTAACTAGCCAATTAAGAAGTGAGCTTTTCCCTGCATTTGGTCTGCCTATGACTGCTACAAAGCCTGATCTTGTTTCTTGCACTACAGTATATACCTGCTACTATCTTCATCTTCAACGATGGAATCTAGTTTTTCATGTACTAACTCTTTGGTGACTCTTATCTCTTCACCTGCAAATTCATTTGCACTATAGCTTATATCTTCCAAAACTTTTTCGATGACAGTATGAAGTCGTCTAGCTCCTATATCTTCTGTTTTTTCATTTGTAAGATGAGAAATTTTCGCTATTGATTTTACGGCATCATCATCAAAAATCAAATCAACTTTTTCTACTTTTAAAAGTTCAATATATTGTTTCAATAAAGAATTTTTAGGCTGAGTCAATATTTTGTATAAAATCTCTTCGCTAAGTGCATTTAACTCAACTCTTAGAGGGAATCTACCTTGAAGCTCAGGAATCAAATCGCTTGGCTTACTCAAATGAAAAGCTCCTGCTGAGATAAAAAGTATATGGTCGGTTTTGATAACGCCATATTTTGTATTTACATCACTTCCCTCTACGATAGGAAGCAAATCTCTTTGAACTCCCTCTTTGCTAGGGTCGCTTCTATTTGAAGAGTGTGCACTAACTGCCACCTTATCTATCTCATCTATAAATATAATTCCGCCATTTTCAGCTCTATCTTTTGCTTCTAATTTTATAGCTTCAAAATCCAATAACTTTTCACTAGCTTCATTTTTTAAAGCCTCTTTTGCTTCTTTTACTTTTAAAGTTTTTTTGATATTTTTCTGCCCAGAGCCAAGAATCTTTATAAATGATTCTTGAACTTTTACCACTTCAGGAGGCAAAGATGAATCAGATAAATCATTACTGCTATTTGAAATTTCTATTTCTATCTCCAAATCATCCAAATCCCCATCACGAAATTTCTGACGCATTTTTCCATAACTTCTTTGATAATCACTCTTTTTCTCATCACTCGCACCCTTTGGCAAAGGGGGAAGTAGTTTTTCTATGATTTTTTGCTCTACATGTAGCTCTATCTGATCTGCATTTTTGTCTTTATGTTGAGCTCTTACAAGATTAACTGAAGCCATCATCAAATCACGAACCATTGATTCCACATCTCTTCCTACAAAACCAACTTCTGTGTATTTACTAGCTTCAACTTTTACAAAAGGGAGGCTCATCATCTTTGCCATTCTTCTTGCGATTTCTGTTTTTCCTACACCAGTTGAGCCAATCATCAAGATATTTTTGGGCATTATCTCTTCTTGCATCTCTGAAGTTAATTGTAATCTTCTGTATCTATTTCTAAGAGCTATTGCGATTGATTTTTTCGCTTCAAATTGTCCTATTATGTATTCATCTAAATATTTAACTATCTCTTTTGGAGTTAAATTCATTTACTTTTATCCTCTTTTTCTAATGTATATAGTTTTATGTTGTTATTTGTGTAGATACAAAGCTCACTAGCAATCTTCAAACTCTCTTTTACTAAAGTCTCCACATCTAAGTTAGAATGCCTGTCCAATGCACGAGCAGCCGAGATAGCAAAATTTCCACCACTTCCAATAGCGGCTATTTTTTCATCTTCAGGTTCTACCACATCTCCATTGCCACTTAATATAAATATATGTTTAGTATCAAGCACAATCATCATAGCTTCAAGACGGCGAAGCATCTTATCTTTTCTCCACTCTTTTGAGAATTCTATGACTGATTTATACAAATCACCTTTTTTTTGCCCCAAAATTCCCTCAAACATATCAAAAAGATTAAAAGCATCAGCTGTGCTTCCCGCAAAACCAGCTAATATCTTTCCATTATATAATTTTCTGATTTTTGTAGCATTATTTTTAAGCACACTATCGCCAAATGTAACTTGACCATCACCACCGATAACGGCTTTGTCCTTACCTTTACAAGCTAGTATAGTTGTTGCTTTAAACATGTCTATTCTCCAACTATCTCAACATTTAATTTAGCATGAATTCCGTGTCCTAGTTTTACTGATATATCAAAATCACCTGTCATCTTTATGGCTTTGTCTATCTCTATAGTTTTTTTATCAATTTCTATGTTAAACTTGGATGCTAATTCGCTAGCAATTTCATCTTTTGTTACAGCTCCAAAAAGACTGCCGTTTGCACCTAATTTTCTTTTTATAACTAGTTTCAAATCTGCTAATTTTTTCTCAATATCTTTCAACCTAGCAAGTTCGCTTGCATCTTGTTTAGCTTTTCTCTTTTGCTCAGCTTCGTACTTTTTCATCACCTCATTTGTAGCATGCAATGCAAAACCTTTTCCTATTAAAAAGTTTTTTCCATATCCATCTTTTACTTCTTTGATTTCGCCTTTTTTGCCGAGTGACTTTACATCTTTTATCAATAATACTTTCATTTTATGCTCCTATATATTTTTTGGTAATTTTGCATTTTTACTTGTCTTTCCAGAATAAGACATAATTCCCATGCCCAAATGCGCCACATGTTCATATCCCATTCTCTTTAGAATTCCTAAAACCTGTCCTGTTCTACTGCCTGTTCTGCAATACAATACGATATATTCATCTTTAACCTTACCTAGTTCATCCACATACTTATGAAATAAAGTTGTTGGATATAACAAATCCGTACCATCTATACTTTGGTCACTGTATTCGTAAATCTCTCTTATATCTATCAATTTAAAATCAAATTTCTTTTCATCTCTAAGTTCTAATAATTTTTGTAAATCTTCATCACTAACCAAAGAAGATTCAAACACTTTTCTGGTCAACTCTTTCAACTATGCATCTCCATAGAATTTTTTATTTTTACCACTGATTATAAATCTTAGGGCATTTAATTTTATAAAACCTTCTGCATCTTTTTGATTATAAACTTCATCTTCTTCAAAAGTACAAAATTCAGCATTAAATAGATTGTTTTTCTCTGAATTTCTACCGATGACACTTATATTTCCTCTGTAAAGTTCAAGTTTTACAGTTCCATTGACATTTTCTTGCGATTTATCAATAGCAGCTTGCATCATCTCTCGTTCAGGTGAAAACCAAAAGCCATTATATATAGTTGTGGCATACCTTGGCATCAATTCATCTTTGAAATGTGCTGCTTCTCTATCAAGTGAGACGCTCTCTATCGCACGATGAGCTTTTAGCATGATAGTCCCACCGGGAGTTTCATAACAACCTCGGCTCTTCATGCCAACAAAACGATTTTCTACTATATCGATTCTGCCGATTCCATTTTTACCGCCTATTCCATTTAGAGTTTCAAGCATTTTAGCCGGACTTAGTCTTACTCCGTTTAGTGCAACAGGGTCACCTTTTTCATATTCTAGCTCTATGGTTTCGACTTTATCAGGTGCTTCTTGTGGGCTTTTTGTCCATCTCCACATGTCATCTTCTGGCTTAGCATTTGGATCTTCTAAAATCAATCCTTCATAAGATATATGAAGCAAGTTTGCATCCATAGAATATGGTGATTTGTTTCCTTTTTTCTCTATCTTGATATTATGTTTTTGTGCATAAGCCATCAATTTTTCACGAGAATTCAAATCCCATTCTCTCCAAGGTGCAATGATTGTCAAATCTGAATTTATACCAAGATATCCAAGCTCAAACCTAACTTGGTCGTTTCCTTTTCCAGTAGCTCCGTGACTAACTGAATCTGCTCCCGTAAGTGCTGCTATCTCAGCTTGTCTTTTTGCTATCAAAGGTCTTGCTATAGAAGTTCCAAGAAGGTATTCTCCTTCATAAATCGCATTTGCTCTGAACATCGGAAAAACAAAATCTTTTACAAATTCTTCTTTTAAATCTTCTATAAAAATATTTTCTGGTTTAATTCCAAGCTCAATCGCTTTTTTTCGTGCAGGCTCTAACTCTTCACCTTGACCGACATCAGCCGTAAATGTAACAACTTCGCAACCAAACTCATCTTGAAGCCACTTTAAAATTATACTAGTATCTAGTCCGCCTGAGTAAGCTAAGACCACTTTTTTTATATTTCGTTTGATGATATCTCCTTCATGTTTCAAAACTTCTCATAAGAAGCCTAATTAAATAAGGTAGTATTTTACCTAAAAAAATTATAAAATTAGCTTATTTTAAAAATATCTACTTGCAAAAAGTGTTCCTTAAATTTTTTTTCGATACAATCTTCTAAAATATTCACAAGGATTTGTTTTGAGAGTTGATAAATTTTTAAACAGCGTAAATATAACAAAAAGAAGAGCAATATCAGAAGACATGTGTAAAAGTGGAGTGGTTAGCATCAATGATACCGTTGTGAAGCCAGCAAAAATTGTAAAAGTAGGGGATACTATAGCACTAAAATACCTTGAGCGAGTTGTCAAATATAAAGTACTAAAAATCCCTACGACAAAAACTATTCCAAAGAGTGCACAAGACGAATATGTAGAAAAACTAGAAAATTAGTTGATGGAGAAATAAAATGTTTGAAGTAGCAAAAGATAAATTTGAAAAAATATTTACAAATAAAATCTCACCTGATGAAGCAAAAAAATACTTAGTAGAGCTATATAAAAGAGGTGAAAGTGCTGAAGAAATTGCAGCTGCGACGGAAGTTATGCGTGAACATAGTATAAAGTTAATAATCGCAGAATCTTTAAGAGATAAGCTCATAGATGTAGTAGGCACAGGTGGGGATAAAAGCAATAGTTTTAATATTTCCAGCACAGTTTCACTGCTTTTGCCAACTCTTGGTTGCTTTGTAGCAAAACACGGAAATAGAGCGATAACTAGCAAATCTGGAAGTGCTGATATGCTTGGAGCTTTAGGAATTAATCTAAATCTAAAACCCGAAAAACAATATTTGATGCTAGGGGAATGCGGTTTTACATTTTTATTTGCTATCAACCACCATCCTGCCATGAAGTACATAATGCCCATAAGAAAAAGTTTGGATCATCGTACAATATTTAATATATTAGGACCTTTGACAAATCCAGCTGGTGCTAAAAAATACCTCATAGGCGTGTTTAGTGATGAATTTTTAAATAGAATTATAGTGGGACTTAGCTTATTGGACACAAAAAGTGCAGTTGCCGTCAGTAGTAGGGATGGCATGGATGAGATAAGCATATCTGATGTTACTTATGCTACGATGCTTAAAAATAACAGAACAACGGATTTTATAATCGACCCAGCAAGCTATGGATTGAAACTTGCACCAAAAGAGGCGATAATCGGCGGTAATGCAAAAGAAAATGCAAAAATTACTCTTGCTATTCTCAAAGGTGAAGAAAAAGGCGCAAGAAGGGATATAGTTCTTCTAAATACCGCCATGGCACTTTTAATAGACGATAAAGCAAGAGATATAAAAGAGGGCATAGAGATGGCATTAGATGCCATACAAAGTAAAAGGGCTGTGAAAAAACTCGAAGAGATTATCAAGGTATCAAATACTTTATGAAAATACAAAAGACTATTTCGCTTGAAAATTTAAACTCTTTTATAGATGAAATTTTAGAATTTTCCGATGAGTGTAAAATATTTTTACTTAAAGGTGACCTAGCGAGTGGAAAAACAACATTTGTTCAAGAGTTTGCAAAAAAACTTGGATTAAAAGATGATGTTACATCACCAACTTTTTCAATTCAGCAAACTTATGGAGATAAATTTTTTCATTATGATATTTACCAAAATGGCACCGAAAATTTTATCTCTAGTGGACTTCTTGAAGAACTTGATGCTGATGGATATCATATGATTGAATGGGCTGATCAAAAACTTGAAAAGATTTTAGAAGCCTACATGTACGATTTTATAAAAGTAAAAATAGAAAAAGCAGATGATAAAAATAGAAAATATGAGGTTACTAAATGCATACACTAAAAGTTGAAAAGTTAGAAAAGATTATCAAAAAAACTAAAATCATAGATGGAGTTACGCTTGAAGTTAAAAGTGGCGAGATAGTAGGGCTATTAGGACCAAATGGTGCAGGAAAAACTACTATGTTTTATATGATTTGTGGAATCATCTCGCCTACTATTGGAGATATATATCTTGACAATAAAAAGATAACAAAGATGCCACTTCACAAAAGAGCAAAAGAAGGTATAGGTTATCTTCCTCAAGAGTCTAGCATATTTAAAGAATTAAGCGTGGAAGAAAATCTTCTTCTTGCTGTACAAATCGTTTATGACAATGACGAAGAGGCTGAACAAAGAGTGGAAAAATTGCTTGAACTTTTAAATATAGAGCCTATTAGAAAAAGAAAGGGCATCAGCCTTAGTGGAGGAGAGAGGAGACGATGTGAGATAGCAAGATCATTAGCAAATTTTCCAAAATTTTTGCTTTTAGATGAGCCTTTTGCAGGAGTTGATCCCATAGCCGTCACTGACATACAAACTATCGTAAGAGACCTTGCAAAACTTGATATTGGTGTACTTATAACAGATCACAATGTAAGAGAAACGCTGGGTATTTGCGATAGGGCATATGTTTTAAAAGATGGTATGCTTTTGGCTAGTGGCAAGGCACAAGAAGTTGCAGAAAATAAACTTGTAAAAATCCACTATCTTGGGGTTGATTTTAAATTTTAAATTTTTAAGGACTTGATTTGAAGTTAAGAGCTAGCGTTGAAATAAATTCAAAACAAAAACTCTCTTCTACTCTTAGAAGTTGGTTGCCAATCTTACAAGCAAATCTTGAGTCTTTACAAGAGACTCTTGAGCCTTTTGCAAAAGAAAATCCTTTTATACAAATAAAAGTTGGCAACGAAAAAACACAAAAAAGATTTGAAAAAAAGAGTTTCTTTCAACAAGTTGCAAAAAATTCAGTTTCAGATGTTATCGAAGCTCTTACAATAGAAAAAAAATCACTTTATGAAGTTTTATACGAACAGATAAATCCACCTCTTTTTCCCACTCCAAAATCTCAAAAAATTGCTTACGATATAATCGAAAACCTAGACAATGAGGGCTATATACAAAAAGAATACATAAAAGAGATAGCACAAAAATTTGATTATGAAGTAGAAGAAGTAGAAAAAATAAGAAAACGATTTTCAAACCTGACGCCAAGCGGAGTAGGGGCTATTGATTTTAAAGAATCATTTTTATTTCAACTTGATGACATGGATATAGAAGATGACTTATATATTTTTACCACACAGATTATAGAAAATTTTGAATCAATCGAGCAATATTATAAAAAAAATCATTTTCAAGAGGCGCTAAAAGTAATCAAAAAGTTTAAAAATCCACCAGCAGTTGAATATTTGGAAAAGCAAAGAGAAGTTATCCCAGATATCTTTATATTTAATAACTCTGGTATCATTGAAGTAAAATTAAACGATGCATACTATCCAGATATAGTGCTAGATACCGAAGGGCTTGACGATAAACAAGAATTTGTATCTAAAAAGATAAAAGATGCCAAAGATTTGATAGATGCACTAGAGATGAGAAAAGCAACTTTATATAAGATAGGTTTATTGATAGTAGAGTACCAATATAATTTTTTCTTTGGAGATGCGATAGCTCCTATGAAGCTGCAAGATTTAGCAGATGAGCTAGAGCGAAATCCATCAACAATCTCAAGAGCCATATCAAACAAATACATATCTTGCAATAGAGGTGTCATACCTCTAAAACATTTTTTCGCAACAGCCGTTGAGGAAGACATATCAAATAGTGCTATTAAAGACTATATGAGAGAATTGGTAAAATATGAAGACAGAAAAAAACCACTAAGTGACATAAAGATATTAGCTCAAATAGAGAAAAAATTTGGTGTAAAGATGGTTAGACGAACTATCACAAAATATAGACAACAATTCAACATAGCGGGCTCAAGCGAGCGAAAAAAGTTATATACACTATTGAGTACCTAACCAAAAGTAATCAACTTATCTGAAGTGCTGATTTTTTCTCATATGAATAATGTGATTTTATGATATTGTAAGCATATTGTATATCTTGAAACTTTTTAGTATATTGTGCCACAAGGGTACTATCTCTTAAATCAAGCATATCGGGGTGATATTGTCTTACAAGTTTTAAATACTTTTGCCTAACTTCCTCAAAACTATCATTTGCAGAACAGCCCAAAACAAGATAATATTCTTCAAGAAGAGAGAAGAGGGCATATAGTCTTCTTTTTATATTTTTTTTCTTTTTTAAAGTTTTTTTATATTCATAATATTCGTGTGCGTCGTAATGAAAAGTTATATAATTACCAAGTAACTCTTTCTTTTTCAAAAGTTGCTCAAGAAGTAAAATTGTTTTTTCTCCATTTGGGTATATAGTCATCGTTTTTGTCTTGGTTCTATATGAAACCAGATGGTCTTTAAAGTAATTTTTTATGTATGTAACCAAAATAGAGTAATATATATCAAATTTAAAAACTACCACATAGTTATCTTCGATTTGCATATTTATGTCTATATTTTGTAAAATTTGGTTGGATTTTAAAAGTGTTAATTTTATACTTTTGTTTGTAGAGTTTTTTATCTTTTCCAACTCTTCTTTTTTGGAATTTTTCTTTTTTCTTTTATATATTTTGCTCACAAGTTTCAAAAAATATCTTCTCTGGACATTTTCATCATTTTTCTTGAAAATTATAATCTTATCTTTTTTACCAATTTTTTTTGTGAAATTCTTCTCTGTTAAATTTTGTAAAAAATAAAATGTTTTTGCATCTTCTTGTATAGTTATAGCAATCATTTCATGTGAATATGATATCTGCATAAAAACTCCTATAAAAGATTTTGTAAAAAATAAAGCAAATTTTATTCCTTTTTTGCCTCCCAAATTGGGCTTTCTTCTAGCGTTGCGTTATTTGTCATTATTTCGTATGGTTTATATCTATCTTTATAATTTAAACTAGGACAATCTTTTACATAATAACCCAAGTAAATCCATCTAAGATTAAAATTCTTTGCCAATTGTATTTGCATATATATTGAGTATCTTCCAAGAGAAAAATTCCTAAAATCTGGGTCATAAAAAAAGTAGATGGAAGAGATACCATCGTCTAAAAAGTCCACCAAATCAACCCCAACCAGCCTATCATCAATATAATACAAAATTTCTTTTCCAAATTTACCAGCACCGGACTTGTAAAGTTCGCGGTAACCCCCTGGTGTAATTCTATAGTTTTTCCATCCTTTTTTCTTTTCCATATATTTATGGTATTTTTCATATATTTCCAAATGCTCATTTGTTATAGTTGGAGATTGTATAGAAAAAACTGTATTTATATTCTTTTTTATAGTTCTTTTTGCATTCCTGCTAAAAGTAAAATTATTGGCATCTATTCGTAAACTTTCACATTTAATACAATTCTCACACTGAGGCCTCGAATAGTAATTTCCAAATCTTCTCCATCCTCTTTGGACTAATTGATTGTTTAAATCACTTGAGCAATTTTCAATATATTTATATTGCATCCTTGAGAAATGATTATCCAGATAAGAACAATCCGTCGGCAATGTAGAAAATTCTATAATTTTTGTACTAATTCTACTTGTCAATCTTGTTTATTCCACAAGTTTTTGTAAATTCTAAAAATTCATCTTTAAGAGCATCTTCTTTCTCATCTCTAATCTCACTTATTCGTTTTTCATTCTCTTCTTTTTCATTTTGTGCCATATCTTTCTTTAAATCTTTTAATTCATCAAACAGTGTATTTTTCATATTTTTTCCAATCTTTAATTTTTATACATTATACCAAAACTAATTTATTATTTGTATTTTATTGCGATTTTAAAAGATGGTGACAGACTTGCACTTCTGCCACCTGGCACTCCTGGCTCTTATAGATTGACGCTAGGAATAAAAAAGCTAGAGGAAGATTAACCTCCTCCAACCTTTGGAAATATAGTAAAGACATTGCCATTTTCTAAAACAAAATCTTCTTCTACATGTACTCCATTTACCATCAAAACTCCTATAGGAAGTTTTGAATGATCAATTCCAATTTCATCGATAACATAAATAGCAGTAGAGCCTTTGGGGAAAGTCATCTCTTTGACTTTAAACAAACCATCTCTATACTGGGCAAATAGCTTTACTGTTATAGTGATTGACATCAGAAATTCCAGAACTCGTCTATTTCTTCATTTGTGAAATCCCATATAGCATTATGAGGTGGTAAAGCTTCATACTTCATAAACTCAGGAACTCTGTCATCTGCACTTGTTAATCCAGCTTTTAGATTAAACTCGTGTTCAGTTTTAAGTATATTTTTACCAAGATTCATAACATCATCAACGCCAAGACTTATACCAAATCTAGCATTAATCATGTCTATTAACGCAGGTAAACACTCAGGCTCATCAAGAGCAGGGAAGGCTACAAATATACACATACCAGTGCTATCGACTGCTGCTGAGGCTATTTGAAGATTACGAGAAAGCTCAACTTGACCCTCTTTACTAAGCGGATCTACATGTCCGCCACTGTTTAGGATATTTGTGGCAACCGCATAACCAGCCGTATGATCAGCTCCCATAGGAGTAGTAACATAAGTGATACCCTGTCCTTTTATGGCTCTTGGCTCATATGCAGGAATACTTTGGTTTTTAACAACAGGAACTCTTACTAAACCATATAGTTTACCAAGATTTCCAGCACCGCTACCTATGATTCTTCCAAGTGGAGTACCACCAGCCACATCTTTTTCCAAGATTTCAAATGCTCTTTTTCCATCACCAAATTCAATAAGTCCAGCATCAACTGCCAATCCAATCGTAACACCAGTTTCGATAGCATCAACACCCAAATCATCCATCAAAGCATCAATTTTAGCAATTTGATCTAAATCTTTTATACCAAAGTTTGCACCAAATGCCCAAATCATTTCATATTCAAAACCAGAAGTTAGATAATTTCCTTCTTTATCATTATAAGTTTGAGAACATTGGATAACACAGCCTTGATGACAGCCGTGCGTTGTATTTCCGCCTCTTTCTTTAATATTTTCAGCCATAGTTTCGCCACAAATTTCCTCAGCATTTTCAGAAAAGCCTGATCTAAAGTTATGTGATGGCAAACCACCTGCTTCATTGATGATATTTACAAGTACATTTGTTCCAAACGCAGGTAAACCTTCACCACTTATCGGATTATCTTGCAGTGCTTTTGTAAATATCTTGCTTGCAGCTTTAAATTTCTCAGGATCAACTATACTTGCACCTGATTCATTAAATTTGGCAGCATCAACCGTGATACACTTTATCTTTTTGGAACCCATAACAGCACCTGTACCACCACGACCATGACTTCTTAGTTTACCTTTCGGGTCTCTTACAGATATATTAGATATAAGCATCTTTTGCTCACCGGGAAGTCCGATAGTCATAACAGCTACTTTTTTATTATATTTTTCTTCCATAGCATCTAAAACTGCATAATTATTTTTACCAACCAACTCTGGGCAAGCTACGATTTCTACTTTGTTTTGACTTACATGTATATGATAAAAAGTTGAGTCATCTTTTGGTATTCCTTCGATGATAAGAGCTTTTACACCTAATTTTGCCATAACGCCTGCTATAGTTCCACCGACATTACTCTCTTTTATACCTCCAGTCAATGGACTCTTTAATCCTAGAGAGTTTCTACCACTATTTGCTGCACTCGTACCTGATAGTAATCCTGGTGCAAACACCATTTTGTTATTTGGTCCAAGAGGATGACACTCTGGGTCAACTTCTGCTGCTATTATAGTAGAAGTTAAACCTCTACCGCCAAGTCCCATCCACTCATCTGGAACATCTTCAATCTTAAAACTAAGATTTGACATATCTACGCGATAAATTTTATCTGCCATGTTTTCTCCTTTAATTGTTTTGATTAATTTTACAATCTTTTGTTTAGAGATATATAAAAGTTTCAAATAAAGTTTAAATATAATATATGCAAATTTAGCATATTCTATTTTTACACACTTTTTAGTAAATATCAGTTGTCTTTTTTAGCTTTTCTTTGTCAAAATGCGTATAAATCCTAGAAGTGTTAATGTCTGCATGACCGAGTGACTCTTGCACCAAGATAAGGTCATGATTTTTTTGGTAAAGCATAGTTGCAAAAGTATGCCTTAACATGTGAGCTCCATTTTTTTCTTTCTTGATTCCTGCACTCATGAGAATTTTTTCTACAATCCTACTTATATATGCCTGCGTGAGTTTTTTGCCAAATTTATTGCAAAAGAGTAGGGCGTCTTGGCAATTTCTTATATCTAGCCACTGTTTCAAATCAGGCGATATTATGCTTTTTTTAATCATAACAATACGGGGTTTGTTCCCTTTTCCACGCACTTGTATCATAAAAAATTCACCTTCTTCAAATATATCTTTGAGTTTAATTCCAAGAGCTTCTCCAACTCTTATACCAGTGTAAAGTATAGTTTTTACGATAAGCCTATTTCTGCTAAGTATTTGAGGTTTAAATTCAAATTCATCGATAGCTTTTATAAATCGCGAGACTTCTTTTTTATGCATATAAGAGGGCAGTTTATCACCACCTTTACCGCCAAGTCCACCCCAGTTTTTAAGTTCAATCAAAAAAGTATATTTTTCATCGTTTTGTTTATCTAAGTATCCAAAAAACGCCAACAGTGCTATACGATAATTTTTCTTAGTGGCATCAGACAATGCAGAAGTTTCAATCGCCAAAAATTCACTCAAAAATTCTTCATCAATTTCTTTTAGAGAATTTGCACCAAAATTTAAGATATATTTGTAAAGCTTGGCAATAGGGATAAAATATATATGTATGCCACCAATGCCTACATTTCTTATCTCTTTTACTGTTGTTTTTAAATGTTCAATACTGCTTACATGTAGAGTTAAATCTCGCATAAGATTTGCCAGTCTATCTTTGTCGCTTACTTGTCGGTTAGAAAGTGTAGTAACTTTATATTTAATAAATCTTCCAATCCAAAACAGAAGCGATTTTTCTACTGAAGATTCACAATCTATAAGATATTTCATAATATATTCCTTTTGTATTGGAAACTATAATTTCCAAACTATTAATTATAGCACAATTCCAGGTATGGTGCCTACTAAATAGAAATATTATGCTTCTTGGGATAGTCAAAAAAAAGTATTTTTCCACTATTTTCTTTTATATCCTTCAAGCTTCTTACATCAAATTCTATGCAAACGATAGAGCAAGTAGGCATATTTGTTAGAATTGCACCACTTAAAATCTCCCCTGTTTCGGTTATGGTTGGATTGTGTGCCACAATAAAAAGAGATTTTATACTATCATCCACAGAATCAAGCAAATATCTGTATGTTTGGCATGAGCTATCGTATAGGGACTCTTGAAAGTTGATTGAATATTTTTCATAATTGAGAGTTTCAGCAATGATTTTAGCTGTAGTTTTTGCTCTTTTTGCAGGGCTTGATATGATTAAATCTGGTGATATTCCAAAATGCTTTAACCTCTTAGCGATAAAAGTTGCATCATTTTTGCCTTTTTTACTAAGTGCTCTTTCAAAGTCATTTATACCAAATTCTGCGTCACTTGCCTTTGCATGTCTTATGAGATATATTTTTTTCATAACATATTTTACCATCTAATACATAAAATTTTGCAAAAAATGGTTCGGATATATTTATATTGGTTTATTTATGTTCTCTGTCAGATGTTTATCTTTTTGTGGGTGCCACAAACCACAGATAGTTTTTAATATTTTCAGGCATAACTTTTTTGTTTTTAAAGTACTCAAATTGGTCATGATGAAACCTATACCATTTTTTGTTTTTGGAATCATAATAAATAGTTTCGCCATTGGTATCGATAGCGGAGATAACGGTTTTAATCATATATGATTTGTCTCTTTGAAAATATCCAAAACTATTAATTTTACTTGTATTGTATAGTATTTTTTCTGGCAATGTAGAATTTTGTTTAGCGTAAGAATTAATATATTTTATGATTGGCTCCATTTGGCTTGATGCTTTCCACATAATTCTTTTTTGCAATGGATGCTCTATAAGCAAAATTAATACTATGGGTGCGATTATAGTCAATATCCATTGAAAAGTATAAAATACCCATTTGTTTTGTGAAAAATTAGTGAAATTTCTCAATATTCCAAGTCCAAGATTTACACAAATTGCAAATAACGTCAATAAAGACAAATATGCCAATGGCTTTGTAGACCCTAAAGGGTCAGCAAAAAGATTAAATACAATATAAATAGATGATATGAATGATACGATAAAGATGCTAACTCTGATCGTATGGTTTATTTTAGAAAATTTCTTCATTGTTCTTTTTATCTTTCTTTCATTCTGTCTCTTGCTTCTTTTAAAGACTCGGCTATCAAAAATGCAAGTTCCAAAGCTTGATTGGCATTTAATCTTGGGTCGCAATGCGTATTGTATCTTGAACTAAGATTTTCTTCCGTTACTTCTCTTGAGCCACCAACGCACTCTGTAACATCTTGTCCAGTCATTTCTAAGTGTACACCCCCTGGAAATGTACCCTCTTCTTCGTGAACTTTAAAAAAGCCTTTTACTTCTTTTAATATTTCATCAAAAGCTCTTGTTTTATAGTTATTTGATGCTTTTACTGTATTACCATGCATAGGGTCAATACTCCAAATTACATTTTTCCCAGCTTTTTTAACTGCTCGAATTAGTTTTGGAAGCTCTTCTTTTATCTTGCTAGCACCCATTCTTACTATGATATTTATCTTGCCCATCTCATTTTGAGGATTGATTTTTTCAATCAATGCAAGAAGATCGGTTTCACTCATACTCGGTCCCGCTTTGATGCCAACTGGATTTATGACACCTCTTAAAAACTCTACATGTGCGTCATCAACCCCTCTAGTCCTATCCCCTATCCATAACATATGAGCGGAACAATCTACCCAATCAGCACTCAAACTATCTTC
>JALUXT010000200.1 GCA_027013245.1 Campylobacteraceae bacterium
CTCACACTATCTTTAACAACCCCTTTAACTAAAAAAGACAAAGAGGAAAAACATTTAGCGCATACGCCTGCCTTTTTATGCTTGTATTTTGTGCGCCCACATATATTACAAGAATAAAACTGCTCTGACCATTTTGGAACTATCCCGACTAATTGCCTAGAAATAACCCTATTACCTAAATAACCTAATTTCACATAAGCTTTCCTAAAATCTATTCCATTCTCTAGCAAATCCTTAGGAACATTAAAACGCAAACCGACAGTATTACCCTCTATGTCTACAACCAACCCTTTAGGATTATACCTATCATCAAGGATAAAATCCACAATATCACAAGACTTTGTGCTATATCTAGTGTTAAAAAATACTACCCCTTCTGTTGTAACCCCTATAAACCGATTAAAAGATTTAGCTTTTGAAAAGTACTCCTCTAACTGCTCCTTATCTTTTATAAAAACAGGTGCACGATTCTGCAAAATAAAATAAGTGGGTTTTATAAGATGTTTTGTTTTAAACCCTTCCTCTTTTAATTCGGCTTTCCCTGCACCAGAGTATAGATTATTGACATTTTCAACAGAATAATCAAAGTAAATAGGCACTAAACGTGATTTATGCTTGTGTTTTGTTTGAAAAAACAGTAAACCACCCTCTTCAAACTTTATAGCTTTTTTTAAAATCCTTCGTCTATTTCCTCCATAAACATTCGTGAGTACTTCCCCATTCTTTTTTATTAGGTAACGAAGTCTTGGTGTTTTTCCTAGCCCACGTGGTATGTCTAGCACATATAATGGATATATAGCATCTTCTAAACGGTTTTGGCGCATTTCTTGGAAACGTATGTTACCTTTAATAGCAAGAGCCTTTAATAGACCGCTAACAGAGGGTAATGGTAATTTTTTTATTAATGTGTCTAGGGTATCAACCGTCTGAAGCATTTCATAGCCCCTATCAATCCCTATAAGCCGTATTGTTCTACCAAATAAAACTATTTTTAAAAACTGACGAGTTTCTGGGGTCACCTTACGAAATAATATAGACAACCCTTTGTAATCATTTTCTATAATACAATAAAGAGCAGAAGCTAATACCTCCTCATCTGTAATACTATTATTTGTAACAATACTGACATGCTGGCCTACTGTTGTTGCCCTTCGCATATTTGTGTTATCATGTAGCCTTTTATGGTACTTTTCGTAGAAAACTAATTCTAAGTTAAATAAAAACCTAAAAAGCTCACTCCTAGCAAGGCTTTTTTCTATCTCTTTGAAATAAACAGCCTTTTTAAACCCAGCCCTCTCAGGAGCTGCCGCAGAAATTTTATTGTATTCTGATAGGTATTCTTTAATCATACTTTTGAAAACACTCTGAATAAATTTGTTTAGATAACGTTTGGATTATATTCATAATACGGTGTGCAGGCCTGTCGTAAACAACACTTAATTTACTTACAGGCTCTTGTCTAACAAAATAATCATATAAAATATTAAACTCACTGACAGTTATTTCTTTTTTGATAAATGTAATAAAATCTTTAAGCATGTCCTCCTGATAAATAGTGGACGGCAGTGTAATACTAGTAGTCAGCAACGATAATGAAAAGTCGTAACCAGATACTACAGAATTTGAAGACCCAGACGCACTATAAATATCTACCACGTTTGCAACCATATTACGTTTATTGTACCTAACATACTTTCTAATATAATCCAGCATACTACCTTGAACCCTGCGGTAAGCAAACCCCCAAAAATAACTGTTTTTAGACGTATCATACCTTTTCATAGCTGAATAATAACCCACCTTACCCTCTGACACCAAATCTTGTAGTAACTGTGGGTCATAATTCATGCCCAATTTCTTTAAAAGATTATGGGCTATCCCTTCAATCTTTTTTAAATCATCCTCTTTTAATGGTATCTTTTCCACAACAGCTGTTTTACTCATTACTTTCCTCCTTAAGTAGGGTAACACCCTTCCGTTTCTCAATTGCCAACACCCCATCAAACACTTCATCAGGAATTTCATCATGATGTTGAACAACAAACACCGTTTTATCCGTTGAAATCTCTTTCACTATCTCTGTAAAAAGTTTAATACCCTCATCATCAAGTACTGAAAGAAACTCATCGAACACTAAAAATCCTAACTGAACACCAGTAGTTAATTGCAAAGTATTTAGTGTAGCAATAAGTACCATTAATGATACTCTCGTCTTTTCGCCAGAGGAAAGACTATGAAATGAAATCTCTTGTAAACCCTCATCAGTTATTTTAAGAAATGTGTACACGACTGTTTTTTTCGTAGCCTTTACTTTTATTTTATATGGAAATGAGAATTTCTCTACAAGACTATTAACCTCTTTCTGCATGTATATAACAAAGTTTTTAAAGTACTCTTGTTGAATTGCCCCCGAACGAACCACTTTTAAAGCAGTCTCAGTAAAAGTAAGGTAGTCACGTACAGTCCTAATCTCTTCCTCAGTTGTTTTTAAACTCTCTTCTAAAATCTCTTTTTTTGCTTTAGCACTCTCGTACTCTTTCCGCTGAGCTTCTATAACAGCTAGCTTATTATCCACTTGGTTTATTTTGTCATTAAGCTCAGCCAATTTATCTTCAAAATCTTTTTCATACCCAGCTAAATCAAACTGCATTTTTTCGTAGTCCTTTTGGATACCCTGCACTTTTTTATAGCTTTCCTTCCTACGTTCAGAAAGTTCCTCTAACTTTTCTTCTATAGTATTATTAGTATTACTGTGTTCATGCCCTTGTTTTATACTTTGGCCACAAGTGGGGCAAACACTACTTTTTTTCATATCTTCCAATAATTCCACATAAATAGAATACTCTTTATTAATTTCTAAGTAATCATTTTTTGCCTCAATAAAAACTTGTTTAACATTTTCTACCCTTGAACGTAACATAGTAATAATGTCTTTGTTTTCAGAATGCTCTAAGTCATACAACTCTTCGACATAAGTAGCCTTCTCTTCTAATAAATCTTCTGTGTTAATTGGCTCAAATTCTTCAAGAACTTTTAAAGTTCCTGTAATCCCCTCACTTTTAGTAGTAAGCACTACTAAATCTTTTTTTAAATCTTTTTGAACAACCTTTAAGTGTGCCTCATAGTTGTTAATTTTATTGAGAGATAAAAACCTGTTCAATAAGCTTTCTGGATTTGAGGAAAAAAGAAGAGAATTAATTGTAGATTGAGATAGAAAAGTTAAGGCTATAAAACTTTCATAATTAAGGCCTATTAAATCAGAAATTAAACGTAAACTTCCCTTCATAGTCTTTACCGAAATGTCTTCCCCATTTTTGAACACTTTGATAAAAGCCCCATTCTCCCTAGAATTAATTACCCTATAAGAATCCTCTCCTATCTCAAAATCTACTGTTATTTCATAGCATTTACCCGTTACATGGTTACATGTATCAGCAACTTTTGCGCTAGGGTCATCATTTTTTGGATTCCTGTTAAACAGCGCTTGTGATAATGCCGCCATTAAAGAAGACTTGCCTGCACCATTAGACCCAGAGTTGCCGTCACTAATGTCATAATTAGTAGCAACTATTTTATAAAACCCATTCTTAAAATCAATAGTAATGTCACCAATACTATAAAAATTCCTGACACGCATTGACACAAATCTCATGCAACTCCTTTTAAAACATCTTCACCAATCTTTCTGAACTTACCCTCAGGAAGCCCCCCAAGCTCTAAAGAAAGATTTATTATAGCGTTACTAAAATCAATAACTGAATTATCATCAACAACTACTTCTTCATCAAGAATATCCTCATTAGCCTCTACAATTATTGTGTTTAAAATTACATTATCATAGGTAGGTAATTTCTGTAACTCTTCAAATGTACCTTTAACATTTATTTTATACAGGTTACTTTCATCTAGAGTCTCAACAGTATCCAAATAACGTTTTACCGTCATTGTTAATTTAATCTTGTTTGGTAAGTTAACCTCAGTAAACTTATAATCAACAGCACCGTCTCGTACGGTAAGTTTTATAAAACCATTAGCTACTTTTTCAGTGTAATGGGTATTATATGGTGAGGATGTGTACACAATATTCTCACGTGGTTTGTAATTAAAATGTATATCAGATAGTATAGTCAAGTCAAATGTACTGGATACATAATCATTATCAACTTCTGTAGTAATAAACCCCATCTCTGACCTATAGTGTGATACAAGTATGTTATTACTTTTAGGGTCTATATCAATAGTACCGATTGCGCCTATGTTTGCATGAGAAACAAAATTAAAAACAACTCCGTCAATCACCTCTTTATCATAGTGCTTAACCTCATAACCAACAGCTGGGTAGAAGTCAAACCATGTTTTTTTATGAGATAAATCCTCATGATTTCCCGGAATTACTAAAATCCTTTTATATACAGTGTTAAGTTGTTGTATGGAGGCATAAAAAATTTTTACTTCTTCTGGGGTTGGTTTTGCTTTATCAAAAATATCTCCATTAAGAATAAGTATAGAATTGGGGGTTTCTCTGCCAGTCTGCACAAGAAGGTGGATATATTTTTCATAACGCATTTTTTCAAAGGAAGGATTGTTAGAAAGATTAAGGTGAATATCACCTGTAATTATAAGGGTAGTTGCCAAAAATAACTCCTAGTTTTTAGGAGCTATTTTAGCATAATTTAGGTAACTAATTAAAATGCGATGTCATCATCTTCCATCTCTTCAGTTACCGCTTCTTCCGCATCTGTAGAAGCTGTGGTAGAAGGTTGAGTTTTATTTACAGAGTTTACAGAAGTTACCCATGTATCAAACTTCTTAATATTTTCTGCAATAACCTCTCTATTCGCCATCAAGTCTTTGATAGTAAGTTTATCAGCAGATTTAAGGTCCATTACCCACGCTGGATTACCTTTAGTAGGTACTTTTTTACTTGTTACTGTGAAGCGGTATGAGTTTGCAATCTCTTTCGGGTCAATACCAAGAGCCTCAAGCTGACTATTAAGCTCAAAATAGTTTGTTCCTCTACTATAAAAAGCAAATGGTTTCCAACCATCCTCAGTCTTAACCAGAATACCAAGAATGTTAGCAAACTTGATTTTATCATTAGTTTTCATCAACTCAGTGATAAGTTTTCCTGATTTAAGGTCAACCGCTTTTTTTGAGTCGTACACAGAAGTAAAAATATTTGAAGCAACGCTTGTAGTATTTTTTACATTATCATAAGCGCTGTATTGGTACACACTGGCGAATACAATAAATTCAATCTCATTGCCTAGGTTAATACCTTCTTCTTCGAGTGTAAGCGTGCTACGATTAATCTTGTAACCACTAATAAACTCACCTTTCTTAGCAACACCTGTATCTCCAAGTACATCATCTTTATCATAGTTAAAAGACAGAATTGGTGCGAAAATACCACCACCCTCAGAAGTCCCCGCATATTTAGTCATCTTCTCTGCGGTTTCTTTATCAAAGCCAAGAGCTACAAGGTCCTCAACTGTCATGTGTTCTAGTGTTTCTTCTTTTTTTGCCATAGGTTTCTCCTCAGTTTCTTTTATTTGCATTCTTTACGAATGTTGGTGCAATTATAGCACAGTAACTTTAAACGAATCTTAAAGTTACATAGCCCCCTTTACTTTATAGTAACTCTTAACAATAGGAGGAAATATAGGTATCACCTTAAACAAGCTCTCCCAATTAATAGCCAAGTTAGTCCCATTATCTTCTAAATGATTAGAAGGATCAAATTGTTCTTTGAATTCTGCCTTCTGCTCTTCTGTCAAATCTTCATACAATATTGGACTTAGTATCTGCAAGTTCCTTTTAATAAGTGCATCAAAATCTGTGGCATCGTCGGGAAGACTCATACCACGCTTTCCATTTAATACATCTTCTTTCAAAACTTCGTGCAGTTTCTTGACATTACCGCCAACAGACTTCCAATATTTCATAAAAGTTTTCTTTCCAAGTTTTACAATACCGGATACATTCTCTTTTGCAATACCAGCATATACCTGAAAGTACAAGGCAGCCTCACTTGGAATCTCTAATTTATCCTCGCAGTTACTTTTAGTTATTAAACCTCTTGTCAAATGTATAATCTTAATATTCTTAGGTGTTTTGGTGAGCTCAAAATTAAAACTCCAATCTCTATCAGAGGATACTAGTATAATCTCGTAGTCTTCTCCAAAACGCTCTACAATAATATTAGCTACATCGTCAGCCTCAATACCACCAATTGCAATAGGCACACCAAAATACTTAAACAATGACTCCATATTTTGGTAAAGTTTTTCAAACTCCTTTTGACGAGCTTGTTCAGCTTGCGTTTTCTTCTTAGTTAGTTCTTTTCTGTGAGCTTTATACTCTGGGTACACAGACTTACGTTTATTGTACCCCTTTTTATTTGAGTCCATAGCCCAAACAATCTTACCAATTTCATTAGGATGAATCCCGTAATCATTCAAGAGTTCTGCAACTTTTCTAAAAATCTTATAAGCTGGTTCTCTCCTATGAAAGAAGTAGTAAGCCAATAACTTACTATCTACCACAACAATCTTCTTCATGTATTCTCCTATGTTTCTATATTTTATATGCTTGTACACGATACAGCCTGTGCACAGAAATATATAATAGCAGGATTGTACCATAAGAAGCTTAATATAACATTATTTTTAAGGTTTCTTTAGGATGTTTACTTTTTTGTGTTATAGTTTCAGAAGTGAAGGGCGTCAATCATTGCGTCTATGAGAGGCTTTCTATAGAAAGTCAGAACCTATCTAACTTTTACCTACTTAGGTTCTGAGCCTTTATTATACCATATATATGGTTTATAAAGGTAAAGCAATCCATAAAAATATAAAAATGTGAGGTTTCGAGTTGAAACATTCTTCCCTCTGTCTGAAAAGACTATGGGTCGTAATCGGATAGGCATATCTATGGACACATAGTTATGTTTGACCGTTGTAGGCAATAGGTAATAAGTGCGCCCTTGTGGTGAAAAGGTTGAGCCTTACTATTCAGAGATACTCCGTACTCTACCCCAAACATATACAATCTCTCTTCAATACTTTCTAGAATTTCTTTAAGTTACTTACATTATAATTGTTGAGCCTACTTGGTAGTAGGAGATAAGGCGACCGGACAACCCCGCTGTAAATGCTCTGCACAGATGTGTGATAGTTTAAAACGACCGATGCTCAGGTCCAGTGAAACAACTATTATGGTACCTAAAACCCAAAATAGGTACTATAATAGACACTCCCTCTGCTAAATCCCGTGAACCCTTATGAGCCTTCGGCTCTTTTAAAAAATTATAAAAAATTTATAAATATATTTGCAGTGCAGCGAAGCTGCGCTGTGTGCGAATGCACAAGAGGATTCTAGGAGCGAGCGAATGCGAGTGACGAATCCGATACTATTAGTTATAAATATTATGCTATAATTGGTAAACTTACTTAAAATAGGAGGAATAATGACTGCAGAAAGTCTAACAAAAAAAGAACACGAACAAATTAGAAACGCTCTAATAACTGTAAGAGACATGGAATTGTCAAAAATCAATAGAATCAGTGACAAAGAGAAAGCTAGGAAGTATAAGAACCAAATTTTAGCTACTTTCACAATTCTGCTAAGAAAAGTCAAATCACATGTAAAGGAAGAGGACTAATGTTTGTATTTAGAAAGCGCTCAAAACGAGAAAAACAAGGAGGATACGTGCCAAAGAATGTAGAAGTAGATGAGGATGCAGCAAAATTTATGGAAGAAATGGAAAAAGTATTTGATGAAGAAGCTGTACAAAAAGAAAAAGAAGATACTGAAATAACTAACCCAGTTGTTGATGAAGAGTATTACGGGTATTACAGGACTAACCCAAGTAAAGAATACAGAGTTCGTGTAGAACGTGGAGGAATTTATCGTGTATACTTAGATGATTATGATGGTATCACAATCACAACAACTCCAGATAAGTTTAAATTAGTCGCCGGTGTACTGTAAATACTTGCTAAGTTACTTAGAATATTATATAATGCGTATAACAAAACAACTAAGGAGAACTAATGGCTAAGAAGTCAAAAGAACAGAAATCAGGACTGAAATTAGAACCAAAAATTATTAGTGCAACAAAGGCACTAATTCTTAAGGGGCGTAAAGAGAAAGAACTGACAAGTCTTGTAGAACAACTTGAATCAATTGTAACAACTGATGAATTTTCATCAGAACAGGAAAAGAAAGAGTTCAGTGAAAAAGCAAATAACCTTATGGTTGAAGTGCTAAAAACACTACAGGCTATTGCATTTTTTGAAACAAAACTTGCGGAAGCTGTAAACAAAACTAAGCTTATGATTAATGGTACAGAATTGACAGGAGAGCAGGCAGCAACTAGACTTAAAATGTTGCCAATTGAACGCCAGCTTGCAGATATTTTGCTTGGAGTTAAAAAGAATGCAGAAAATAGTCTTAACGATGAGGAAAAGCTATATGATCCTATGGACATAGAATCTGTAGCAAATGTTTTAAAAGACAATGCTACACAATACGAACAAGATTATGAAGTAGCAGTTGCGGAAGCCCTCGCTAAAGTTGATATTATTGTTGGGTACGATGAGGTAAAAGAAGATAAACAAGATAGCAAACAAGAATCAACTAAGGAGGCAGAATAATGACTGAAAAGGGATATAAAACTGTTGATTTTGACTACCTATCAAAAACAGGACTGTTGTATAAAATAAACAAAGAAATTCTTCACCCAGTTGGGTTAGCTATGTTTTACGACCCCGAAACAGGAATAAGCAAAGGGGCTATAGTTGCTCCAGATGGTGAGTGGGAATACGATGATGAAACTATTAAGGAATGCGAAGAAGCTTTGAATCAATTCTACAGGAATCGTTAAGGTTCTGTTAAGAATCTTGTGGTATACTTCTAATGTGTTCAAAAGGGATTAACGACTTTTGTTCACAAAGTCATCTCTCTGATATTGGGAACTATAGATTATGCTTACTTGGAGTAGTTGGCGCTACTCCTTGTTTGTTGCGAATTAGCTCAGAGGTAGAGCGAGGAGCTGTTAACTCCTTTGTCGCTGGTTCGATCCCAGCATTCGCAGCCACTATTTTTATTTAATCAAAACTAATACGGGTATGGCGAAGCTGGTTGAAACGCAAGGGTCTTAAAAACCCTCACAGATAAGTTCACATCGTGGGTTCGATTCCCACTACCCGTACCACAGGAGCAAAAAATTACAGATTCATTTAAGAGTACCTTACTAAGTCTGTACCCAGAATACACAACTATTTATGGACCATATCTTAGGAAAGACGGAAGACAGCATTTAATTCTTAGTAATACACATAAGAAAAAAGGTGAAAAAGGTAAAAGTAAAACCCTATCATACCCAAAAGCAATTATTGAAGTATTTCTGAGCAGGGTATTAAAACCAAATGAAACTGTAGACCATATTGATAAAAACCCGCTTAATAACAATTTAGATAACCTTCAAATACTAGACAGGAGTGCTCATGCAAAATTAGATGCAAAGAGAGTGTACTACAATTTAGTAAAATGTACTATGTGTGGGAAAGAGTTTACACCAACTCATGATCAGATGCGAGCTGGAAAGCATGGGTTCTTTTGTTCTAAACAATGTTCTGGGCTATATGGTGCTAAAATACAAAACAAGCAAATAACAAAAGCTCAAGAAAAAATTTTAGAAAAAACTTATTATTACCTAAATAAAGGAAAAACGCCATAAAAAGGACTTCCAATTTTTTAAAAAAATGCCCAGTACATGGTTTAGTTAAACACAGAAAAAAAAGTAAAAGCACAAAAACTCTATATTGCACAGAGTGCGAGAAAGAAAAAGCAAAAAAGACTCGTGATGAAGTTATGTCAGAACTCCGGAGATTAAAAGGAGGCAAGTGCGAAAACTGCGGCTACTCAAAGTGTGACAAAGCGCTAGAATTTCATCATGTAAATGAAAAAGATAAAAAGTTTAACATCTCAAGACGTTCTAGTAAAAACCTAAAAAAAGGTTGGACAGAGTTTATTGAAGAGATAAACAAATGTGTTTTATTATGTGCTAACTGCCATAGAGAAGCCCACTATGGGTTTTTAGATGTCACTAAAATACCAATAAAAATTGTCCGATAGCTCAACAGGTTAGAGCACGCCCCTTATAAGGGCGAGGTTGTGGGTTCAAGTCCCACTCGGACGACCATCAATCAATCAATCAATCAATTATCTGGCACAAACGCTGATGCAACACCTTGACAATCAATTTTAATTGTATTAGTAACAGGATCACTAGCAGTTGTCGTATACGATACAATTCCATAAGATAAAATATTACTAAACTCATAATCAGAATTTCCCCCATAAAATAACGAGTATCTTCCTGACGCTCTGTTTAAATCCCTTATAGCTCTTTGATAATCCGGTAGATTACCAAATCTAACAGTACCTCCGATAATATCATACCAAGAATCAGGAACAGAAATTGTCACAATACCATCAATATCTTTTTGGCTAGTTTTTACTTTACGTTGAACAGATAAAGAAAACTCTGAATATGTAAATGAATGGTACTTTCCTATCAATAGGTTAGATATTTTAAGAGGTTCCTCCGTAATCTTAGAAGGTCTTGAAATTTTTACCTCAACAGTTCTTGGAGTAAAATCTGTTTGGGAGCCTGTTGTACACCCATAATAAGGAGCTTCTATCTCAGGGGCAAGTAGATGGAGGTAGTTATCTTTACTCTCATCAATAATTGACTTCTCACCCTCACGTAAGTTATTACCTACAAATGTTGAAATAGTTATAATACCACCATTAATACCAATACCTGCAACACCTTTAATAATAGATTCAGGAGTTTCATAGATTATTGAGATGCCACCCCAATCAGTACTAAGCTTAAAAACAGTTACAGGGTTGTTGTCAAAGGGTATTAGTTCATTTACAGGACCAAAAGGAGCCCACTTAGAATTTTCTTCATCAGGAGGAAAAATATTTACTAATCCATCCTCAGTAGCTTTGTATCTAAGCCCTAACTCTTTAACAATAACTTCATCACCAATATTATAGGTAGTTGAAGAGTTCCACTCGTCCATAGGTCTAAAAAAGTCTTTATCAGGTATATCAAAAACTGGGTCATCTATGTCTATCCATTCATATCTTGGGGAAGAATCAGGTGTATTACCTGTATTGTTATATTTACCAGAAATATAGACTTTACCATTATATTTTACAACATCCCCTAAAGAATAGTTTGTGCTGGCAGACCATACTTTACCAATGTTAGACACCTCAACTCTCATACGTTCTGCAGGGCGTTCCGGTATTATTCTTCTAGCTAAATGAATATAAATTTTAGCTGGCTTTAAATACTCCTTTGTATACTCATTACCTGTATTTGGAGAAGTAACCGAATATTTAACTAGGTCTGGGACAAGAACTCCAGCTTTTTCTGGGAGAACGGGCGAAGTAGGTGTTTGAAAACTTGCTAAGTTTTTTATAATAACCGTCTCGTTTGAGTTTAGTATTACTATCTTAGCATTATCCTCATCAAACATTATATTAAAATCAGTGTACTTTAGACTTGTGCTAACACCAAAACAGAGACCGTTTGTTAGGTTAGTAAAAACTTGTGATTGCTCTGTTGTACGAGTAACAGAACAATACGATACAGATTCACTAGCACTATTATAATAAAAGTATGTTCCATTAGGTTGCAAAAACCCCAACTCTGCTGTTATAGAATCAGACCTACATACTGGCAGTGTTCTATAAGTACCAGATGGGAACTCACAAGACGGCATATCCCACATATGCACGTTCTGTGTATTAGAATTAATAACAGAGTAAATTACTGTACTATCTTGAGCAACAGGAGAACCGCCAAGATTAACAGCTTTTTTAGCAGGTACTATGTAGCTGTAACCATCAATACCTTGCACACTATGCCCAGCGTATGTACCTGTCGGGTATGCGTAATTAGCTCCTGATGTCAAAGCACTTGATGGGACATCAGTAGTACTTGTAATATCAGAAACAGATACTTTGTAGTCTTTTCCAGCATATGTGCCAGAAAGGGTAATACTATAACTCCTATCTGACCAATATTGTGCAGTATCCTCCTCATACTCATAATAGTGCTGTCCACTGGTGATTGCGTCACTGTTGTAGTAAATCCCCCCATATAAGTAAACATTACTGTCTGGTTCATTATAGATAAGTACATTACCTGATAAGTACTTATCCGTAGTAGTTGTGCCTTGAGCATTTTCCTGCAAATTTGTTAAAGGGTTAGCAACATCTAAAATAAAACTTTTGTTTGTAATCTTTCCTGTATCAACATCAAAACCCCCTAAAATAGTTAGTAGGGTTATCCCAGAAACATCAGAGGGGCATTGTAAAAACAATGAGCAGTTAGATAAAGAAACTCCAAAATCTTTTACTTCATACACACCACCGTTTTCTGTATTTATGTAAAAAAGACTAGAAGGTTTGTTTATAATAGTATTATCTGGCATTTTAAAACGCATTCCATACGCCACGGTATACACACCCTTTGGAATATCAACCCCATTAATTGTAATAGTTGTGGATAAAATAAAAGTTGTTTTTGTTGGGTTGCTTGGAGTATTATAAATAAAATCTACATAATCAGATGAAAATGCAAAATAATATTCAGTGCTATGCTCATAAACATTTGCCCTTGGGACTGGTACCAAGGGTTGTGTATTGTATGGTTTTCTCATTATAACTCCACTTTATTGGTTTTTAACATAGAAGTTAGTGTCTTCATTTACTGCCAACAACTGCTCATTTTGACTAGCAAGTGTTGTTTTCATACTTACAAGTTCACTACTAATTGCTTTAAGTATATCGACCATAGTATCAAAGGTAGAGCTGCCTCCTGAGTTCATAGCTTCAAGATTATTTACACCTATTGATTTTGTGGCCTCAGCATTCATTACAAACTCTTGTCCATGGACAACACCAGATAAAGAGTCAGTAGGGTTACTGCCAGTGTATCCTCCAGATGCGTAACCAGCTGGACTGAATCCCCATCCATAATAATGAGGCATATTTTTTTCATCATAGGTATCTGGCTCAGACGTAGTACTTGAGCTTGGTTGTGTGATATTTCCAGCTGTATTATCAATACCTTCAAATGCTGTTTTTAGTATTCCTTTGCCAGTCTTAGTCTTAGTCTTAGGTTTTTCATCTGTTGTTTTCGCATCACCACCGGCCGCTACAATAGCTGCATTAGCAGATGCAACAGCATCATTAATAAGCTTTGTAGCGTTTGCCTGAGTTGCAGCAAGTTCTGTTTGCATTTGGGACACCCACTGGGTAGTTGAAGCAGACACTTGTCCTGCTATCGCCATCATTGTTTGATTACCACTGTCTATTGATGTTTGTACAAGTCCTGTAGTAGTGTCAATAACGGTTGCTACAGAATCTGAAGCTGTTTGTACGTTAGCATCGACAGCACCAGCAGTTACACTACCAATATTACTAATAACAGCTTGATATTGTGTTTTAGCATTATCTATCAATGTTTGATTGCCTGTTTTTAGGGCATCTAAATACTGTGTTGTAGCATTTTGAATTGTATTAAGACCACCAGTAACAGCAAGTGTTGATTGTTGTAAAGCATCACCAGTAGCTGCTACACTTGCAGAGATAGTAGCATCTGCTGTATCCACAACATCAATACCAGTGTTAGTTATTACTGGTTTAATACTATCTAAGTAACCTGTCATAGCACTTGCTATAGGTTGTGCTATACCATCAACCATATTTTGGAAATAAGTTTTAGTGGTATCATCATTAACCAAGAAATCACCAATATTTTGTTGAAAAGATGTAAATACATTCTTAATACCATCACCTAATGTCGTAGAACTTGTTTTGATAGTTTCTATAGAAGTTTCTATCGACTTCTTAGTGTATTCTTGGGCAGCTAGTATAGCTTCATTTCGTGCTGTTTCAGCGTCATTCATGTATTTATCAAACTCTTCTTTACCAACAGAGTTTATATCACTATTAAGTAATGTACTCATAGACTCATTAAATTTCTGTGTAGCAGTTAAAAGAGTTTCTGTATACTGTTTAAAGGCTAACCCATTAGCGGTCATTGAGCTTACATCACCCATAGATAGACCGTCAATGCCAGATGCCGTTGATGCGTCCCCACCAGCAGACAGGTAAGCGTTAGCATTATCAAGTAAAGCTGCAACACTTTCATCTATTTTTGAGAAGTAGTCAGGACTTAACTCACCCACTTGACTGTATGTATCTAAGTTTTTAGCATAAGCATCTAAATTTTGGGCATAACCCATAAATTGCATAACAGCTGGGCCACCACTATCTTCTACCTTTGTTTGGTTAAGTTTTGTAAAAAAGTCTCCACTAATCCAACTGTTATTTAAGCTTTGGTTAGTTTCAGCCACTTTATCTAACGCATCTTTTAATTGGCCACTTAGCATATCAGAGGTAACTTGTGTGTTGTATGCAATATCTTGTAAAACACCACTACTATCAAATGAGTATTCTACATCTATCGTGCCATCATTATTCCAATCATACCTAAGAACACTGCTACCGTCTCCGCTTACAGTTCTAACAGCATCAATTAATCCATCTTTGTTCCAATCCATCACACCAAAACCAGCGGGGTTCATTAAGTCACCAGTGTTATTGTTTCCAACAAAACTCTCTTGCATACGAGTAACAACATCTCCTATAGCATCACCCAAGGCACTAGCAGCGTCTCCCATAACATCTGACATAAATCCTTGTATATCTATATTATGCACATTACCATTTTTGTCCTCAAGTGTTTTAACCTGTTGCCCACCTTGCTCAAAAATCTTAAGAAGGAGTTTTTTGGACTCTTCCTCTTCTTTTTTAATGGCATCTATAGCATTTTTATGGTAATTGATTAAATCTTGTAACTGTTTTTTCTGTGCATTCAGAATATCTATCTGGTCTTTTAATGGTTTTTCTAAATCTTTTATAGCGGCTATTTGATCTTTTAGTGGCTGTATGTATACAGTTTGGATCATTTTAATTTGATCTTCAAGTGGCTTAATATCAAAACGCTCGATTACTTTTATCATATCCTGCAGCGGTCTGATATTATCTTTTTGAATTTGTTTTATTTGTTGTTCAAGTGGCCATATCAAATCCTCTATTGCTTTTATCTGCTGCTCTAATGGTTTAATGAAGGCTTGTTCAATACCTTTTATCTGGTCTTCTAAAGGTTTTATGAGATTTTCAATGCTATTAATCTCATTCTGTTTTTGTTCTATAAGTGAGTTAAGGGCATCAACTTGATTTTGCAAAGGTGTTACCAAAGCTTCTAAGCTATCTTTAAGTCCCTGTAAGTTATCTTTTTCATTACCCACATCAATTTGTGCTTTGCCCATATCACTTGCTATTAATAATCTCTTATAATTTCTATCGAATAGCCCAGCCATTGACTTATCTTTTGATAATGCCGAGGCATAATTACCAGCAGCCTTGTTAAATTCGTTAAGAGCAGTTACATACTTGTCGGCAGCATCTTTGTTTTCTCTGTTTGCATCAAAAGCTGCTTTTGCTATTGAAAGTTCATCTTTTGATTGTCTGTATAACATCTCAAGATAACGTAAGTTGTCAAGCCCATTCATTTTTGTGCCATAAATAGCATCAATAGAACTTTGTAACGACTTTATAACCCCATCAAAACTTTTAATGATAGAATCAATATTTTTAATTCTATCTTGATAGTCTTTAATTTGAGCATTAAGGTCCTTAATACTGTCTTTATACTCACTAATCTCATCGTTAAGTGCAGAGATTTGATCTTTGTAGATATTAATTTGGTCATTAATTGCTGCAATTTGGTCACGATACCCTTGAATTTGGTGATTTAAAACTTCAATCTGGTCTCTGTAGTCTCCTATTTGTCTACTAATTGTATCAATCTGGTCTTGGTATACTTGAATTTGATCATTCAAGTCACTAATTTGATTCTTGTAGACATCAATTTGAGAGTTAATATCATCAATTTGACCTTGATAAACATCAATTTGGTCATTCAAACCACTAATTTGGTTCTCATAAGCATCAATCTGAGACTGAAGCCCTGCTATTTGGGAGTCGATAGCACTAATACTACCTTCAAGACCTGATATAGCCGCCTCATGATAAGCAATAGCCTGCTCATAGGGGTTGTTTGTATATCCATTTGCTTCTGCTGTTTTATTAAAATTATCAACAGCGTCTTTCATCATCTTTTTTATATGCGACAGGCTAGCATCAATAATTCGTATTGCTTCAAGCTCAACATCAGTCAAATCTTCTTGATTTCTAATCTTTTCTTTTAATACTGCTACATAGGCCTTATCAGTAAGAGTGCTCATACCAAGAACACGCATAGCATTTTCAACCTCTAAAGTAGATGCTCTTGCAGTCCCTTGATACTTATCAAGAATTTGTACTAAACCAAACATTTGGTCTGTTACACCAACAAGCTGTTCATGTGCTGATTTGAGTTGATTGACCCATTCTGGGTGAATATCAAGCAGGTCTTGTAATGCTTGAATTTCTTCTTGCGTTAAGTTTGCATACTCTTGGTGCTGCGCTTTCCATTCAGTAAACTGAGCTGGAGACATTTTAATAAGACCCGCAAGTTCAGATGGGTTAAGGCCTCCTAAAGCTTTATTAATCATTTGTACAAAAGTTTCTTTTGTCATATCAATAACAGCCTGCTCATCAATACCAAGAGATTGAGCTACAGTGGCAATTTTAAGTTTCTTATTAAGGTTAGACCCATTTACTTTATCAAGTAAGTCAAAAAGAGTTGTGCCATTCTGTACAAGCATTGCTTCATACTGTTTTGTAGCTTCTTCTAATTTTAACAATGAATCGCCAAGTGCAGTAAATGCCTCAGTTTGGTCAGCAGTTAATACAATATTATCGTTAATCAATTTATTAAGTTTGACGTACTCACTTAAATCCATATTATTGAAGTCAATCTTATCAAACTCTAGTTTAAAGTTAGTACTACGTGTTAAGAACCTTTGTACAGCCTTACCAACTTCATCAAGAGAGTTAGACCCTTTAATTTGAGCATCTAATAAACTATTATTTTTATCACTAAATGCTTGTTCAATCTGAGCCAGAGTTTTATTAAACTGTTCATTGTAGGATGCAACAATATTATCCAAGTTAGTTGATGCTGTTTGAAAATTTAACTCATTTACAGAAATAGCCCCAGATGTTACTTTTGCTTGATTAAGTACATCTGTGTATGCTTGCATTTTTTCCATAAAAAATTCATAAACACTTTTATCAGCAGCTTTTGCACGATCTTTCCAATTTTGTGCTATTGAATCGGCTGTTCCAGTAATATCAGTATTAATAGCTTCTTCAATAGCGTTACCAATTCTATCGAAATTTTCAACCACATCTTTATAAAGTTTTTGTACTACTCGTGCATTTTTCCTATCATAATTACCACTAGTCCACGTATCAAATGCAGAGATTATAGAATCTCTGTATTTAATTATACTAGCTTTAACATTATCAGGAAGGTCTTTTTTAAGAACCTCATCAATTTTTGCTAAGCCTTCCCCAACTTTTTTGCTATCAATAGTGTAATCTATACTTGCGTATGCACCAAGACTTACTTTACCAACCTCTTTGTTAAGTTTATGGAAATCATTTGCCCAAGATTGTTTAGTATCTTCTATTCCTGCATATGCTTGGTGGATAGCAGAAAGTACTAATTTATCCGCTGAGTTCTTACTAGAATATTTACCAGCTTCAACAATAAAGCCTTTGAAGCTATCACTCAAGTTATTAAAAACTGTGTTAATACTAGTAATAATCTTTTTAAAATCAGTTGTCATTGCTAAGTACGTTATTTGAGTATCATCTAAATACCCTGTATCAATTTGTACTTTTTCTGACTTACTTGATTTACTTGTTTTGAACCAGCTTTTCTTCTCGTACTCTTTATACATCTCGATAATATTAGACTCAATTTTAGTAGAAAGCTCATCCTGCACTGTTTTTAAACCCATTCCGGTTAATTTCCAATGCTTACCCTGAAGACCACCAATTACGCTCCCTAATATAGCGCCAACTGCGGTACCAACTCCGGGCATTATAGCAGTACCAACAGCAGCTCCAATAGCCCCCGCTTCTGGTGCATGAGTTTCAACACCTAAAATAGCGTCACCAATATATCCTGTCAACCAGCCCGCAACACCACCAGCGGCTACTTGTCCAGCAGCAAAAGCACCACCAACACCAGCAGTTGCCGTACCAGAAGCTAAATCACCAAAACCTGCTACAAAACTACCTCCAGACGCAAATCCAGCATCAGCTATTGCTTGGGCTAGTGTGTTCATACCAGTAGCTAAATAACCACCTGCACCAAATAAACCAGCAGTTTGACCAAGTTCCGCTGAACTTGCCCCAAGTGTTCCAGCAGTTTGTCCCAGTGTACCAGCGCTTGTTGCTAAAGCCCCAGAAGCACTAGCAAGTTCTGTTGAACTATTGGTTAATTGTTGTGCTGCTTGTATTGTAGGTCCCGCTGTGTTACTTGCAGTAAAGTCTGCAAAAGTCTTTTTGAAGACAGCTCCCGCATCTGTTAATGCTGTTGTAGTTGCTTTTGTAACAGCTTGTGATGTAATCTCATTTACCATAGCTAAGTTTGCCGCACTAGTGGATGCTCCAGTATTAACAGCACCACTACCAAACATATTACTAAAACCACCAAAACTACCCAACAGACCCATGACTCCCATACTAGAGCCGATTCCACCTCCGGGAGAGTTATACCCAAATGAAAACAGGGAAGCTAATTGGCTTGTTATACTTTTTGATAATAATTCATGTATAAGAGTTTTAGCTACATCATGAATAACTGATTTTGCTAAGTCTCCCCAATTCATCCAAGATTCTGATGTATAATCAAAAAATGAATCTAAGCTACTTGTCATAGAATCTGTAAAAGTAGTCCCAACTTCTTCACCAAAGTCAAATAAAGTAGTTTTAGCATCTTTTTTAAATTTATCCATTGCACTCTGGAATCCAGTGGAAAACTTATTAGCATTAGTATAACGCTCTGTTTCTTTTTTGATTACTGCGTCCAAAATTGCTAAGTGTTGTGTTAAGGCTGCTTTGTCATGTTTATATGTTTCAATAACTTTATTACGCAATCTTAAGTATTTAGTAGTAAGGTCAATTCGTGTTTTTTCGTATTTAGACATAAACTTACTACTATACATTTCAATAAGTTTTTGATTAAGGTCAGCTTCTTCTTTTTTCTGTCTCTTCAAGTACTCGATAACTTTTTGATGTTGTGCATTACGCCCCGCAGCAGCTGCGTTTTGTGCCTGCATAAAAGCTACAACATTACCTTGTGCCTGAGCATACAGTTTTTCTAAACGTTTTAACTCTGCTAACTCTTCCTCACTCATTGTTGCTTTTTTAGCTCGCAGGTCGTCAATACTACGTAACAAGTTATCGGCTTGTTCTTTTGCATTAGCTAAGTTATCTGACTGTGTTTTATATGCTTTTTCATAATCCATCATTGCAGACTGAGCACGTTCAAGTTTAGCAAGCACCTTAGAATACTCTGAGGTTGACTCATTTACTCTTTTTTGTTCGGCATTAAGGTCACCAGCAGTGTCTGCCAAAGCTTTTGCACGATCTTGGGCTATTTTAAAAGAAGCTGCATACGTTTTCATATCACCTGCAAGAAGGGCATTCCTAATTCTTTCTTGAAGTTTTTTGTACTGCTCAGCAGCTTTTTTAGCGGCTTTTGAGTTTTTAGCCAAGGCCTTTTCACGTTTTATTTCTGCTTCTACGTAAGCACTTGCTAAAGCTTGTTGTGCTGCTACCTCTTTTTTACTAAGACTGAACAATTCTTTCTTAGAACTATACAACTGATTAGTTAAAGAAAGCTCTTTTGTTATAGCTTTGTTGTACTCTTCTAATGCTTTAGATCTACCCGGTCCTGTAGATTCATCATATACTTTTTTTAAGCTTTTTACTGTGTCTTTTGTTTTAGCTAAAGAGGCCTCTAATTCATCTATTTGCTTACTTTTATCAGCGTAGTCTAGTTGTATATTACTAATTTTTGCTAGTAATTTAACTACTTTATCTGTTACATTAGCAGTTCCAGCAACAGTACTATTGTAATTTTGTTGCTCTTTTTCAAGAGCTTTCATCTTATTAGCAAGAATCTCTAAACTTAATCCTACATCTTTTAGCTGTGGTGCATTAAAACCTATCATTTCAGCAGAAACTTTTGTACTAGCTAAAGTATTAAGTTGTGTCATATATTGCAGGATACCGCCTAAAGTGTCTTTCAATATACCAAGCTCTTTTTCATTTACTTTAGGATTTAACTTAGCATTCTTTATTATATTCTTCATCTTGAATATAATTTGGTAATTTTTTTCCATGTCAGTTCCAAACTCTTTTGAAACTTTTTGTAAAGTATCTGCCAATGTTTTTACAACTTGGTCGTTAGAGTTGTTAAGTGGAGACAATTGGTCAGACAGGGTTTTTTGAGCAAATAAAGAAAATTTATCTGTCATTACTTTTGTAATTTCATCTAAATCACTAATAATATTCTTTTTAGCTTCTGTTATATTTATACCATTATTCGCTAGGTTATTTAGGTTTTTTATCTCATCTGCAAAACGCTTTGCTATAGTTTTTGTAAAAGAATCAAAACTTTTAAAGGAGTTATCAAATATTTTTGCCCCAGAGGAATTAAGTTCTGAGCGAAGTTTCATTATTTCTTTCTTAAAAAGTTCAATAGAATCTTTTATTTTTTTGGCTGCTTTTTGTGCTTCTGGGGCATTTATGCTACTAATGAGCTTATAATTCTTTTCAATACCTACAAGACCACTAAGCATTTTTTGCAGTTTTAGTGCTTTTTGTGTTTCTGCATTAGAAGCTTCTTGGTACTTAATTTTATTCTGAAGGGAGCGTACTGTATCTTCAAGCACTTTTTTTGTTTCATCACTTAAGTCTTTCCGATATTTAAGTTGTTTTTGCAGCCCTGCTAATAAAAGTTTATTTTCTTCAAGCTCTTTGGCCATTGAAAATGTTTTTTCATCACTCCGTTTTTCATTAAGTTTATTACGTGTTTCTAGAATTTTTACGTAATTTGCTGCATATGCCTCAAACTCTTTTGAATCTTTTAGTTTTTTAGATGTTTCTATTAATCCTGACAAGTGTTTATCAAGTTTGTCTACTTCTGATGTAGTTTCCTTTGTTGAATCAGCCCAATCTTGGAAGTACATAGCAGCGGAAAGAGCTACTGTTGCTATTGCAGTTATTGGATTACGTTTCATTACTGCTGTTAATCCTGCAAATCCTTTTTTAAGCTTAAGTAAAGATACGGACCATAAAGCAGTTACTGTCCTAGCTGTACCAACAAGTTTAATGTAATCAACTACTTGTAGTAACAATGGTCCAAATATTTTAAGACCAGCGAGAACTTCAACTGTAGTTATAAAATTTCCAAAAGCATTTGTAAGATTATCAGCATTAACAGTAAGCCAGTGCACACCTTCAATTAACTTTTCCATAGCAGATTTTATAACAGGGAAGAACTTATCTCCCATAGCTACCGTAGCTTGGTACATAGAGTTTTTAAGACGTTCCCAAGTTCCTACATAACTTTCCGTAATCAATATAGCTTTATTAATTTCACCTGAGACGCCTGCTTGAAGTGTTTCTAAGTGCATTTTAATTTCATCCGCATTATTACGTAAAAGTGTTAAAGACTGTTTTGCGAGAACGTCCATATCTGCAACAGCTCTTGAAAAATCAACGGCAGATAATTGGGAAACTCTGTCAATAAGCATTACCATTGCTTTATCTGATTCTTCTGCCGAATAGTGAAGCTGGTCAACAAACGCTTTTTGACTAAGACCAACAGTAGTAAAAAACTTACTAACTGCGGAACTATTATCACTAAATACATTAGTTAAACGACGAATTTGAGTACCAATAGTAGACGCATTAAGACCAGCATTTGAAAAAGAAGTAGCCATAGCATTGATTGCTTCCAATGTTACATTAGAAGCAGATGCAGCGGCAAGAGCATAGTTAGAATACGTACTAATATCTTTTGTAGAAAGACGTGATTGGTTAGCTACATAAGCCAGCTGGTCTCCCAAATCTTTTATAGAGTGTGTATTACCAAATACCTGCTGATATGTAATAATAGCACTAGCAGATTCACCAATGGAGTCACCAGTAAGCTTTGCCATTTTGATGACAACCTCTGTAGCATCAATTAAATCTTTTTCAGCGATACCCGCACGACCAAGAGCAAGAGCTGCCTCATTAATTTGGTCAACAGTTCCTCCGTAAGCTTCGCCAAGGCCTACTATTTGTTTTTCAAGAGTTGTAGCCCGTTTTACAGAAACATCAAATACGGCACTCATTGTCATAACAGCTTTATTAAACTCTACTATACTACCAATGCCTTTTTTAATTACTGACACAACCCCATAAATACCTGTGTAAAGTCCGGCATAAGCCATAGCTCTTGCACCAATATTTTTTATCCATTTAATAGAATCCATCTTTTTAAGATTTGTTGTAGTTGTGTCAGCTATTTTGGCTTGCTCTTTATTAATAGCTCTGAGTGTATTAACCTCTTCTCTTAACTGGTTATTATACTTTGCGACTTCATCTGGGTCTGTAGCATTTTTAATAGCAATTTTTAATTGATTAATTGCAGAAGTTGCTTCTTTTTCTTTATTCTTAAGATTTTCAATCTGAGCGGCAGCTTCTTGTAAATTTTTTGTAGATGCCCATCTATCTTTCTCGTTTTTTGTTTTTTCTATACGAGTGTATAGTTTCTCAATTTTTTCTAACTCTTTCTCAGAATCTTTGTAAAGCTTGTTGGTGTCCTTCAAAATATCAAGATTTTTCTTACTACTCTCAGTAATAGCTGTCATCTTACTATTGAAATCTTTTGGTAATAAAGCTCCATGCAATATTTCTTTAGAAAGCAGCATGTATTCTTGCTCAGTTTTCTTTACCAATTCCTCATTAATTTTTAACTGTTCTGCTTTGGCTTTTAACTTGCTAATTTCACGCTCGATAATTGCAAGCTGGTTATCTTTTTCTTCTGGATTAGCAATGTCATAAATTTGCTGTCTGAGTTCTCGAATTTTTTCAAGACCTTTTTGTTCATCTTTATACAAACTTACTAATTGTTTTTCAGCTGTGGCAACTAAACCTGCCGCTGTTTTTTCATTAATAGTTCCATCAACAACTTTCTTTTTAATAAGCTCAATTCTTTTAATTAATCTCTCACGTTGTTCGAGGATACTATTAATATTTTTTGTAGCCTCAAGCATAGCATTATTAGCAGTATTACTTTGCTTAGTTGTGCTTGCACGAGCCGATAAGGTATTTATTTCTTTTTGTAAGCTGACTAATTCTGTTTTAACATTTCTAGCATTACGTACAGCATTGTCAATACTAACATTTAAAGCAGGGCCAAATTCTTTGAATGTACTTTTATATGCTGTGAGCATACTATTAAACTCAGCCTTAACTTGTGCTGTAGTATTAATAAGACTTTCTAAAGTTTTACTATTAGCGTCACCTGCATTAAATTTTTGCCATTCCGTATTAAGGTCTGCTATTTTACTGCGAATAACTAAAAACTCGCCTGATAGTTTTTTCGGAATCTTTGTAGAATCCTGCATAATTTTTTGGAAGTTTTTCCACTCTTTTTCAGGCAATTCTGAACCAAAAGCAGTTTTTACAGATTTAGCTTGTGTAGCAATATTTGCAAACTCGGTAGATAATTTTGATACTGTTTTAATAAATTTTGCATAAGCAGCATCAATAGCTTCTGTATCATCCTCTGCGGCACTGAGCTCTGCTCTGAATACCTCCATAGATTGTTGTATATCAATGGCTAAATGTTTGCTTGTTCCTCCAAGTGTTTTTAAACCCTCAGTAAGCCGTGCAACACGCTCAGAAGCCCCTCTATCACCAAACTTCTCAAGTTTGTTTAAGATTTTATCTAAGTCTTTGACAATATTAAGGGTCTCAGATTGCATAGATTTAGCACGTTTTAGTTCAACCTCAGCAACTATTCTGTAATTAGCTTCGCTTGCTTTTCTACCCATAAAATTTATCCTTTTTTATTCTTGAGCTTTTCCATTTCTTTGCGTTCGTACTCGGAAACTTTTGATGAAACAACGGAGGAAGAAGTCACAAAAAATTCAGTTTGATCATACACACCACCCTCTTCAGGAGTGAGCCCATTTTTAAACATTTCATAACATGAAAATGCACTATTTAGTATTTCTTTGTCTACTTCATATATCGGACAATAGGTATACAAGTTTCCATTTACCTCAACTACAAAATCTTTTGAGTAGAATTTATTTTTTTCTGCACTATTACCACCTAAATACCCGCAATTTCTTACTTTATCTAGACCCCTTTGTTTACATACTTCGCATTTCCAAGTATCTTTAGATAAATTTTTATCAAAAGTTATATCAAGGTTTAGTATTAACTTATCAATAAAGTTATCAGGTACTTGTGATTTTATTACTATTTCTGTGGCAAGTTCTTTTATAATATGAATTGGAAGGTCATGTACAGTAGCGTTTGTAACAACTACACCATCCTCGTCAAAAACATTATCAATTTTGATTATTGCCTTTTCTGCAAAGTACAAGGCTCGTTCATAATAACTGTCTTTCAAGTATTCAGAATTGATAATATCTTTTTTGGAAAGTGTTTTGTAGGTTATGGTCAGTGGGTAGACTGAGTCCGGAGTGTCGGATACAAACCTACACTCCTTTTTTACTATTGTTGCAAACTCAGCCATTAATGCCTCTTAGGAGGCTTTTTTACGGGAACGTTTAGGTTTTTCGGTGGCTTCCTCTGGGGGTGCCTCTTCGCTTTCCTCATCAGGCACACTATTAGCTAGTTCACGCTGTTCAGCGACTGCTTCTGGTGAACCAACATCACGGAAAATATCAATACTTTCCGGGTCACGTGTGATACTAGCAATTACTTCTGCAAGCTCATTAAGGATTTGTTGAGGAATCATATTAATATAATCATCCTTAAATACACCTTCTTTTGTCTTCTCTGGTGTGATTGGACGCCCGTACTCATCATTAATATTTTCCCAAGAAACTAAACCAAGCTTAACTACCCCATAATTGAAAGTTGCTGTACTAAGCCCAATAGACTGGTCATTATAAACTCGTGCAAGTTTATCCTCAAGTTTTGCAAACTCACGTTGAGGGATTCGACGAACTTCAAAAATAGCAGGTGTTTCCTCGTCACGTTCCAATACAGGAATATACTTTAAAGTATCCTCGTTTGATTTTTTAATTACTAATGCCATTAGCGGTAACTCCTTTTCTTAAATATTTAAGTGATTAATAGTATAACACAATATTTGTTAATAAAGATTATAAACTAGAGTTTGTAACAAATTGCCCATTATGCACAACATTATATGTAGTACCTCCAGAGGTATATGTTACTAAGTTCTGACCTGTAGCTGTTACTAACTGAACTGAGCGTGGATTTTTAAACGTAATGTTTACTTTGTAAAAACCACCATCACCTGCTAGTTCTGTTGATATATCAGATATTTTACAATCAGACATTATATAGTATAAACGGGCTTCATAAAATATACTAGATTGTTGGATATTACCTGCTTCAATTGTTACTTCAAACAGTTTCTCAGTAATTTTAGAATTATTTGTGTAAGGTTTTACTACTTTTTGGTACAACTCCTCTGTAATTATAAAAGAAACTTGCATTTCTGCGGACACAGCGCCTCTGGTAGCTTCACTACTGCCGTAC
>JALUXT010000201.1 GCA_027013245.1 Campylobacteraceae bacterium
TAGCTTTATCCAATTCTGTAAATTGTGGTAGAGTTTTTGTCAATTTAGATATACTTTGGATATCTTTTTCTATGATTGCTATCTTTAAACTATTTGTCCAAGTCATGACTTGTCTCTTCTCTCCAGGCTTGTAGTAACTCTTTTGTTACAGATATAACTTCTTCGATTTTTTTACTATCATTGTCTATATTTGCGATACTTAGAGTTTTTATTTGATGTAGATACAATCCTGTTAGATAGTTTGAAATATTGCCAGCATCATAATTTATATAATTTAGAAGCTCAGAAAATATAGCAACCGTTCTGTTTGTCCAATATGATTTTTTCTCTATATTTTTTGTTTCCACTGCTCTTTTAGCAAGAGAAGCAAATCTTAAAATACCTTCATAAAGCATCTCTATTAATTTTTCTGATGATTCTATGGATATATTATTCTGTGAATATACTGCATATGCTAAGTTTGGACTCATAATTTCCCCTTATCCTTTTGTTCCATTTACCACGCCGCTTATTTGCATTGATAAAGACTGGAATGATGCGTTTAATTTGCTTATGATACTGTCATAGGCAGAAAACTTTTTTACCATAGTGGCATATTTGGTGTCTAATCTAGTTGTAGATGTTATTTTGCTCTTTTTTAATGTCTTTTTTTCATCAGAGAGCTCTGTATTGTATCTTGTTAATATTCCATTATTTTTGTCTATATAGTTTGATAACATTGAGTTGTAGTTTGTAAAAAAACCATTTGCTGTACCATTTCCTCTGAGAAAGTTTTCAACATCAGAACTGTTACTTTTTATCTTGCTGTCAAATGTTGTTTTGTTAAATTCTAGAGTGCCAGCACTATTGAGAGTTACTCCATAATCAGACAGATTCCTTCCGCTTGAATCAATACTTAGAAGATATCTGCTTATGTCTGACTTTAAAGATTTAACTTCTGAAGTTCCCTGAAAAGCACCTGCTACTTTTGTTTTTACATCATATTTTGTTGATTCACTAAGATTGCTCATCAATGAATTGTATCTAGTTACAAAAGAGCTAATACTGCCACTAATCGCACTTGTGTCTTGCGTGATAGATATATTTGAATTTACCTTGTTATTTGCAGTTATAGTAGCTCCTATTATCAAGTCAGATACTGTATTGGTTGTCCTTGTGATTTGAACCCCATTAAAAGTAGCATTCAAATCCCCAGCTGGTTGTATATTTATTAACCCCAAATTTGTTGTTCCGTTTGTTATTCCAGCAGATGTTACGGTTATGGCATTGTTAGCTCCTGTATCTGTGGACTTTAAAACCAATTTATATGGATTTGTTCCACCAACATTCAACAAGGATGCCGTTATCTTGCCATTTGTTGCACCAAAAATTTTATCTTTAAAAGTCTTTATAGAATCAGTTGGTAGAATATCAACTGTATAATTTTTTCCGTTAATATTAAAATTTATCGTGTCATTAGCTGAGGCAAAAGTATCCGTTTGTTTTGCGAATGATTTGCTCTCGTTGATATCTCTTTTTGCTAAAGTAGTTACATTAAATGAAAAGTCCTGAATCTCCGTTCCGTCTTTAACGCTCACGGACACTCCAGTATTGGAAGATGTGGCCGTTCTTTTGAGATAACTCATTTCACTAGAAAGAGTACTTGTTTCTGCTTTTAACGAAGCGGTTAGCGTAGTTAGAGCTGACAAGTCATTTGTTTTAGTTTGATTTTTGATTATTTTATTGTCAATTGGCGTTATTATAATTTTATTATCGGCTGCCCTTAGCTGATCTATAACCTTGTAACTTAATGCCCCTTGACTTCCTAAGCCTAGTGAACTTAATGCGGATGCCATTATTTATCCTTTCTTGTCAAAAATCATGCCAACTATCTCTTGCATTTTTTCAGAAAGGCTCATAGCCTCTTTTGTTGGTATTGTTCTGATTATTTTGCCTGTGCTTCTCTCGGTAACATCCACAAACATTGTATTTATCTTGTCGTTAAAACCAAACATAATATTTGTATCTAAAGCTTTCATGTTGTCATTTAGATGTTTCACCGTATTTGAGAGTTCTTTCCTAATATTTTTTGTATCAGGTGTCTGATCCTTTTGTACTTTTGCAGTTTCATTTGTGCTATCAACCGCTTTTCTTGCATGTATTGATGTATCTGCCTTTGGTGCAGTTGCTTGAGCTACTTGTTTGTTTGTGGCACTAAATATATCCATTTCATCCTCCTTGATTAAGTATTCTAAACTATAAATCGACAGTTGTTTAAATTTATTTATGGTTAGGCATTTATATGTTAAAATAACCGAATAATATATCCTAGGAGATTTGTATGAAAATTGCTTTAGCTTGTGACTCTTTGCTACTCACAAAATCATTAGAAATTTTTTTAAAAAAATATATAGTTACTTATAAAAAATGTGATTTCGTGGTAAGTGATAAAAAACTGGGGTTAGATAAACCAGAATTTGTGATTTCAGATGAGTTGTCAAACCTGCAAAGACCATTTTCTCAATCTTCGCTTATGATTAAATTAGAAAAATTTTACGAGGGGCTTAGTGGAAATTTTAAAGAAGATATTTCAAACATTGACAAAAAAGAAGACCTTAGAAAAAAGATAGATTTTTTAACACAAAAATTTTCAGATGATTTATATAGTCTTGTAGAAGAGCACTATGAAAAATAAAGAGATATTTTCAACTATAAGTGCAGGAAAATATAAAGGTAAAAAATTAAAACTTCCATCACTTCAAAGCACAAGAAGCACAAAATCTATATTAAAAGAATCCTACTTTAATACTATCCAGTTTGACATAATCGATGAAGTTTTTGTAGAAGTATTTGGAGGCAGTGGCTCCATGGGTTTAGAAGCTTTGAGTAGAGGTGCCAAGCACTCTTTCTTTATAGAAAAGGATAAAAGTGCATATGAAATTTTAAAAAAAAATTGTGATTTTATAGATAAACAAAGCTCTACATGTAAAAGAGCTGATAGTTTTGAGTATTTTCCAGTTTTGGTGCATACTCTTACGAGTAAGTCTTTTTTCTACTTTGACCCACCTTTTTGCATAAGGGAAGGTATGGATGATATATATGAAAAAGTATATGCTCTTATATCAAACATACCTAAAGAAAAGACAAATCTCATAACTATAGAGCACATGAGCTCTTATAAATTGCCACTAGAAATCGGTAAATATACTCTTGGTAAAACCAAAAAATTCGGGAAAAGCTCACTTTCTTACTATGAATAATTTTGTTCCTATAATGTTATCAAATTTTTATATACTTTCATTGTTTAAAAAACCAAAGGAGAATTTCGATGAAAAAATTAGCTTCTATAGCTTTAGTTGGCACATTATGTACAGTATCATTACTAGCGGGTGGATTGGTAAAAGGTGATGGTTCTAGTTTTGTTTTACCTATAAATCAAGCTTGGTCAAAAGCTTACTACAAAGCTACTGGAAAACAAGTTCAGTATAATGGCGGAGGAAGTGGGAAAGGTATCAAAGATGCAACTGCTAGATTGGTTGACTTTGGTGGAACTGATGCACCTTTGACTCCAAGAGTCCAAAATAGTAAAAAAATGTTACAATTTCCAGCAATCATAGGTGCTACTGTTATGGCTTACAATATCCCTGGTGTCAAAAGTGGGGCTTTAAAGTTAAGTGATAAAGCCATCGTTGCTATCGCAGATGGAAGTGTGAAATATTGGGATAATCCTATGCTTAAAGTAACAAATGAAAATCTAAATCTTCCTCATAAAAAGATAGTTTTTGCAAGAAGAAGCGACTCTTCTGGTACAACTTGGAACTTTACATTTTTTCTCTCAAGTGTTAGTTTAAATTGGAGAAAAACTTATGGCGTTAAAAAGTCGGTAAATTGGCCAAGTAATAACTTAGGCGGAAAAGGAAACCCAGGTGTAAGTTCAATCATAAAGCAAACTCCTTATTCTATCGGTTATATTGAGTATGCATATGCAGTAGAGTCACATGCAAAAGTGGCTACTGTTGAAAATAGAGATGGATACTTTGTAAAACCAAGCATGAAAACATTCCAAGCTGCGGCTGCTGGAGCTAGCTTTGACCCTGCAAAAGGTTTTTATGCAGTTATCGGCTACCCTGCTGGGAAAAACTCTTACCCGATGGTTGCAAGTACATTTATAATCATGCCAAAAGATAAAGTTGCTAAAAACAAACAAGTCACAGCTTTTTATAGTTGGGCATTTGACAATGGTGCTAAAATAGCAAGTAATCTTTTTTATGTTCCGCTTCCAAAAAGTTTGACAGATAAGATTAAAAAATATTGGAAAGATAACGGAGTTTATTAGTATTGAATAAAGAACTTATCTTTAAGAGGGTTGCATTTTCGAGTGCAACCCTTATCTTGGTTTTATTGGTATCTATTTTTGTGATGTTATTTATATCTGCAAAACCAGCTATGAGTGAGTATGGATTAAATTTTCTAACTGATAGCAGTTGGGGAAAAATAGTACAAATAAAATCAGACAAACCTCAAACTACGAAACAAGTTAAAAAAACTGCACCTCAAAGCGAAGACCTTTTTGCCAATCAAGATTCACCTATGTTTTCAGATTCTACTGCAGCTACAGATAACCAACCTCAAGAGGAAATTAAAACAAAGACTATTTATGGTGGTTTTATTCCCATAATGGGAACGATATTGGCTACTTTGATTGCCATGATATTTTCTCTGCCAATCGCTATGGGAATAGCAGTTTTTTTATCTGAAATTGCACCTAAATTTCTCGTAAAACCTGTTGGTATAGCGATAGAGTTATTGGCCGCGATTCCGAGCATCATATACGGCATGTGGGGATTGTTTTATTTTGCTCCTATTGTGCAAAAGATAGTCGGAGGCTCTCAAATATCGCTTTTAACCGCTGGTTTGGTACTTGGAATTATGATTTTACCTTTTATGGCAGCAATCACAAGGGATGCGATGAATACAACTCCTGATGTGTTAAAAGAGTCAGCCTACTCGCTTGGTGCTACAAAGTTTGAAGTGGTAAAAGATATCATTTTTCCTTATGCAAAGGTAGGAATCATAGGCTCAGTTATACTTTCGCTTGGAAGAGCACTTGGAGAGACTATGGCTGTTGCATTTTTGATTGGAAGTGTATTTAAAGTCACTTCTCTTACGAGTCCAACCATCTCTATCCCTGTTGTCTTAGCAAACAACTTTGGTGAAGCAGATGGGCAGATGATGA
>JALUXT010000202.1 GCA_027013245.1 Campylobacteraceae bacterium
CTCAAAGCGCAAACTCCTATTGCCACTTTGTCAAATTTGGTGGCAAGTGCTGCACAAATCGCTCTAACAGCTAGAGCACCTCCTTCAATCTCTTAATAAATTTATAAATCTAACAAAAAAATTATTACTATTAAGAGGATATCTATGGTTAAAAAATTAACATTTTTATCGCTGTTTGCCGCAGTTTCATTGATGGCAGATAGCGAATTGGACGCTTTAAAAGCACAGCTTCAAGAACAGCAGAAAACAACACAAAAGTTACTACAAAAAGTAACAAAACTTGAAAAAAAACAGCAGCAAGCTCAAGCACTTCAGGCAAAAAAAGCTAAAGAGCAAGAGGATGCATCTCTAGATGCAGCATTTGCAAAAGATACATCGTCAAGTTTTTCACAAACTTCTTATCTGCCTGATATTGCCCTAATCTTAAATATGTCGGCAGTCGGGCGCAATGTAAAAAATAGTGATTATGCGAACTTTGCTATTCCCGGTTTTATAGATGCCCCAGTAAAGCCAGAGTTACCATATAACAAAGAGAGAGGTTTTAATCTCAACTATGCAGAGGTAGCGATGCACTCTATGGTCGATCCTTATTTTGAAGCATTTGCTATCTTTCACTTGCATCCTGCTGCTTTTGAGATAGAGGAAGCTTATGTGACGACAACAAGCCTGCCGGCAGGTTTGCGCGTAAAAGCTGGAAAATTTAAAAGTGCTTTTGGGCGTATCAATGAAAAACATCAACACTCATGGCATTTTGATGAGCAGCCTATTATCTACAAGGCACTTTTTGGACCTGATGGCATCAGTGACCCAGGGCTACAGGTGCAATGGGTAGCACCTACTGACACTTACATTATGGCAGGTATTGATGCTATGCAAGGAAGTAATACAAGAAGTTTTGGCGATACAGAGATAAATAATCTCTATGTAGGTTATTTGAAATCAAGTCTTGATTTAACAGATAACCTTTCCGTTTTAGGCGGCGTGAGCTGGGCTCATGGAAAAACTACAGAGAAAAAAAGTAGTGATGTATATGGAGTGGATTTGACTTTTAGAGATCAGCTTGGTAGTTACAGTGCACTTACATGGCAGAGTGAGTATTTGCAGCGTAATAAAGATACAAACAACACAATTGTAGCAACACAAAAGCAGGGTGGTTTGTACAGTGAACTTGTCTATCAATACAACAATAATTATAGTGCCGGCGTGAGGTATGAGAAAATAACGAAAAACGATACTGATTTGAGTGCTTATACTAACAATGGTATTGATACTTCAAATCTCGATAAATATACGGTAATGCTGCAGTATAAACCATTTCCATTTTCAAGACTAAGACTCGAATACTCTCATGACAGAACAAAAGTGATAGCCGGACAAAGAAAAGATGTTGATACAGCGATGCTTACACTCAACATAGCTGCAGGTGCACACCCTGCTCACGCATATTAAGGAGAAGAAGATGAAAAAAATATTTTTAACAGTTTTATTTGTAACGAGTTCACTTTTTGCCGCACTCAATGTCGATACAACATACTCGACACTCGGTGCTGTGGCAAAAAAGATTGGTGGAGATAATGTCCATGTAGTAGTACTTGGAAGCTCTAAGTACGATCCGCATTTTATCGTTCCTAAGCCTTCACTACTTTCAAAACTTCGCCGAGCGGATCTGCTCATCATCAATGGTGGAGGATTAGAACTTGGCTGGCTGCCACCACTTATAAAAAGTGCCAACAACGGTAAAATTCGAGCAGGTGCACCTGGATTTTTAGATATGAGTCATTTTATTAAGATGATAGACAAACCGGCTTCTGTTTCTCGTGCATTTGGAGATATTCATGCACAGGGCAATCCACACTACTCGAGTGATCCCTATAAAGTGCTCATTATGGCAAAAGTTATAGCAAGAAAACTAGAACAGCTTGACCCTGCTCACGTAACAGAGTATAAAAACAACTTAGAGAATTTTTTGAGCCAATGGAATGGCTACCTTAAAAATTACGATGCAAAAATGGCAGAGTGTAAAACGAAAAAAGTAGTGCAGTATCATGAACTTTATAACTATTTTTTAAGACGCTATGACATTACAAACATTGGAAACATTGAACCGCTTCCAGGCATCGCTCCAAGTTCAAAACATACACTCCAACTCATGAATGCTATGAAAGCAAATGGTGTGAAAAAGATTCTTCAGGATGTTTATCATGAAAAAAGAACGGCGAAATTCATCGCTGCAAAAACAGGTGCAACTGTAGCTGTTATTCCTCATGATGTTGGCTCTGTCAAAGGAAGCGAAAGCCTTGAAGGTTTTTACAATATGATAGCACAAAGAATATGCAAATAATCGAGCTTCTGTGGCCGGCCTTTGTGCTGGCTATTTTACTGGTTTATATTCATACTATTTTTGGTGTGGAGATTATTCGTCGTGGAGTTATTTTTACCGATCTGGCAATAGGGCAGGTGGCTGCCATTGGAATGGCTTTGAGTGTTGCATTTTTGGATGGTGCGTATCAGACAGCACTCACACTGCTCTTTGCCGTGACTGCCGCAGTCATCATTGCGTGGGCAACGAAAAATGTTAAAAATGTGGAAGCCTTCATAGGACTTTTGTACGCACTTGGTATCTCATCAATTATGCTGGTTTTGGCAAAAAGTGCAGAGGGTATGGAGCTTTTTTCTAAGCTAAGTGCTGCAGATATTCTTTTTACTTCAAGTAGTGATGTCTATAAAGATTTTGCCATTTACATTCCAATATCTTTGGTGATGTTTTTTATCTATCCGCGTACAAAAGGTGTCATAAAAGAGCTCATATTTTTTATAATGCTCGCTTTTACCGTAACATCATCGGTGCAGTCTGCCGGTGTTTTAGTCGTTTTTGCGCTGCTCATCGCTCCGGCGTATGCAGGGATAGTGCAAAAAAGATTTTCACCGCTTCTATTTGCGTGGGTGTTTGGCTCTGTCGCTATCATGATCGCGCTTTATGGCTCTTATACCTTTGATATGCCGACAGGGTACACCATCATCTTTGTAACAGTGCTTGCATCACTTCTATTTGTAGTGTACAAAAATATTAAAGGTATATCTAAAGCTTAAAAACAATACCCGGCTCCATCTTTTTAATAGGGCGTAGGCTGATAAATGCAGCGGTCATACTTACGATAATAACGCCTAAAAAACCAATTAGCGGTGCAAACCACATCATCCTAAAAGGAAAAGTTGCACTTGAGACCATATGTGCTAAAATTGCAGCAATCCCGACGCCGATGCCGCTTCCGATAATGGCACTGATAAAAACCTGTGTAAAAATCATATCGCTAAGCTGTTTTGTGGAAGCTCCCATCGCTTTTAAAACAGCATACTGTTTGATGTTTTCATAGGTAAACATATAGAGCATTACACCTGTTACTCCAAAGCCCACAAGCATCGCCAAGATGACCATGTTTACCATATCACCGACATCTTCTGAGTTTATCATATACCATAGAACAGTCTCTTTTTTAAACTCATCACTTGTGATGGCTTTGAGCCCCGTTTGCTTTGCAATTCGTTTGGCAAGCTTGTTTGGCGTAATGTTTTTTGTAGGGCGCACCATAATAAAAGTGATATATCTCTTTTCACCTGGAACGAGTCTTTTGAAATTTGATGCAGTAGTGTAAAGTAGAGGTCTTGGAGGAAAACGGGGAATGGTATGCGAAACTCCAGCTACCACAACTCTTTTGGAATTGATAAGCATCGTATCGCCGTATCGGAGTTTTCTTGTCGGGGCATTTAAGTGTGATCCGTCATAAGACCACATATCTTTTTTATAGATGGGCGTTTGGAGTTTGCCTTCAGTACCGCCGCTGTCAACAATGGCACTCTCTGGAATGCGTAGCAGGTTTGCTGGTTTTGGAGCTCCGCTAAGGGTGGCATCATCCACACCTATGGCTTGAAATGTTTGAAAATCTCCGTTTGCATAACGGGCTGTCATATTTCCCAAATACATAGGAGCTGCATAATTCACTCCCTTCACACCCCGAACAATGTCCAATGCAGAATCGCTCATGTTTATTGTGGCTTCTGCGGAACTGACAGAAGGGTCCATCACCCATACTTTTGCACTTGGATTTTCACTCACAAGAGCAAAACCTCTTGTCATAAATCCTGCAAAATATCCCATGGCAAAAGTAACCAGAAATGCTGTAAAAGCAACCCCTATCAAGAGACCGATGTACTTGGTTTTATCGTACAAAAGCATCTCTATGGCAATCCTAAACATTGCTAATTGCCTTTGGTAGTTTTTATGAAAACATCAAGCATTTCGCCCACATAAAGAGGAAAGTTTGACTTTTTATCTATTTTATAGACAACTTGTAAGACCCTTGTATCGGTCTGTTCTGTTGGTAATCCAGTAAGGTTTGTTTTTGGCGTCACTAAAGGAATAGTGTAAAGATACGAGAGTGTAATCTTTTGCTCAGGATTTCCTCTGACAAAGGCAGTGGCTTTTGCACCTTTTTTAAATTTCCAGCTGTCAAATTCATTGATATTGACTCTGACATTGAGAGAATTGCTTCCTAAAATAAGTGCTTTTGAGTTGTTGTTAAAGTAAGACCCCTGTGTGATATTCGATCGTAAAACAACTCCATTGACAGGCGAATGGATTTTGTAGAGTTTGAGCTGATTTTTGAGCGCTTCTTGTTGTCGTTTTGCAACTGTTACGTTTTCTTTTGCCTCATTGTAATTGTCAATGAGTTTGGTGAATTTTTCATTTGTAACGATATTTGAAGAGAGTTTTTTCATCTTTTTAATGATGTCAAGCTGGTGTTTGGCACTTTGCAGTTTTACCTTTGCAGATTTCACTGTGGCTTGAAGTACAGGGAGTTCTAACTCTATTTTGCTTGCATCTATCTCAAAAAGCAACTCTCCTATATGAATTGTATCACCGCTTTGTAGATATACTTTTTTGACAACACCGGCAACTGTAGAACCGACAAAAATATTTTTGCTCTGTGTTTCTACAATTCCTGTTCCTGCTATAAAAGATTTGTAAGGAAGTTGTATAGCAGGCAATGCAACATTGTCTCCTGGTTTTTTCATATCTCCATAGTAAATAGCGCCTAGTGCAATAGAAAGACCAACAAGGGAGATAAAAATAAGTAGAAAAAAAGTTCTCATGAAGCCACCTTTACTATTCTTCCATCTTCCATATGGACAATTCTGTCAGCATATTTGTAAATTCTGTTGTCGTGTGTCACTACAATCATACTTGCACCTTTTTCTTTGATAATTTCTGTTAAAAGCTCCATTACAATCTGTCCTGATTTATGATCTAAACTACTTGTGGGCTCATCACAAATGATAAACTTAGGGTTATGCACCAATGCTCTTGCAATGGCTACTCTTTGCTGCTCCCCACCGCTTAGCCCACTTGGTTTGACATTTTCTTTCCCATCAAGACCCACCGCTTCAAGCATCTCTTTTGAGAGAGTTAGTGTCTCTACTCTTTTTCTTTTTTCAACTGTGAGAGGAAGTGCTACATTCTCTATTGCACTCAAAGATGGCAAAAGATTAAAAGCCTGAAAGACAAAGCCAATATTTTTACCTCGAAATGCAGTCAATCTTTCATCACTCATAGTACTGATGTCTTCCCCCATCAATTTACAAACGCCACTGTCAAAACTTAAAAGTCCACTTAAAACCGAGACAAATGTCGTTTTTCCACATCCAGAGGGACCAACTAGCATAAGTAGTTCATTTTCATAGACATCAAGTGTAATGCCTTGGAGGGCTTTTACCTCTGCCTCACCTGAATTAAAATTTTTGACAATATCTCGGCAAGTACTTATAATTTTACTCATAGATTTTTCCGCTTGCAATAGCATTGATAATAGTCGATTCCAAATATTCTTCTGCTTCCATAGCTATTATTTGATTTTTGACATCAAGCGCTTGTTTTAAAACCTGTAGATAGGTGTTAAAATCAACATATTGTTTGAGATAAGCTTTTTGTATTGTAGCTTCACTTTTTTCAAAATCTCCCACTGCTTTTTGTAAAACAACAAGCTGTTTTTTTGCATTAACATAGGCTTGATAGTGCCTGATATACTCGTTTTGGCGTTGAAGTCTATACTCTGTGCGCTGTGTTTGTTTACTGAGAGATGCAACTTTCAGCGCCTCTGCTTCTTTGAAATTACCACCATTTAAAGGCATATGTAGCGCTACACCAAAGGAGTGGTTGTCTCCATAAGCAGTTGGGTCATCAAGCTTTTGATAAGCAACACCAACGTCGAGGGTTGGTATGTATGTTTTGTCTAAACCTTTGGACTCTGTTAAAAGCTTTTGGGCAGCTAGTTCGTTCATGCGTGCTTTTGGATTGTGTGCCAAAAAATCTTTTTTTGTATAAAGTAGTTGTGTTTGTGTAAGTGTTGGGATGTTTTCATTGGGAGCATAGAGTTGAAGCTGTGCTTTCATCTTTGCAAGCTCCTGCGCTTTAGAAATTATTTTTGTCTGTAGTGTTGTAAGTGTGTTTTTAAATCGCAGTATTTCAAGTTCTGTGATATCTCCATTTTTGGCTAAGGTTTCGAGTTTTTTATAAATTATTTGTTGTTTATCATAAAGTTCTTGATGAATTTTCAACTCTGCTGCAGTTTTATTGTAAAGTGCGACCATGTTTGCCAAAGCGATAAAAAGCTGCTCTTTTTTTAGATTGAGCCTGCTTTTTTTTGCTTTTGTATCTAAACGGAGTGTCTGGATTTTGTAGTTATTTTTTCCAAAAATGTCAAGGGTGTCATGCAGAGCTATATCACTTATATTAAAACTGCCCGGTGCAGTTGGTAAAAGTTTTGCATACGTTTTAGAGTAAGCAGCATCCACACTAAAATTTGCATATTTGGAGTATGTTACGGCACTTTGAGACGTTTGATTGGCTTTCTCAGCAAGGCTATAACTTTTGTCATACGCTAAATTTTTAAGAGTAGTTTTGTAAAAACTTGTCATATCTGCGAAAGCAGCAACTCCAAAGAGTGAGATGAAAACTATTTTTTTTAACATATTTTTCCTTATTGAAACTGTTTTTCTATGACATCAACAAGAGCTAAATCCATTGATGCAAGTATTTTTAACATTTTTTCATCATGCTTTAGTGTAGCATGAAAGAGTGCTTTGAAAAGTAAATCAAAAGAGTCTATGAAATTTTCATCTTTCACATTATCTCTTAAAAACATCCAATCTTTTTGCGCTTCGTTAATGATGCTTTGTATTTGTGTATAGTCTATACTATTTTTACTTAAAAGTGACAAAATCTCAAATCCCATACCATCTAAATTCTCTATATGAATTTGATTGACGATATATTCACTGTATGCATAATTCTTGACAATAGTCTTAAAAAGTTTTGTGCCTAAAAGTGCAACTTTTGAATAATTTTCTTTGTTAATGTAGTTCTCTAATGACTCAATATCTTGCGAAATTTGTTTGACTGCACCATCGTTTACTGACTGAGCTAAAAGGCCACTATCTTCAAGTGCTTCTATGTTTTTATACCCTTTTTTCATTTCCGATAAATTGTTAGCCAGAGCATACTCTGTCATATCCTCAAAAGGTGAAAGAACTTTGTCTAAAATCTTTAAAGCGTTTTTTTTAGATTCTATTTTTTCTTCAGCCATCTCTTGCATCTGCAATGATGAGCGATGACTATGCCATCCTTCGTCACTGTCTGGTACTTCTTTAGCGATAAGTAAAGTGGTAAGTAAGAGTGTTGCTGTTATCGTATTTTTTAGTAAGGTTGTCATTTTTCGAACCCCATGAATAATTTTTATAATCATAGAGTTTTTGGATGAAATGAAAATGAAAATTTTATACTCAAACTTTATTAGTTCATTTTCATTTCATTTTAAAAAATTAGAATACATAATAATTATAGGAGACAAGATATGAAAGAGTTTCTAAAAAAATTTATAAACAATAGACAAAAATATCAAGATGTCATTAATGCAGGAATAACATCATTTTTATATAGAGATAAACGATATGCTGATCATTTTTCCATTATATTAATTTATATCCAAAGTGATAGCTATAATTATAAATTTAAAAATATACTTAGAGGTAGTGATGAACATATTCAAATTGACAGATATTTGCATTGTGTCATTTTAGACTCCATCTCTAACGAGACTTATATTAAAGGGGCTGAGAATCTATTGTATAAACTCCAAAAAGAATATCTCAATAGTTTTTATGTTTCCACTGTCTGTTCTGAAAATTATAGTTTGAACGAAGCTCAAATGATAAAGAAATTATTTGATATTCTTCAATGCAGCATAAAACACAATATAAAAAATATTGTCTTAGATGTTGAATACATGAAGGGTTAGAGATTTTGGGTTGTTAATACTTTTTCTTTAGTTCAAAACTTCCCAAAAGATTAACTTGATTTTATTTTTCTAAGAGGTCATATTGCTTATTGTAAATACTACTCCTTAAATCAAAAGCTCCTAAAATGGTATGAAATATATCGTTTTGTCCATATGAGTTTTGTCTTTTTACATAAGGAGTTTTAAACCCTTTTTCTTTTATAAAACTTTTCGATTCCCATAAAATAAATGGAATGTGTTTTTGTACATCCGGTGCTATTGAGTAAGGTGTTCCATGTAAATAAAGTCCATATTCACCTAAAGACTCACCATGATCAGAAGCATATATAAGTAACACAGGTATATTTTTTAATTTTTTTAATGTGTTGATTGTTTTATTCAAAAAATAATCGGTGTACAAAATAGTATTGTCATACGCATTTATCAATTCTTGATTTGTACACTCTTTTAAATCAACACTTTTACATACAGGTTTAAAAATTTCAAACTTTTTCGGATATTTCTTATAATAAGTTGGTCCATGACTCCCTGCTGTATGTAATACAACAAAAATTTTATTTTTCTTTGATGATAAAATCTCTTTATCAAGATTTGTTAATAAAACCTCATCATAATCACAACCATCACCTTTACAAGATTTTTTTAGTTCTCCTGCTTCTTCGAATGATTTGACATGCAGCGGTGGTGCTCCCCAGTTGTTTGTTCTCCATATTACATCTACGCCTTCTCTTTGTAAGTAGTTTGGAAGCGGCTCATATGAATCCGAATCTGAACCGGTATAAGAAAGCATACTATGTATAGATGCGGTTGTATATGTCGCTGTAGAAGTAGAATTTTTTAAAACAAGTATATCTTGCTTTTTAAGCTGTGGATTTGTCTCCCTTTTGTATCCATATAAGGAGAAGTCAGCTGCCCTTGCAGATTCGCCTATAACCAAAACAACTAGCATTTTATTGTTATCTAAAAAATTTGCTTTTGGTAGTAATATTTGCTTATTGTCTTTTTTTAACTCTGTTCTAATATAGCGTATCGCATTTATAGAATAAGACCATGGCATAGATAAACCACCAAGGATTTTAGCATTTTTGTCTAACCAAAGCCATGTAGTTGCATTTAAATACATAATAAAAACACCAATAGCTGCTGTGCTTAATGCATAGGCTACTAAACGCACTCTTTTTGCTTTTTCAATTTTTATTTTTGATATAAAAAGACTTGGTAAAATACCTAAAAAAACAATATAAAGAAATATTTTTGGATCATAATAACTTGTTGCTTCAGACATATTTGTATTAAAAACATTACTCATCATTGTTTTATCTAAAATAACGTTATATGTATTAACAAAATAGAGTGCTAGTGAATTACAAAGAAATATTATAATAGCAAAAACTTTCATGATAGAAGGGAGTATAGCTGCAATTAAAAAGAGTAAAAAAGCAGTTACAGTAAAAAGGCTGACAAGAACAGAGAAAAATGTTAAAAGACCATTAATAGAGTCAATATTTAAATTAGAAATAGCATATTTATAAAATGGACTATGATATATAAGCATATCTATAAATGTAATTAGAAAAATAAATTTCGACATGCTTATAGTGTGTTGAAAGAGAGACTTTATTATAGTATTGTTCATTATAAATTACCTTGGATATTTAATTGTGCGGATGTTGTTTTACATATTTATCAAAACTTTCATCCATTGCTTTTGTTTTTGAACCCAACCATGGAAAATGCAGATATTCAAGTGAAAAAGCTTTTGGTGCAATTTTATCTTTATTTATACTATATAAATATAAAGCAGTTGCTAATGATGTCCTATCTGCACCAGATTTGCAATGTATGAGAATCGGTTTAGGCGAATTCTTAATTATATCAACAATCTTGTTCATGATTTTCATTGTCTGAATATCTGCAGTACCAATGGAATAGGTATAATGAGTGATATTATACTCTTTAGAAATATTTATTTCATCTTTATAAGATTGGCTGTCTGTGGCACCACGAAGATCCAAAATCGACTTGATATGATATTTATTCACATAATAAGGCATATTAAAAGAAAAAAGTTGGGCTGAACGGTATACATTATTATCTACTTTGTGAAAATTTCCATAAATAAAGAGGTATCCTAGCACTATAAAAGTAATAAAGAGTAATAACGCAAAAATATACTTTACAAACTTTTTAATAAATTTTAATAACATAATATACTCCATTGCCATTTATATTTTGCTTTAGAAATGATATGTCTAATTTTACCATACTTTTAACAGCAATAAAAAAATTTATAAATACTTTTCTCTTTCCTGTCGCTTTTGTCGCGGCTCTTTTTCTAAACTTTTCTCTTTTTCTCTTTTGTAGAACTTTTCATATAAAAAACCAACTATTATTGCATAAAATGCATTGGCTATAAAAAAATATATCATACCTGTTATATTTAAGACATTTGATGCAGCAAATCCTTTTCCAAGAAGAGGCATTACAATGATACTATTTATTATCCATATGATTAATGCGAAAGTGATACCTTTTTGCAAACCGGAGCCTATAAGGTATTTTTTTAAAATAAAAGCATAAATAAAGGACATTATAAATCCGATAAAAGTATGAAAAAGTATAAAAAATCCAAGTGTTCCTGGTTGTGGAAGCGTTGTTGATGCCCAAAATATACTTATTCCATATTCATGAAAGGTAGAGCCTAATAAATGGCGTAATAAGCCAAATAATCCGCCTGCAGCTGCATTTATATGGAAGATGGGTGCTGATTTGAGTATTATTATATTTATAATTATCGCAATGGTCGCTGCATAGAATATTGCTTTAAATTTTTGAGTTTGAGTGACATTTTGCATTTTTTCCCTTTTTAA
>JALUXT010000203.1 GCA_027013245.1 Campylobacteraceae bacterium
TCTATCTAAAAGTCTAAAATCAGGAAAATCTTTTGGAATCTCAAAATCAGATAGTTTGTTGATGATGTAATAATAAGAAGCTGAAAGTATTTTATATATGAATGATTTTTCTTTATCTTTTGTTACTTTCTTTGTCAAAATAACTTTGTATCCCTCAAGCCAATACTCCACCATCTCTTTTATAAATTTTGGAGGATGTTGCAAGTCTCCATCCATAAATATAATTGCATCCCCCGTGGCATGTTCCATTCCTGCAGTCATAGCTATCTCATGTCCAAAGTTTCTGTAAAAATTAAAAATCTTAATATTTTTATATTTTTTCATCTGCCTTGAAAGTAGAGAAAGTGTATGATCTTTGCTTCCGTCATTTACGCAAATATATTCAATATTAACCTTTTTAGATATTTCTATCTCAATCTTATGAAGTTCTTCAAAAAGTTTTTCAATATTTTCTTCTTCATCATAGAGTGAGATAACGATACTTACTAATTTTTTAGACTTCATAAATTCCACCTTCTTTTAGAAAAACAAATTTTTTATATATGATATAATTTTGAATAGCGACAGTAGCAGAAGTGAGTAGCTGACTAAACATAATCTCTATACCCAATACATGATGAAACATCCAAAAAAGGATAAAATTACTCATAAATGAAAGACAAACAGTTATGATATAGTTTTTTATAGATTTTTTATGATTTACATCAGAGTTAAATGTATAATAATACTGCAATACATAATTTACAATGGCACCTACAACAACCCCAACTGAAGTGGATGCTAAAGGAGCAAACCCAATCCACACTAAAAATGCCATAACAGATAAATGAGAGACGGTAGCACTCCCACCGCTAATGATAAATTTAAACAAAATTCAACCTATGTACTTATTATTTAGTAATTGTATCATATTTGATTTAAAGCATAATAAAAAGCCGTAAAGGTTTTAAAATCTTCTATCTTAAATCATGTATTTAGAAGAAAAATGTAGTAAATATAAGAAAATAGATAAATGGTACCTGAGAGCGGAATCGAACCGCTACTGCCGAAGCAACCAGATTTTGAGTCTAGCGTGTCTACCAGTTTCACCACTCAGGCGTTTAAAGATGAAATGTTACATAAAAAAAGCTTAAAGTGAGTTTACAATCACTTTAAGCTTCGTGTTTTATTATTAAAAATTAAGATTTTGCAACAGCTTCTTTTAATCTTTTACCAACTTTAAATTTTACAGCAGTAGTTGCTGCAACATCTACAATTCTGTCAGTTCCAGGAACTCTAGCTTTTCTTGCTGCTCTTTTTGTAGTACTAAATGTGCCAAAACCAATGAAGCTTACATTTTTACCTGCAACTAATGCGTCTTGGATAGCTGCAATTGCTGCATCTAAAACTTTTTGAGTGTCTTTTTTAGAAAGTTCAGCACTTTCTGAAACAACTTGAATTAATTCTGCTTTTTTCATTCTGCAATCCTTTTGAAATATTGTATTTCGGACATTGTACAATTTTTTTTTATAAAATACAATAATTTTTACGAAAAACTAAAAAAAAAACGAAAAAAACCGATATTTTGGACTAGGAACCCTATTTGCTTATGCATAAATAGTGAAAATCAAGGAGATTTTATGAGGATAACAGATTCGCTTTTTTATTTTAATACTAAAAATAATTATCAAGATAGCATTAAAAGATTATATGATGTAAACAATCAAATCTCAACTGGTTCAAAAATTCAAAACAGCTATGAAGATAGCAGTATATATGTTGATACCATGAGATTAAACCATGAAGTTTCTACGCTAGAGCAAGTAAAAGCTACAAGTTCAAAAGCACAAACTTTTGCAAACAATACAGATGCAACTATGAATCAATTTAATGATACTTTGGTGAAATTTAAATCAAAACTAATTCAGGCCACAAATGCTACAAACTCACAAACTAGCTTAAATGCCTTAGCAAATGACTTAAGTGCGATGAGGGATCATATGGTTAGTATTGCCAACACCTCTATAAATGGACAATTCCTCTTCTCTGGTTCAGCTCTTGATGTAAAACCTATCAATAATGATGGAACTTACAACGGAAATGGAGAGAATTTAAATGCCTCAATAGGTTCTGATGTAAAACTTCCATACAATATAGATGGCAAATCGCTTTTTTTGGGAAAAGACAGCGATTATAAAAAAATAGTATCTACAAATGTGCAGATGCTTAATCAATCCAAGCTCCATCCAAATGCTATGGTTGTTAATAGTGGCACAACAACTAGTAAAAAAGTTTATTTGACTGGTAATGATACCATAAGAAATTTGGTAGGTGATTTTGATAATAATAGCACAAACGATCCAAATGCCATATTTTATATATCAGGAAGAAGACCGGATGGAAAGACATTCTCATCTAAAATAGAGATGGGAAGCGGAGAAAAAGTATCTGTTCTTTTAGATAAGATAGGTCAGAAGTTTGGTAATACATCTACAAATAAAGTCGTAGATGTAAAAATGAATGGATATGGGCAAATTGAGGTTAAGGATTTGAAGGCTGGTAACCAACTAATAGACATGAGTATATTTGGTGCAGTTGATAGAAATGCTAGTTCAGGGTCAGTAGGTAATGCTGATGGAATGACTGTAGATGATTTAATGAAAGAAAAAAATGTCCAAATCATAGAGTTTCAAAAAAGTAATTTCAAATCAACCAATACAGCATCAAGTATATCTTCTAAGCAAGACATATATAATCCAGGCAGGTTTACTTTAGGTGCTCCTATGCTAAAAACGGATGGAACACCAGTAGATACATCAACAGCGCTTCAAGATTTTATGGGAACAGATATAAACACAATCGATTTTTCTGGTAAAGATAATTCTGGTACGATAAAAAATGATACTTTGAGTGTCTCAAACACAACAACAGTACAAGATATTTTAGACAAGGTACAAACAGTATATGGTGTATCAGCTCGTCTTGAAAATGGTCAAATATATTTAAATAGCGGAAGTAATACTGATTTTACCTCCAATAAACTAGGTGTAAAATTAACAGGATTAGATTCGGTTGGAGTAGCTGAAGTTCAGTCACTAGATATAAAAACAGCATCCACAGGAGGTTCTATAGCAGTAGCAGGAGTAACTGTTTCAACGGCTAGTGGAGACTCTCCTACTACCGTTGCTACTAAAATCGTAAATGCTATCACAACAGCTGGTTTGCCACACACAGATGGAAATGGAAACGGTATAACTGCGATAAGCTCTAAGGGCGGAAAGGTGTTTTTCACATATAGTGTTGCAAATGGAGATATTGCAAATGTAGATATTGTATCAAATACAACAGGATCTATATTGGGTCCAGTAATTACAGAAACCCAATATGCACCACCTAGAGTTTTAAGTGTTTTTAATACTTTTGACGGCATGAATTATGAGAGACGAGGATTTGAAAAAACTGGAAACAAACTAACGAGCAATATTTCTCAAATAGTTAAAAAGACAAATACTATAGCAACTAATTCTACAAAACTTAGTGAAGTATCTGGGGTTGTTCCATTTGTAGACACAAGTTTAGAGTTTAATTTTACAGACATCAATGGAAAAATGGGCAAAGGCAAGATAAATCTTTTTAACACAGGAGCTACATTTCAGGTGGATTTTGATCACTCAGGAACATTTGAGCCAAATGAAACTATACCTCTTTATAATGCAGATGGAACAACGCAGACTAAAGGAAAAGATGTTACATATAAGCAACTAACAGATGTATTGACTTTGGCATTGTCAAATACACAACCTGTAGATTTAGATAAATTGGATAGTAATGGTAATTTTGTATCTCTTGCAGATGGTAATATATTTCCTGAATATGAAAAAGCCTTGATATCTGCAAAATCTACAGTTAGTGTTGGTTTGGATAATAAAGGAAGAATTAATGTGCATGATAAGCAGCAAACTGCGACGAAGATGGAATTATCACTGTTTGATTCTCGTTCAAATTCATTTGCTCTTTCCAATGATACTGCAGCTTTTGCTTTTATGGCAAATGATGCAGTATCTATTCAAAAACCTAGTGTCGATTTTTTTAAAGAGTTAGATGGTATAATAAAATCTGTGAGAGATGGAAATCTGAGTATGAATGCAGATTTTTCAAACCCTAGAAATCTTGGTATTCAAAACTCTATCACGACAATTAGTCATTTGAGTGATCACATGACTAAAATGCATACAAAGATAGGTTCATATTCAAATGCTTTGCAAAGTGCCAGTGATAGGGCTGATTTCTTGACATTAAATGTAAAAACAGTCAGAAGTAAAATTGCAGATGTCGATTTAGCACAAGCTTATATGAATTTTACACAACTAAGCAATAATTACCAAGCGATGCTCTCTACAATATCCAAAATAAATGCCATGTCTCTTTTAAAATACATGTAATTCGCTATAATACGCTTTTTATACCAACTTATAAAGGATTTAAGATTTTAAAAGAGACTGTTTTTGTTATAGCTGCTGCGTTTTTTGTTTTTCTTGGGCTTTCTACTTTTCTAGGAGATTTGTCAGTAGTCGGAGTGTATGGCTCGATTTTGGGAAAAACCAACCATCATCTTTTTGGATATATCGCTTATGCTTATCCTATTTTATTGATTTTTCTGTCTTATTTTGTATATAAAAATAGTGAATTTACTACAAGAAAGATAGAGATATATCTCTCTTGTGTTTTATTGTTTCTATCTGCTTTGATGGTTCAAGCTCTTTTGATAGCTAAAAATGGTTATATAGGATATGCGATAACTCAATCAATCATGTCTTATGTGGGCATCGCAGGAGTTTGGATATGCGTATTGGCTGTCATATCTCTAAGCTTGGTTATGCTTTTTGATATAAGCTTTGATGAGATTTTTTCAAGTATAAGCTATAAAAAGATAGTGCCAAAAGATAAGCCTACTAAAAGTTTTGAAGTTAAAGAAATTTCTAAAAGACGAAGAGCAAAAGAAAAAATAGAAAATAATACAAAAACAGTTAAAGAAGAATCTGAAAAAGAAGAAAATGAACAAAAAGAAGAAAAAGTCACAGAGAGTGGCGTAGAGATTTTAAATGTTGTAGAAGAAAATAAAAAGTTATTGGAGATGATAGACAAGGGCGAAGTTGATAAACCTCAAAATTATAAAC
>JALUXT010000204.1 GCA_027013245.1 Campylobacteraceae bacterium
ATGGGGGATGTTGGAAGCACACTTTTAGGTTATAATGTTGCCATATTTACCATATACTATGCAAATCTAGATGCGACAAATCTATGGGTATGGATTATTTTATTTGGTGTCTTTTGGTTTGATGCTACTTGGACACTTCTGCAAAGAAAACTTAGCCATGAGAAACTTAGCATTGCACATAAAAAACACGCATATCAAAGACTAACACAAGCTGGGTGGAGTCATTTTAAAGTGACCAATTGTGCTATAGTTCTTAATATCTTTCTTTTTTCTCTTATTCTTTTTATACCAAATATTTTGATAAGTTTTATACTTGCTGTCTTATTGTTGATTGTTGTCATGAGACTTGTGGATGGTCAAAAAAAGTTTAAGTAATTAACCTATATTAAAGAAGTAGACGACCCACAAATTTAGACATATTATCCATAAATCTATGTCAAATTAGGTAAAATAATAAATACCTAAAGAAGACGCAGATGAAAATTTTGTTACACCTTATAAACTTAAAATATCATTTCTTACATACATGTAAGCCTGCCCAAGTTTGAGCTGTTGGCATAACTTCTAGTGAATTTACATTTACATGCGAGGGTAGATTTGAAAGAGTAAAGATAAGATTTGCTATATCTTTGGCAACTAATGGCTCATATCCATCATAAACTTTATCTGCTTGAGCTGTTTTGCCTTTAAATCTCACATCTGAAAATTCTGTTTTGGCGGCACCTGGCTCTATGTTAGAAACTCTTATATTAATACCCTCCAAATCAGTTCTAAGGTTGTAAGAAAATTGTTCAACAAAAGCTTTGCTTGCACCATATACATTGCCACCTTTATATGGCCAGCTTCCTGCGATGGAACCAAGATTAAAGATATATCCACTTTTTCGCTCAATCATAACAGGTAAAACTGCTTTAGTGACATATAAAAGTCCTTTGATATTGGTATCAATCATCCTCTCCCAATCATCAATCAATGCATCAGGAGCTAGGCCAAGACCAAGAGCTAGGCCTGCTGAATTTATGAGTATATCTATGTTTTTGTAAGGCTCACAAAGAGAATTTATATGTTCAAATACACTCTTCTTATCGCACACATCAAAACACAAAGTTGTAACATCACTATTTCCTAATTCAATTTTTAACTCTTCAAGTCGTTTGGCCCTTCTTCCACAGATTATGATTTTGTCGCCATTTTTAGCAAACATTCTCGCACATTCTTTTCCAAAACCTGAAGTTGCACCAGTGATTAAAACTACTCTTGACATATTAAGCCCTTTATATTTTTTTGCCAAGTATAACAAACATATTTATATAAAATCTTAAAAGTATGTAATTTTTTATAATTTGGCATTTTATTCTTAAAGTAGCAGTTCATAAGATTTCTTTCTTGTCGTTTTGAAAGTTTAAACTCTATGCAAATATTTGCCAAATCAAAATATCTATCATTGATACAAGCATACTCCCAATCTAAAATCTTAATCTTGTTTTCAAAGAGAATATTTTTTGGATTTAAATCATTGTGACACAAAACCAAATCTTGTTTATAGTTTTTTAAATCTTTCAATGCAATTTTGAGCTTTTTATCTTTATTGACTGAGTGAAAGTATTTATATATATCAAATATTTTAGTTTTTATCTTTATTCTGTGGAGTTTGTTTAGTAAAAAAGCTAAATTTTTTATATCTTTGTTAGATAATTCAAATTTGTGGACTCCCTCAATATACTCTTGAATCAAAAGAGAGTTTTTATTATCAAAGAGTAATGCTTTTGCTGAAATTGATTTGTGATGAGTAATACTTTGTACTAAAAATTCATGATTTTTACTTACATATATATGGCCAGTTATCTTCTTGATTATATATTTGCATTGTGAGGTAAAAAGTATATATGTGGTATTGCAATGCCCTTGTTTATCAGTTAGTTTGATATTTTCAAGTTTTTCATCGTCAAAAATTTTATAATTTTCAAGCATATCTATTTTTATCATAGCAAATGATACTACACAATAACTTAACACTACATGTATATAATTCTATCATCAAAACAAAGGAGATTTAAAATGAAAGTAAAGTTGATAATCGCAACAGTAGCGGTAACTGTAATTGTTAGTGTCGGAGCGATGGCGGCCATGATACCACCATTTGGTTCAAAAGGGGATGTAAGTTACGCTAAGAACTTATGGTCCAAGATGGAAGCAAAAGGTTTAAATTCAACACCTGCAAATCTATATGTTGGAGGACCTCCACATGGCAAGGTTCGTGAAGTTTTAGAAGGCACGATTGACGGCAAAAGAGTTGTCGTCAAAAGAAATTATCGAGGCAAAGATATAACAGTTGCAAAAGTAGCAGCAAATAGAGCAAAATATTTAAAGTCCGTGACAGTTATGCAAAAGAGAAAAGGATTTGACCCGGCTGACGCTGATTGGTATTGGGTAAAATATGCTCCAAACGGAGATGTTATGAAAAACAAAAAAGGCATGAGCTTGGCTGGAAAAGTAGCTAAAGGAAAGCCAATAGGATGTATCGCTTGTCACTCAGGAGCGCCTGGCGGAAACTTTGTATTCGCACAAAATAAAGGCTTAAATGCAAAAATGGTGTTTGTAAAATAATCATATATACCCTTGAAAATATAGGGCAGCGGTAGTTGCCCTACTTAATAAACTTTACTACTTATCTATTCCTCTAGCACCTAAATTCCCATATCGGTGATAACTATACGATATACTTTGCTCTTGCATATAATTTAGAAGCTCTAACCTTCCCTCCATCATAGGTTTTTGCCTTATGATAAATTTTGCTATTTTTGCTGCTTCACTAAATACCAAAGGAGTGACTTTTGCTATATCTGAGTATATAATTCTATCAACATTTTTAAAATTTCTTATAAACTCCTCTTCGCTTTCTCTCTCGATTTTATCCTCACTATTTAAAAGAGCCTCTTTATTTTCAAATAAAAATGATATAGCACTACTCTCATCATATCCTATGCTCACATGTAGTTTTACACCACATACATGTGCGGCAATTAATCTGCTTAATATTTCAAACAGAGTATCATCTTTGCAAACTCTTAGAGCAACTGTATTTAACGGCAAATATCTAAATATATTGTCTTCACCTCTAAGGTGAAAATAATCTTTTTCTACTCCAAATTCATTTTCATAATTTTCAAGATAACTTCCTAGTGCTGATTTTAGTTTGTTAAAATCCTCATTAAACTCTTTGTGTAAACCTTTTAACGAATTTTCAATCCAATTATTTATATTTGTTTGCATTGGGTGTTTGATTTTTTTAGATACATTTGGCTCGCTCACTTCTTCAAAATCCATAAATTGGGTTATGTAGTTATGAATCCCAACTTTTCGTCCAGCTCCTATGGCGGATTTCCCCATGCCACCAAATGGCTGTCTTAAAACAACCGCGCCAGTCGTTCCTCTGTTGATATACAGATTCCCAGCTTTGATATTTTCTCTCCAATATTCAATCTCTCTTGCATCAAGTGATTCTAGCCCAGAAGTTAAACCATAACCCGTTTTATTTACTATATCAATAGCATCTTTCAAGTCTTTTGCCTTTATAACTGATAGAACTGGGCCAAAAAGTTCATTCATATGACAAAAGTTTCCATCTCGCACACCCCATCTGATGGCGGGTTTTAACATGTATTCATTTTCATCTGCAAATTCTGGTTTTAGCGCCCAACTTTCTCCTGGTTGAAGTGAATCTAGAGCCTTTTTAAGATTTCCCCCAACAGGATTAGCAAGTGTTCCAACTCTGTTCACAAAATTCCAAACAGAACCAGTTGCAATACTTTTTGCCGCGTCAACAAGAGCAGATTTGAAACCTTCGTCATCATAAACTTCTTCTTCTAAGACTAAAAGTGAAGTAGCAGAGCATTTTTGTCCACTGTTTGAAAAAGCAGAATGCACAACATTTTTGATGGCTTGTTCTCTATCACTCAAAGCTGTGACTATAGTGGCGTCTTTTCCGCCAGTCTCAGCTGCTAGAAAAAGATTTGGTCTGGTTTCAAGCATTTTATATGCCGTATCTTCACCGCCAGTTAGTATGACAAAATCAACATCTTTGTTAGTTATGAGATGCTCACCCGCCAAACTTCCAGGGCATGGTACAAATTGCAATGTATTTTTACTAACTCCAGCATCCCAAAAGCATTTACAGACCTCGTAAACTGTCAAAGCAGCTGAACTTGCAGGCTTCATGATAGCAGTATTTCCAGAAGCTAAGATAGCTGCTAATCCACCAAGAGGAATCGCAACAGGAAAATTCCACGGAGGAGTAACAACACCAACTCCTTTTCCTTTAAATTTTAAATTTTTGTATGTTTCAAAGTATCTACTTACATGTGTGTAAAATTCTAAAAAGTCGATAGCTTCACTGACTTCAACATCAGTTTCGCCAAATACTTTTCCAACTTCAGCGGCTCCGATTCCGATAAGGTCGCCTCTTTTTTTGCGAACTTCGTTTGCAACGGCACATAAAATCTTGTGTCTTTGCTCATTTGTCTTTTCTCTCCAACCATCCTTGTCTTCTTTTGCAGTTTGTACTGCAGTTTTTAAATCTTGTGCATTTGCAAGAGCAAATTCGCCGATAATAACCCCATCTTTTAGTTGAGATTTATCTAAAACTTTTTTTGTATCTCGTTCTTTTGTTATCTCTTTTCCACCTACTATAATAGGTGTGATTTGAGGTTTAAAATCAGACTTTTTCATCCAAGTTTCTCTGATATTTTGAGCCCAGATTTTATTGTTTGGCATGATGAAGTCAGTATCTGGTTCATTTACAAAATTACCAGTTAGATAACTGCTATTTTTAAAATCATCCCAATTTTCATTTAATCTGTCTTGAGTTCTATTTGAGCCTATAAAAAGATTTTTTGTATTTTCTAAGGATTCTACAAATTTTTCTTTTAGCATTTCCCACTCGTTTGAGTCAACTTTTAAACCAAAAGAATATCTTATAAAATTTTCTTTTCCTGTGTTTTCATCTAATCTTCTAACAAGATAAGCTATAGCATTTGTGAATTGTTCTTTTTTAGCAGTTGGTGCATAGAGTATCAAATCATGACTTATCTCTTTGATAGCAAGTCTTGCAGATTCGCTCATACCTTCAAGCATTTCCATAGTATGATACTCT
>JALUXT010000205.1 GCA_027013245.1 Campylobacteraceae bacterium
CTTTGGTGGTGGGCATCATATTACTAAAAAAGGCTATGATATCGAAAGACTTATTTGGGTAATCAAAGAATTTAAGAAAAAATACAATGATATTGATATTTACCTCGAACCAGGTGAAGCTGTTGGTTGGGAGACGGGATATTTGGCTTCTACAGTACTGGATGTTTTTGAAAACGGTATGCAAATTGCCATTTTGGACAGTTCTGCTGAAGCACATATGCCGGACACTTTAGCTATGCCTTATCGTGCAGAGGTAAGAGGTGCAGGAAAAGCAGGAGAGAAAAAGTATACTTACCGTTTAGGTGGCAACACTTGTTTGGCAGGTGACATTATGGGTGACTACTCTTTTGATGCACCGTTGAAAGTTGGTGATACAATTATTTTCGAAGATCAGATTCATTATACTTTTGTCAAAAACAGCACTTTTAACGGTATAAAGCTGCCATCTTTGGCAATAAAGCATAAAAATGGAGAGATTGAAATTATAAAAAAGTTTGGGTACGAAGATTATAAAAACAGACTTTCATAAAAAATTGTGCTACAATTAATATTATGAATATAGTAAAAAATAAATGGACTATCTTTTATGTGATTATGATAAGTTCTGCAATGGTATTTGGCGCTTTTACCTATACAAAGTATACAGAATTGCAAAGTATTGTACGTCAAAAAAATGAGCAGGATATTGCAAATGTTACAAAGATTTTTCATGATTTTTTAGTGCAATCTGAGACGATGTTACAAGTTGTGGGAACAACGGTTGTTAATCCTCATATCTCAAAAAATCCTAAAGAAAAAACAAAAATTTTTGATACATTGCAAGAGATGAACCCTGCAGTCGTAGGTTTTGGTTATCTTGATCCGCAAGGAAATCTGCTTATCTCAAATAATAAACTTCATGGAAAGAAAATAAATGTTTTAGAAATCAAAGAAGCAAAAAGTTCTTTTAAAGAAACACTAAAAAGTCAACATTTAGTGATTGGAAGAAGTTTCTTTTTTAAACCCTTGGGAGAGTGGATTTTACCACTGCGTAAAGCGATTCGTGATAAAACTGGCAAAGTTACCGGTGTAATGGCTATTGCTATAATCAATACACAGAAAAAAAATCTTTTTTCTGGTTTTGAAACAGAAGCTGATGAAGATGTACTATTGATTAAAAAATTTCCTGATGGCTATTATCGCCTTTATTACTCAAATAAAAAGGGCAATTTCGATGCACAAAAGCTTTATGGAGAATCTTGTCCCAAAAATACATGCACATCCGTTGTAAATCAGGTATTAGGAGTGCATCATATAACGCTGCAAGAGTTAAAAGAGAGCGGTAGAGTCTTTTCTTTTTTTTCAAAAGATATGCAAGGAAGAGCTATAAACGGAGCTCTTTATTATGATGCAAAATACAAAGTTTGGATAAGTGTATATCATTACAATAGTGCTATAACGCAAGAGATATATAAAGATATTGCTTTATTGGTATTGATATATATTGTTATGATGCTTCTATTTTACTTTTTATTTAAGTCGATAGAAAAGTATGAAAATGTAAAAGAACATGATTTACTCTTTAAAACGACACATGATTTACTGACTAATTTGCCAAACAGGGCATTTATTTATGAAAACATTCGTGATTCAAGTAAGTTTGTTATGCAAAAGGGCACACAGATTATTTTTCTAGATCTTGATAATTTTAAAAATATTAATGATACTTTTGGGCATATTTTTGGAGATAAAATACTTGTTATTATTGCCAAGAGACTGCGAGCTTTCTTTACAGAAAAAGATTTAGTGGCACGACAGGGAGGGGATGAATTTATTATTATTAATAATTCTCAAAATAAAAATCTACAAGAGATGATAGAGATTATTGCTATGCCTTATATTGTCGATGATATAGAAGTAAGATTGGGTGCGAGTGTTGGTGTGTCTGTATACCCTGATGATGCTCATGATTTTGATACTTTACTCTCCTTAGCAGATATGGCTATGTACGAGGCAAAAAAAGTAAAAAATTCTTATGCATTCTTCACAAAAGAGATGCAGGAAAAAAACAGTACCAATATGGAAATTGAGCAAGAACTGAGAAGTGCTTTGCAAAAAAATGAAATTTATATGGTATATCAACCACAAATAGCTGCAGATGGAACGCTCCATGGGGTGGAAGCACTTGTACGATGGGAAAATGAAAAACTTGGTTTTGTTCCTCCTGAAGATTTTATTCCTATTGCCGAAGCAACCGGATTGATTTTAGAACTTGGCAACTATATCACAAATCGCTCGCTTTTGGAGATAAAAAAAATATATGCGCAACTTGGTAGGACATTTCAGCTCTCTGTCAATGTTTCTATTGTTCAACTCATGGAGAACCATTTTCTCAAAAATCTTTTAGAAGTGATTGACAAAGTACAGTTTGATACATCCTTACTTACTTTGGAGGTAACGGAGCGTTTACCTATAGAAGAGCTGGATTATGTTTTACCGTTACTTAAATCGATACGAGCAGAAGGTATTTTTCTCTCTTTAGATGACTTTGGTACAGGGTATTCATCATTAAGTGTTTTAGCAAAGCTTCCAATCAATGAACTTAAAATTGATAAGGCTTTTGTTGATGAACTATTGTATTCAAACAAAGATAAAAATCTTGTCAAAACAATTATCAACATTGGTAAAAACTTTTCTATGGATATCTTGGCTGAAGGTACAGAAAGTAAAGAACAAGTTGATAAACTTAAAGAGTATGGATGTGATATATTTCAAGGATACTATTATTCAAAACCATTGAAAAAAGAAGATTTGATTACTTTTGTAAGGAGTTTGTAGTGTTAGAAGATAAAGAGCGATGGAACGTTCGATATAAAGAGAAACCTTTTCGTGATTATGTTGAACCGATAATAGAAAAATACATTGAGAATGCTCAAATTGGGTACGCATTAGATATCGCATGCGGGCAAGGAAGAAATACACACTTTATAGCTGAAAAAGGTTTTGAAGTTGATGCTGTAGATTTGAGTGATTATGCACTATCCTGCGTGAGAGATGAGAAAAATATTCATAAAATTGAAGCGGATTTAGACAGCTATGATTTGGAGAAAAACAAGTATGATTTAGTTGTTAATATGAACTACTTAAACAGACGGTTTTTTCATCAGATTAAAGAAGCTTTAAAGCCGGACGGAGTTGTTATATTTGAGACATTTATTATAGCGCATGGTGATTTTGACAATCCTCAGAATCCTGAGTATCTCTTGCGGGAGAATGAACTTTTACACGCTTTTATTGGACTTGATATTATCTACTATGAAGAACATGATGATATCAACCTTCGTGGTGAAAAAACACGTGTATCCTCTCTTGTAGCGCAAAAGAGGGCTTGTTAAGTTTCTTTATGAAAAAGAGTGCACTTGATATCTATAATTTTTTAGAAAAACAGAATTTGCTCGAAAATTCTCCGCCCTTTTGGTGGCCGAATGCGGGAAATTTTGAAGTAGTTGTCGGTGCAATCCTTACGCAAAATACGACATGGATAAATGTCGAAAAGTCTCTAGAGAATTTAGAGGGATTTTTACTTTTAGAGAGCTTTGCTTCTTTGGATGAACAGAGCTTAAAACAGATGATAAAACCAAGCGGATTTTATAATCAAAAAGCACCAAGACTTTTAGAACTTTCCCGTAACATACAAAATGAGTTTAGTACATTTGAGCAGTTTCAAAAAGAGGTCTCACGCAAGTGGCTTATGGTGCAAAAAGGGATAGGCGAAGAGAGTGCAGATGCCATTTTATGTTATGCCTGTTTGCGTGATGAAATGGTGGTGGACAGCTACACAAAAAGATTATTGAAAAGTTTTGGTATTGAGTTTAAAAAATATGCTGAATATAAAGCGTTCTTAGAAACGGAGCTGCGTGAGAAATACCCAAAAAAAGAGTTGTTTAAAATTTTT
>JALUXT010000206.1 GCA_027013245.1 Campylobacteraceae bacterium
TGAATCCAGGTTTTATAATAAAAGTACATTTAAAATTATTGTAGATTTTCCAATGAGATTTCCTTCTTGGGAATTAGATATTGCAAAAAAAAGAAAAGCAGAAGAGATTAATAAAATCAGTAAATTTCTTTATCAAGAAGAACCTAAACAATGATCCTATCTAAATCCCAATACATAAGAGGCTTACAATGCCACAAATCACTATGGCTCTATAAACACAACCCAGACTTAAGAGATGCTTCAAGTTCTCAAGCAGAATCACTTTTTAACACTGGTTATCAAGTAGGAGATCTTGCAAAGGAGTTGTTTCCAAATGGTGTTGAGATAGCGTTTGATAGTGATAATTTTGATGGGATGATTCAAAAGACTAAAGAGCTTATAGCCAATGGCACAGAAGTTATCTATGAAGCGGCATTTAAAGAGAATGGTATCTTTGCTATGGCGGATATCTTGGTGAAAAATGGGGATGGTTGGGATATCTATGAAGTGAAAGCTAGTACAGGAGCAAAAGAGTATCACATCAACGATACTGCTATCCAATGGCATGCTCTCTCAAGAGCTATAAAACTTAATCATGCTTATGTGGTGCATATAAACAATAGCTACATTAGATATGGAAATCTTGACATAAAAGAGTTGTTTGCCATCGAAGATATAACCGACATAGTTTTAGAGCGACAAGAAGAGATACCATCAAATCTTACAGAGATGGAAGAGATGTTGCAGGGTAATATTCCAGATATTGACATTGGTGGGCATTGTAGTTCGCCACATGGTTGCGACTTTTGGGGTCATTGTTGGAAACATATCTCAAATCCATCAGTTTTTAACCTTTATAGGATGAGAGGTTCTAAAAAGTTTGAGCTTTACTATAAAGGGATTGTCTCTTATGATGATGTAATAGAAAAAAGCATATCGCTCAACAAAACACAAAGATTGCAAGTGCAATCATACAAAGATGGAAACCTTACTGTAGATAAGCCAATCATCAAAGAGTTTTTGGACACCATAGAGTACCCTATAAACTTTTTTGATTTTGAAACTTTTCAAAATGCTATTCCAAGATTTGACAACCAAAGACCTTATGCACAGATGCCATTTCAGTATTCGCTCCATATTTTGCATGAAGATGGAACGCTAGAACATAAAGAGTTTTTAGGCGATGAAAATAGCGACCCAAGACTCAGCCTCATAAAACAGATGCTAGAAGACATAACACCGACAGGAAGCATAGTAGCATATAACCAATCGTTTGAGATAGGGAGAATAGAAGATTTAGCCAATTATGCACCTCTTTATGAGAAAGAGCTTTTAGCTCTCAATGAGCGGTTTGTAGATCTTATAGTGCCATTTAGAAAAAAAGGGTACTACCATCCAGATTTTAATGGAAGTTTTTCCATAAAAGCAGTCTTACCTGCAATGTTTCCAAATGACGATGAACTCGACTACAAAAAGTTAAGAAGCATTCAAAATGGTGGTGATGCTATGGATACTTTTGCGAACTTGCATCTGCTTAAAGATAAAAGTAAATTGGATGATGTCAAAAAAGATTTACTTGCTTATTGTCGGCTTGATACTTTAGCAATGGTAAGGATTTGGGAGAAGTTGAGAGAAATTGTAGAAGAGGAGAAATAAATGGAAGAAAAAAATATAATAGAACAGCAAAGGATAAAAATGCAAACACCAAATCTTTTTACACATGCAACAAAAGAGTTAAGTCAAGATGCACTAATTTGTTATATGCTAGAGTGGGCAGATGATAAATTCAAAGATAGTCATAGTAAGTCATATAAGGTGGGAGTAAGGTTACTAGATGGATTTTTTGGAAAATATGAAGATATTATTAAGCCTAGAAATTATTCAATAGAAATCAAAAAACAATTTGGGGACATTGATATACTATGTATAGTAAATAAAAAATACCATATCATTATTGAAGATAAAACAAATACATCTCATCATGACAACCAATTAGATAAATATTATAATCTAATTTCTAAAGATTTAAATATAGACAGTGAAAATATACTTTGTATTTATTATAAAAGTGGAGAAGAGTATAATTTAAGTCAATTAAATGGTCAAACAGCTACCGGAATTTCTTGGGAATATAAGTTGTTTTCAAAAGATGATATTTTAGATGTATTAAATATGGAACTGGATAATCAAATTCTAATAGATTATCAATGCCATATAGCCAACTTAGCAATAGAATCGAATTATAAAAAGTTAGATATATCTGACTGGACAACGAATACATGGATAAGTTTTGTTAGAGATTTAAAGTTGGGTGGAAATCTAACACATGGGAGAGGTGCAAATAAAGGTGTTTATTTTCAATATACAATTATTGATAATGATAAAATAGGCTTTTATTTAAGAATATCATTTGAAAAGAGGAAAATACAATTTAAACTTGAAAATGAAGGTGATGAACCAACTAAAGAGTTGGGTTTGAAATATTTTGAATTATTAGACAAATACAGCAAGAATATTAAAATAAAAAAGGTAAAATTTTCATCATCGAAACAAACGATGACTATAGCAGAAACAGATGCTATATTTCTTATTGTAGATGACAATAATTTAATTGATTTTGCTAAAACAAAAGATTTTATTGCACAAACTATTAAGATACATAATAGTATCGTAGAAAATGTTAATAACCAGACATAAAGATAGAAAAACTTACAAAAACATCAATTTTTATACAAGTGTAATAATGTATACAGCAAAGAAAAATTAAATATTAGAGAAATTATAGGAGAAAAACATGAGTGAAAAAATAATACAAATACCAGTAAATGAGTTATTGGAAAGTTTGAAAGATGGTTATATTGAGTATAAAAAAGCACTAGGCGATAATGCTGATGCCGATGACTTGGGGCATATCAAAGGTTTTTGTGTAACTATTGAAAAGATACTTAGTGCTTATGGTGGCGTTACTTCTGCTACAATGATGGAGATTAAAAGACCTATCATAGGGGAAATTTCGTTAAGAAGAAAAAAGAGAATAAAAAAATCTACTAAAGAAGTAGATTATGAAATCCCAACATTTTTTAGAAAATAAGAAAATTAAAACAGTGACTTAATCTTTCTTATATACAGACATAAAGATGTCAAACTACTCCTTTATAATTGCACTATCTAAAGAAGTTTAACCATAGAAGAGATTTACTAAAAACTTTTTGCAAGTCGAGAAGCTAAAGCAAGTAATTCTAACAACAAAAAATGTATTATTGGCATTGGTCGTGGAGCTTGTGATATTTTAGATGATATTAGTGAAATTAATACTGATTTTGACTTACTTCAAAGATCAAAAGTAAAACAAAAGATTCATATCGAAATGCCAAACAACACAAAAAACACTAAAATATCTATCTAAACAAGGAAAAAATATAAAATTAATGGAAAAAGAAGGAATAGACAGTCGATAGAAGCTTTTCAAGAGTTAAAAAAATATGCTTCTAAAGTCTATGTTTTTAAGAATGATGATTTTATTACTGAGCAATATAAAAAGCTAACTGTTAATGAATTATATCCAATTATATCAGCTTCAATTTATGACACAATATTTAAGAGTAGCGAGAAATGATTTTAATTGCTTTTGAAATATTCATAATATAACTAAAACATCTAAAGTAAAATGTGGAGTAGAAAAAAATGAATAGCTTGGATTTTTACAATATAAATATCAAAACAGTTCAAGATAGATTTGTTGTAATTGATGATGAAGCTACCTATTATGTATGGCAGTTATATTTTTCAAATTACTTGGCAACTTTAGAAATAGTTGCGTTTGTTAAGAAAGACCATAAGTTTATAGAGATAAAAACAACAAAAGTTAATGAATTGATAGAGTATCTTAAATTTAGACTTTTAGATAAAAATACAAAAGAGATTACAAACTTTTTTAATACCCTTGCATCATATTTTAGCATCCCTCAAAATATTATAGAAGAGTATGGGGAAGATTTTTGCAAACAGTTTTTACAAGATAGTGATAGTAGATTTCTTTTTAGGGATTTAGAGGCAAAACACTGGGAATTAGATTTTGAAAAAATCAAAAACAAAGATGATAATTTTTTAAAAGAGCCTACTCTACTCCCTTTTTATATCTCTGAACTAGATGTGATTTTAACTAAAGATGCTAAGCTGCAAAAAAATCATAAAGATATAACCATTAAACAATTTTGGCAAATTTATGATGAGTATAAAAAAGATTTGATACCCTATATAAAGAAAAAAGATAAGATTTTTAGAAAAATAGAAAAAGATTTAAAAGAGAGATTTTTTGAGTCTTTAGCAGAATTGCGAAAGAAGAAGATATTTGATTATGAGATACAACCAAAGATTGAAGTTTTTGATGTTTTGATTGGAGAAGATCCTTTTTTGTGTTTACCTTATACTGATGAGCTACTTCTTGATGAAAGCTTATGGAGTTTAAAAGTTTACGGCTTAGACTTGATGGTTGGGCGACTTTGTTGGTATGTTTTACAAAAGTTAGGATTAAAAAGTATAAAAACAGAGTTTTACTACTGGAGTGATATAGAGATTAAAAATCAGAAGTTTTTTAGATTGTAATATGGTGAATTAAACTAATACAAAAGTAAGATAGAGATGGTCATATTAACATTTTCAGAGGTTGAAAATAATTACAATTTTGTATAAATTCTATTTGCTAATTCTGGTGGTAACGGAATCCAATTTCCACTTCTGTTAAAACCTATTATAGGAATATTATTATAAGATGATGTGAAAATTTTATCATTCTTTTTATCATGTGTATATGTAAAATCAAGAAAAAACAGACATAAAGATGTCAAACTACTTCCCTATAATTTACTACTAAATACAAAAGGCGAGCAAAAATGGTTAATGAACATATATCTCAAATAAAACAGATTATAGAAGAAGCAGATGCAATACTTATAACTGCTGGTGCAGGGATGGGAGTTGATAGCGGACTTCCTGATTTTAGAGGAGATGAAGGTTTTTGGAAAGCTTATCCTGTTATTAAAGATTTAGGCATAGGCTTTTCTCAAATGGCAAATCCTAAATGGTTTATAAACAATCCAAAATTAGCTTGGGCTTTTTATGGGCATAGATTACACCTCTACAGAAATACC
>JALUXT010000207.1 GCA_027013245.1 Campylobacteraceae bacterium
GGGTTTTACTAAAGATGATTTGGAAAAAAGTCCTCACTCTTTTTCAGGTGGTTATCAAATACGAATAAATCTGGCAAAACTTTTAGTGGCAGAGCCAAATCTTTTGCTCTTAGATGAGCCAACAAACTATCTTGATATCGTTTCTCTTCGTTGGTTAGAGTCGTTTTTAAAAACCTTTGATGGCGAAGTGATTCTCATAACTCATAATCGTGATTTTATGGATAAGATTACAACCCATACGATGGGAATCGTGAGAAAAAGATTGAGTTTGATAGCTGGAGATACTCATAAATTTTACGAACAATTAAAATCAAATGATGAGTTATACGAAAAGCAAAAAATCTCACAAGACAAAAAGATAAAAGAGCTAGAAAATTTTATAGCTAAAAACAAAGCAAGAGCTTCAACTGCAGCTTTAGCGCAATCAAAAGTAAAACAACTTGAAAAAATAAAAAGATTAGAAGCCATAGGTGAGGATGCTACCTTAAAGTTTGATTTTAATTTTAAAAACACACCGGCTAAGATTTTGCTAGATGTTAAAAATCTTAGTTTTGGCTATAAACCTCAAAAGATTCTGTTTAGAGATATATCCTTTGTATTAAAAAAAGGTGAATGTTTAGGCATCATCGGAAAAAATGGCAAAGGAAAATCAACGCTTCTAAATACATTGGCAGGTGAGCTAAAGCAAAATAGTGGAGAAATAAACCTACATGTAAGCACTTCTTTTGCACATTTTGGACAAACAAATATAAACCATTTAAACTTAAACAATACAGTTTTTGAAGAGATATACAGCTCAAACACAAAGCTTTCAACACCAGTTGCAAGGAGTATATGTGGAGCCATGATGTTTAGTGGCGAGAGTGCAGATAAAAAAATCGAGCTTCTCTCTGGTGGAGAAAAAAGCAGAGTGATGCTTGGCAAAACTTTAGTCCAAGAGGTAAATCTTCTGTTTTTAGATGAGCCAACAAATCATTTGGATATGGAGTCGATAGAATCTCTAACAACAGCTATAAAAAACTTCAAAGGCTCCGTTGTTATAGTAACTCACTCAGAAGAATTATTGAGAAAAGTAGCAGATAGACTTATAGTATTTGCAAGTGATGGTGCAGAGTATTTTGATGGTGGGTATGATTTGTTTTTAGAAAAAATAGGCTGGGAAGAAGAAATTGAGATAAAAAAAGTCAAAAAAACTCCAAAATCAAATCAATATGAAAACAAAAAACAAAAAGCAGGTTTGATTCAGGAGAGAAATAAGTTAACAAGACCACTGAAAAAAGAGATAGAAAAGCTAGAGTCAAAAATCATAAAGTCAGAAGAAGAATTAGAGCAAAATCAAAAAAAACTGATAGAACTATCAAATCAAAATGAAAGCAGCCAAATCATAGATTTATATAAAACAATAGCCACGGAAGAAAGTGAGATAGAAACGGCTTTTGAAAAACTAGAAATTGCACAAAATGAATTTGATAAAATTACACAAGATTATGAAGAAAAAATACAAAAACTAGAGTAGATGGGGTTTGTGCTTTTTGCAAAATCTACGCATATGGACATGTTTTGGTTAAAAGTAAATCTCTGACCCTCCATGACCGTTAAAAAACTTACAAATTTTGAACCTGCTTATAGATTTAGAATTGGAAATTATAGAGTATTGTTTGATGCAAAAAAGGATGCTATTATCATCGGTAGCATTTTGCATAAACAAAACAGCTACTAAAAACAGAGGAAGATTTGACAGAAAATCAAAGCAAACCTATGACATTTAAAATTTGAAATACTATATTCAATGATATTTTAGATTGTTTTGTATACAATGTACCGACGATAAATAAGTAGGTTATATTTTATAAAATATAATTATTATTTACAAAAAATTAACACTAGGACAAGGAATGAAAAAAACAATATTAAGTGCATTTCTAATTATTGGAATTTTACTACCAAATACAGTTTTAGCTAAAAAAAATAGTAAACCAATATATACATATAGCATAAATAATGCACCTATAGGTTTTGTAACTGGCGATTTAACTCTTTATAAAGGCAATAATTATAAATTAAGAAAGGGTGATAAAATAAAATTATTAGCCGTATATGATAGCATATTGCGTATAAAAGTAATTAAGTCATCTAATTCTAGGGTAATTGGTAAAATTGGTTTTATTGGTGATTATAATAATAATTTTAATATAAACAGAAATAATCATAAAAAAAATCTTAGTAAAAGTAAATTTAGGTTAAAAATTAATGCACCTCAAGGTGCAAAAATACAAATACTCAATATTACACCTGAGTATAAATCAAATATTAAATTAACGGCCGGTAAGTATGATATTAAAGTATCAAAAAATGGTTATAAACCATATAGAAAAAGAATTAATCTTTATAAAAATACAACATTAAATATTTCATTGCAAAAGTTTACAAAAAGAGAATTAAAATCACAAATTTTTACAAATGGAAAAATTGAGTGGAACTCTAGATTTAAAAATTCTTATCCTAAGCATATAAATGGCTTGTATTGGGAAGATGATTCATCTTCAACTGTTAATGAAACTTACAATCAAGGGAAAATTCAATGTAAAGAATTAGGCAATAATTTTAGAATGCCAACAATACATGAGTTAAAAAAGATTAAAGGGTATATGTATAATTTTGATTATAGATATTCAGATGTTAGATTTATGACATTTTGGAGTTCAAGCATTATGCCTAAAGATAGCGGAGATCAACTACAGACATGGGATTACAATATATATCGCGGTAGTAAATCTAGAACATATTTAACTGACCTAAGACAGACAAGATGTGTAAGAAAAAAGAATAGAATTGATAGATTAGATGTAATTAGTATGGCTCAAGCTTATACTAAAAAAGAGATTAGAGGTAAAAAGTTAAAGTTAAGCACAAAACCTATACCTGAAAAAATACCTACCTTGAAAAAAGGTGAATTTGAACCTACTATTGTATTTAATAAAAGAGTAAAAGCTACTAAATTAAAAATTAAACAGGACAATAAAATAGCATTAGGAAATTGGAAACGAACGATAATTCAAGAGAAGCAAGAATATAAAAATACTTTAAAAGACTTAAAAGAGAATGCATCTAAAATGTTATTAAAAAATATTTTGAGATCACTACATTTAAAATATGGTGTACCAAAAATTATAAGTGCTAAATATAATGCAGATAAAGAAGTATTTAAAGTTGTATTGGGTTCTGATTGGTGGGGAAATTATAATAAAAAAGTCGAAGTACCTGTAAAACTACAATATGCCAAAAAATTTAAAGCAATATTGAAAGATAAAAAGTTTAGACCTACTATAGAATTTGAAGTAATAAGAAATAAATTAATTTTTAGAGGCATTAAAGAAATAAAAGACCCAGAGACATTTGTAGAGGAAAATGAGTACAACAAAGCTTACAAGATAAAAAATAAATCAAAAAGTATATTAGAGCTTAAAAGTTTCATAAAAAAGTATCCTAATTCAACTTTTATACCATCCGCCAAGTCTCAAATATCTTATTTGAAAGCAAAAATATTTGCAATAAAAGAGAGAGAAAGATTAAGACACGAAACATATGTAATAGAACAAAAGAAGAAAGAAGAAAGAAAAGCAAGAGCGATAAGAAGAAAACAAGAATCATATAATTCTAAAAAATATGTAGGAGAAAAAGTGTGTAAAGATGGCGTAACAGCAATAATATTATCGATAACAATTACTGCTTATGTTGAAAAAGTAAGTGGAAATAATATACAACTTCGTATCTCAGACACAGAAGGAACATCGCCAAACATGAATGGTGTAACTCTATATAGAGATACATTAATTTGGGACAACTATAGCGATTGGTATAAATGCAACTATTAGATATGATGGAGCTATAGGCCCCTAAAATTTCATCTTCAAAACCTTTTGATAATCGACTCCACTACTGAAGTAATAGTTTGCCTTTGCTATCTCATAGTTGTTGAGAGCTTGATTGTAGAGGGCTTGATTTGTCGTCTTTTTACTCAATGCATCAAGATAGGAGATGTTGTCAACTATGCCATTTTGATACTTGGTTAAAATTATATCATAAACACTATTTGCCATCTCTAAAGCACTTTTAGCTGAGTCTATTTTTGCCTTTTGGGTTAAAAGTTTTTTTCTAGCCAAGTTAAATGCAATCTTCTCTTTTGATTTGGCATAGTTTAGCTGTTCTTTTTTGACCAACTTTGCCAACATGGCTGACTGCTCTTTGCTTGAAGTTGAACTATCATAAAGGTTTAGGCTAAAGCTTAGCATTAGTTGATTTTGTTGGTTTGGCAAATCTTTTAAGACAGCTTTATCGTAGTCATTATAGTGATAAACATTGATAGTATCTTCTAGTTTTATTTTTGGTTTTTTGATAGCTGAAATTTGATTGATATCTTCATTTATCGCCTTTAGATTGCTCTTAAGCACTTCGATATTTTCACTTGGTTTATACCTGAGATTTTGTATATTTGGGAGTTTTGAGTTATCTATATTTGCGATTTTCTTGCCTGTTATAAGAGTTAGATTTTGGTACAATTCATCTCTTTGATACTTCAAATCCTCTATGATATATTGGTTTGATTCGTACTCTGATTGGAGCTTTAAAACTTCATCAACCGTTATCATTTTTAGGTTATATTTCTGTTGTTCTCTTTTATACTGTGCACTTAGTGTTTTTGATTTATCTTTATAGGCTTTTATATTCTCATCTACCATTTTTATCCCATAAAATAGCTGTACCACTTGCAAAAGTATCTCTTTGATAGATGCCTTTTTGCCTAGTTTTATGGATTCCACTTCAAAAGCTTTTTGTCTCTTTATGGAATTATTTTTACCGCCATCATATAAATCTACACCAAATTTTATATAGCCACTAAGTGTTGCTCCGACTTGAGAAGAGCGGATGTTTAAACCTAGTTTATTATAACTTGCACCTAGATTTATGGTTGGGTTTAGCGTATTTGTTACACTCTTTAGTGTCTCTTTTTTGGAAGCTATATTATAATTCATAGATTTTATATTTAGATTATTTTTTACGGTGATTTGCATTATCTCTTTTAGACTAGTTGCCTTTAAGCTAAAAGGCAATATCACTAACAAGACTAATTTATATAATGTTTTCATGGCTACTTTCCTCTACTTGAATTTTTTTTTCTTTGATGGTTAAAACTTTATCGCAAAATGGCAATAGCCTGTCATCATGAGTGACCATGATGATGGTTACATTTTGCTCTCTTGTTATCTTTTTCAACATCTTGACAACACTTATGGCTCTGTGTCTATCAAGTGCGGCGGTTGGCTCATCTGCTAGTATGATGTCTGGCTCATTTGCCAAAGCTCTAGCGATCGCAATTCTTTGGTTTTGTCCACCACTTAATTCACTTGGCATATTGTGTAGTTTATCACTCATATCAAGATAGTCCAAAAGCTCTTTTACTCTTGGTTTTACGACTTTTTTGGACTCACCGTTTTGGTATGGAAGAAGGGATATATTTTCCTCTATATTTAAAAATGGTATCAAGTAGTGAGCTTGAAATATAAAGCCTATATTTTTTCTTCTAAGTTCTCTATCATCTTTAACTTTCCATTTATCGTCATACACCACTTCGTTTCCTATCTCTATCTTTCCACTTGTAGGCTCCAACACACATCCAAGCATCATGAGAAGTGTTGTTTTCCCAGCACCACTAGGAGCGACAAGAGCGACAAATTCACCTCTATTTAGGGTAAAATTTGCACCATCTATGACAGTGGCTTCACTGTCGCCTTTGCCGAATTTTTTCACTAAATTTTCTATTTTTATAGATTGGTTTGCACTCATATCATCCTCCTATCGCTTGTGATGGGTCTGTCTTTATCACTTTGTATATACCAAAAAGTGAAGCAAATACAGATGAAATCAAAATAATCCCAAAGAGGCTAAAAGCATCACCGCTTTCAAGTACGATTCTTTTAGGAAATTTTCCTGCGATCAGTCGTGCAAAGATATTTCCTGAAATAAAAGCTAAAATCCCTAGCGTTATAGTCTCTTGGATAATCATCTTTGAAATCGTTATGTTTGATATGCCTATAAGTTTGAGTATGCTTATCTCTTTTATCTTCTCTAGTGTCATCGTATATATGATAAGAGCGATAATCACGATAGAAACGATAATCAATATAACGGTAAAAAGACCTATCTGTTTTGAAGCTGTTTTTATCACTTTTTCGAGCAATAGTCTCGTTTGTCCTGCTTTTGTAAATACTTTTTTATGTGTTGATTTTTCGATATTTTTTGCTACAAGTTCTGGATTGTAGCCATCTTTTACCTGTGCTATTATCGCATTTACAAGGTGAGGATTGCCACCTTTTATACCTCTATTGTCATCACTTCTGATTCTCTCATTTGTGTATGTAAATTGTAAAATTTGGGCATCTTTCAGGCTGGTAAATATCAGGTAATCCCCGCTATTTGATACTGTATTTTTTGTAATTCCAACAACCTTAAATCTATCTCGTCCAAGCTTTATATACTCGCCTAGTTTATAGTTTGTCTTTTGCGAAACCACTATCTCATAGTGCTGTTTTTGTATGACTCTTCCCTTAATCAATTTTGCTCTATTTATGACATCAATTTTGCCAAAAGGATCATAACCTATCAACATCACTTTAAAATCACCATATATATTTTTCATCTGAAACGACTGGAAAGTAATGGCTTCGGCATTCTTGACTCCATCTTGATAAGAGATTTGGTTTTGCAAATCTTCATGCACTTTTGAATTTTCAGCAAAAGGTCCAAAGGTATCTTGTTGGACTACCCACATGTCAGCTTTTATATCACTCACTAAAACTTTTGCATCAAATACCATGCCTCTATAGACCCCTATCATGATGATGACGATTCCTAAGAGCACACCCACACTGATAGCAGTTATCACAAACTTGCTGAGTGAGTGGGTGATATCTTTATATGCTAGATTAATCATGATAGATTTTTATGCCATCTTTTAGAGTTGTTTTTTTAGGATCTTGCACTATGAGTTTATCATCTACATCAATGCCTCTAACCGCTACACTCTTATTTTGGCGACCTAACACTTTGAGTGGCTTAAATTTTACTTTGTTTCCAACTAGAGTCCAAACACCGTTTTTTTCTTTATAGATAGTCAGAATTTTTGCAGGAATCTTCACTACATCTTTTAGAGTTGTTATATCTATACTCACAACAGCCTGCTCTTCTAAGTAAAATGGAATCGGAAGATTATCAAATGCTACATCTATCTCTCTTTCATAAGTTACGGGATTGTTTATAGGATTTATATTTACCACTTTTCCTCTATATTTTTTATCTGATGAGCGAAGTTTTATAGATGCCTTGTCTCCAATCTTAACCTTTCCACTCATCCTTGTGTCTACAAAAGTCTTTACCCAAATATCTTTTGAGTTTACCATTTCTATGAGTGTTTGATTTGGTGTGATTATCTGGTAAGGGGCTACGATTTTCCTAGTAATATATCCACTAATAGGAGATGTTATAATATATCTTGCTAGTTTTTCTCCTAGTCCATTTATGTTAGCTCTCACCTGTTTTATCTGATTTTTGAGTGAAACTATATGAGCATCGACACTTTGTATCTTTAGCTTGGCGATATCTTTTGAGGTTAGATACTTTTGATAATCCAAACTAGATATCGAGTGGAGCTTATAGAGTTTTCTATTTTTATCAAAAAGCTCCTTTTGATAATCAAAATCAACTTTTGCACTCAATCTATCGACTTTCAAAGAGTTTATATCACTTAAAAGTTTGGCTTCTAGAGCTCTTTGCTCATCAATTTTATCTGCTAAGTCCACACTATCTATATTTGCGATAAGGCTTTTTTTTTCTATATATTCACCCTCTTGGATTGTAAAATCCAAAACCTTGCCACCATATAAAGAGCCTATCTTGTAAGTATCTCTAGCACCGACATTTCCAACGCCATTAACTTTGATGCCAATACTGCCTTTTGTAGCCTTTAATGTCTTAAATGTATGTTTTGGGATATAAATCTTTTTATAAAACCCAAAACCCATGATAGTTGCAATTGACATATAGATGATATATTTGATATATTTTTTCATGTTGTTCTCCATAATTTTTTGAAATTATGACAGATACATGTTAGCTCATCGTTAAGATAAAAACACTCCTCTGCGAATTTGATTTTAGATAATTGTTAATTAAATCAATTTTTGTTATAATGTGACTTTATTGAAGGGTAAAAAATGAAAGTTTATAAGCTATTGATTGGTCTATTTATTTTAGTTACTATTGTTGTCTCAATAACTCTATACAAATCTTACCAAACTCTTACAACATCCTATAAACAAAAAGAATCTTATATTTTTCTACAGCAACAAAAAATGACACTAGAAAATGATATGTTTAATGCAGCAAGAGAGCGATCCTTGATTTTACTATCTATGTTAAATGAAAAAGATGCTTTTGTATTAGATGATTTAAATCAAAAACTAGAAGAAAAAGCTCTAAAATTTATTAAATCTAGGACATACCTTTTAACGCTTAGCCTAACAGATGAAGATAAAAAATATCTCCACTTACAAAATAAATTAACTAGTAAAACAGCACCATTGCAGACATTAGTAGCGTCATTATTGATTGATGGTAAATTTGAAAAAGCCAAAAGTATTTTATTATACAAAGCAATACCTAGTCAAAATAAAGTTTTAAATAACCTAAGTCATTTAATTAAAAAAGAAAAAATACTCATTAGTGATTCGATAAAAAGTTTGCCTTTAGCCCTCAAAAAAGCTGGAAAATCATTTGTAATTGAACTATTTTTATGGATGCTTAGTAGTCTATTTTTGATATTATTTATTATCTTATTGGCCTCTAAAAAAGAAGCATATCATTTGAAGAGTGTAATCAAAGAGCGTGAAAAGTATCTGGTTAAAATAGAAGATTCTAGACAAGTATCGCAACGATTACATGCTCGTATCAAAATTATTTTTGATGCCATAAGTGATGCTATTGTTACCACTCAAGCAGACGGAACAATAGAATCTTTAAACCCAGCAGCAGAGAGATTGATTGGTGCTCATGAATTAGATGTAAAAGCACGATATTTACCAGATGTTTTTCCACTCTTTGATGAAGAGAGTGAAAAAAAGATAATTCATCCCATCGAGGAAGTTATGCAATCAAAAAAAGCTACTACTCAATTAAAACCTGTTCTCTTAACACAATACAATCAATCTAAATTAGCTATTATTTATACAGCATCACCCATTTTGGATAAACAACAAGAGTTAATGGGAGTAGTTTGGGTGTTTCATGATATGACTGAGCAAATAAAATTACAAAAAGAGGTAAATTTTAAAGCTCTTCATGATGAATTAACTGGGCTTTGGAATCGTTATGCTTTTAAACAAAAATTAATAAGACTTCAATCTGACAGTGATGCATTTGATTCAAAACATGCTTTGATGTATTTGGATTTGGACCAATTTAAAATAGTAAATGATACTGCTGGGCATATCGCAGGAGATGAGTTGCTAAAACAAATAACTTATGAATTGAGTTTGTTGATTAGAAAGTCAGATACCTTAGCTCGTTTAGGTGGAGATGAATTTGGTTTATTGTGTGAAAATTGCGATAGCAAACATGTACTTTTAATGGCAGAAAAAATTCGTGCGATGGTTGAAGAGTTTCAGTTTACTTGGAAAGAAAAGATTTTTAAAATAGGAGTTAGTATTGGCGTTATACTTATCTCAAAAGAAAACAGCTCCCTTGATGTTATGCGTAAAGCAGATATGGCTTGCTATAAAGCTAAAGAAAATGGTAGAAATAGAGTTTACTTATATAAAGAAAACGATAAAGAATTAAAAAATAGGATAAATGAAATGAGTTGGATCTCTAAAATAGAGACAGCTTTAAGAGAAGATAACTTTGTATTGTATAGCCAAAAAATCTTTGCCATTTCAAATGATGAAAAGATTAAAGACTATCGTGAAATTTTAATTAGAATGAAAGATGATAAAGGTGATATTGTTTATCCTGATGCATTTATTCCTGCTGCTGAGCGTTTTGGATTGATGTGGAAAATCGATAAATTTATTATTGACCATACCTATGATTGGCTAGAAAAACAACCTATAGGAAGTGTTAAGCTCTCTATCAATTTGTCTGGACAATCTTTGGGGAATGAGAACTTTTTACGCTACATTGAGAAAAAAGTGACTCAATATCCTCACTTAAATCCATTTATCATCTTTGAGATTACAGAAACAGCAACTATTCATAACTTGAGAGTAGCACAAGATTTTATGAAAAAACTAATAGCACAAGGTGTTCATTTCTCCCTAGATGATTTTGGAACAGGATTGTCTTCTTTTGCTTATTTGAAAAATATGCCCGTTTCTTATCTTAAAATAGACGGAATTTTTATTAAAAAGATGGACATAGATTCTGTAGATGCGGCGATAGTACAAGCAATAGCACAAGTTGGATATACTCTAGGAATGAAGATAGTGGCCGAATTTGTCGAAAATGAAGCCATACTTGTTAAGTTAAAAGAGATGGGTATTACTTATGCTCAAGGGTACCATATAGAAAAGCCTAAGCCTCTTGTAAACACTTAAAAGCTTAACCCAAAATGAAAATACTGCCTTTTAAGCTAGATTGCACTCCTATATCCATATCCATAGATGTTGCCAATCTTTTAACGATATCAAGCCCTATTCCGCTACTATTTTCGCCACTAAATGAGCGCTCAAATATCTTTTGAGGATTCTTTATCCCCCTTCCACTATCTTCGATATAGAGCTTTTTTTCTTTTGTATAAATTTTTACAAAACCATTTTTAGAGTTATATTTGCACGCATTTGAGATGATATTTTGCAATATCTGTTTCATCGCATTTGTATTTATTTTTGCCATCAAAGGTGGACTATCTACAAAAAAATTGATATTTGGATATATCTGTTGCTGGATTTGTACAACCTCTTTTGCTATGCTTAAAATGTCTGTTTTTTGCATCTGAAAAGTCTCTTCTTGTAAAAGTATGATTAGGTTTTCATGCAATTCAGATATGGTATGCACGCTTTTATTTAACCTCTCAAGAGCTCTGCTATCTTTGAAATTTACATCTTTTTTTAAAAGTTTCATATTTAACTTTATAGCAGTTACGGGAGTATTGAGGTCATGAATCAAATCTTTTGCAAACTTATCAAGGGTGGCTACACTTTTTTGCAAAGGCTTAAGGGCATTTTTTGCCAAACGGTAGCTTAGAAATGCAAATAAAAAGAGTAAAATCATTTGTGCAAATGCTATCTTTAATCTCAGATAAAATATCTTATCTTCATAATTTTTTGTGGATTTAAATACCTCAAAAACTCTACCATGCCTATCTCTAGGTAAATATTTCACAAATTCACGGTCTATTTTTTTAAAATTTTTTATATCAAAATGCTTAAAAATTATATCAGGAGCAAGATATCTATACTCTTTGTTATACTCACTTAAATCATTTCCCATCTTTATATCTCTTGCATATTTTATCACAGAAAATTCTTCATTTTTTAGATATTGATTTTTCATCTGCATAAAATAAAAGAGTCCGACAGCTAATATCAAAATAGCTACACTTAAAAAATAGATAAAAAAGAACTTTAAAAAAGCTCTTTTTTCATGAATTTTCAAGACGGTATCCTATACCTTTTATAGTGTAAATTGGAAGTCCGACTTTTCTAAGACGATTTATATGTACCCTTAAAGCTCCCTCGCTCGTTTCTTTCCCTTCGCCTAACTCACCCAATAACCTCTCTTTTGAGAGAGTTTTGTTGAGATTTTGAAACAAAAGTCTTACGATATATAATTCATACGGTGGCAAAGCGATAAAATCCACTCCACAGTAGAGCTCATCTTTTTCTATGACGAAACGAAAACTGCCTATTTCGATCTCATTTGCATAAGTGTGATATTGCTTCTTCAAGAGTGCTCTTATGCGTATCAAAAGTTCATCAAAATCAAACGGTTTTTTTATATAATCATCAGCTCCAACGCCAAAACCTTTTGATAACGATGCGACATCGCTAAGAGCTGTTATAAAGATAGCAGGAGTCATATCTCCACTCTCTCTCAGACTTTTTAAAAGCTCAAATCCATTTAAAAACGGAACATTTACATCTAAAAGAAAAAGGTCAAATTTAGATATAAATGTAGCATCAAGTGCCATCTCTCCATCCTCTACATGTGAGACTTTAAAATTCTCACTCTCTAAGAGCTCAATAAGTGTTTCAGATAAAACATCGTCGTCTTCTAATAGTAATATTTTTGACATATGTCATTATATAACAAGGTCTATTAGCTTATCGTTAAGATGAAATACCAATTCATAAACGATAACTTTTAGGAAGTAAATTTAAAAATGAAGGTAAACTCTGAACCTATCTTTGGTTTGGAATTTACCTCTACATGTACACTATTTTTATCACAGATATTTTTGACTATATTTAACCCTATACCAAAACCACCTGTAATTTTATCACCTCTGTAGTAGCGATTGAAGATTTTGTTTGTATCTTCTATGCCTTTGCCCTCGTCTCTTACTTTTAAGATGATTTTATAATTTTTTTTGGTTAGGCTTAGATATATAGTTGTTTTATTTTTTGAGTATTTTATCGCATTTGAGATTGTGTTGTCTATGATTCTTGAGAGCTCTAGCTTACTAAAGCTTGTGTGTAAATCTCTTTGTATGTCTTTTAGAACTTTTATGTCCTTTGAATTTAATAAATCCATAAAAAATTCTATTCTTTCTTCGCAAAAAGACGATAGATTTATATCAACTTTTGGATGCTCTACTGCATTTTCTCTAATAAAAAATTCTAAATCTTCATAAACTACTATCATATTTTTTAGAGCTGATTTTGCCCTTCTTATCATTTTATTTTTGCCATATAACACACCAAGCCCATCAAGATTTAGCAAAATTACACCTATTGGGGTTTTCATCTCATGCATTGCATCTTTTATAAAATTTTCCAAATAAATATTGAATTTTTTATATGGCTCTATACTCTGTCTTATAATAAAAAAACTAGAGAGAAAAACCAACAATACTACTATTGTTAATATTATCAAGGCATTTAAAATTATCTTCGAATGTGACACATTTTTGGACACTACCAGAGTTTTGGCTCCAAAAATATTCTCTTTTAATTTGTATTCAAAATATCTCTCATTTTGTCCGCTAACGCTATCCATAAGTGAAAATATCACCTTGTTATTTTTGTCATATATAGCACTTTTAAATATATCAGAACGAGGAAAGTAGAACTCTATTTGGTTTGAATTTGAAAACTTATATATCTTGTTTGAAACTTTCTTAGCATAGATTTGAAGTTCAATATTGTCTTGTAATATCTCGTTATTTAGTTCACTATTGATATAAAATTGCATAGGAATAGTTGCAATTAAAACCAAGATGACTGCTTGTAAAAATATATATTTAAATCCGATTATTTTTTTATCAACCAATCTTATATCCAACTAATTTTTTGGTTTTTATAAACTGTTTTCCGCATTTTTGTCTCACTCTTTTGACGCACATTCTTATATCTGAGTATGTTATGTCTCTGCCTTCCCAAACAACATTCTGTAAAGAATCTATAGATACAAAGTATCCTTTATTTTGCATCAAATAAGAGACTAATTCAAGCTCAGTTGCACTCAAATCTACACTCTTGCCATCTCTAAAAAGGCTTTTATGTTTGATGTCAAATTGAAAATTTTCATCTATTTTAATGCTTTGTTTTGAAGTTTTAAAACAGTGTGTTTTAATAATATAGTCAATTCTATACTTTAACTCTTTGAGCTCAAACGGCTTGCGTAAATAATCGCTACAACCTAGCTCATACCCAAGGCTTAGATTGTGAATGTCACTCAAAGATGTCAGCATGATAACAGGAGCCAAGATGTCATTCTCTCTTAACTGTTTTAGTACCTCATAACCATCGATACCAGGAACTCTAATATCAAGCAGTAAGAGAGCATACTCATTATCATATATAGCATCAAGTGCATCATGGCCATCATCAAAATCATCTACTTCATACTCAAACTCTTCTAAAAAATCCTTAATAGTCACTTTGTACAGATAGTCATCTTCTAGAAGTAAAATTTTCATTTTATAATCACTTCTCTTTTTCGCTTTTCATTAAACTTATATGTACTATTTTCTTGATTTATATTCTCTAAGCTATATATATTGTATGGTGTACTTTGTCCAGCATTCATACATAAAATGATGAAACCTATACTCTTTATACCAATACTTTTCATAGGAAGCATAATTATCAGATTTTTGCCCAATACATAGTAGCGTTTTTTTCTACCAAATATAGTAGGGTTATCAACCAATTTTTCATATAGTCCTTTGTTGTATTTTTTACCAACTATATAGTATCTACCTATCTTTTTATGATTTTTTATATCCACTGCTATATCTATATAATCCTCATCAAGTAAAACTATCATCTTAAGATTAAATTTTTTTAATCTCTTTTTTATATTTTCAAACCCCATGATAACTTCAATCGAGCCGATAAATTTCCTATTTTTACCAAAGATTGGAGATATCGCTTTTATGTTCAATCTTTTGCCTAACTCTATAGAAACCAGAGGCTCTTTACTCTTTTTTACTATCACAAGCCCTTTTCTAAACGAACCTAGCTTGGTACCAAAATAGTTACTGTTGTCCCAATTTCTAGCAAATGCTCGTAAATCTTTTGTGTGAATTTGAATATCTATATTATCTATATTTGTGGACTTTTTGATATCTCCAAGGATTCCTTTTATCTCTTTTAGAGCCATTTTTTGATTATTTAACTCTAAAGCCTTCTTTATGATCGGATTTTGTGAAATCAAAAGCGACAATGAGAGAGCATATCTCTTTTCTGTATCTAAATTTTCATTGAGTATATCTATGTTTTTGGAGATATAGTTGTTTATCAACTCATCTTTGTATGCTTTGGAGTATAAATTGTAAAAGACTAAAATAACTAGCAAAATAGTGATAAATAAAGCTACAAAAAGAATATAAATTTTTTTCATGAGAGTATTATACCAAAGAGGCTTTAAAACCTCTTTGGCTGGATATTTATTTTATTTTGTGGTCACCTCTGATAACATCAATATCTAATCCCAATGCTTTAAAGTTACTTCTAACAGAGTGTTTCTCTTTTAAAACATTTGAGTTGTAGATACCCATCTCTGATTTTGAAGGAAGTGATTTTTGCAAATCAAAATCTGCTCTTTGTTGAGCATTTACATAAAGAACTATATCAACAGTTTGGGCATCACTTAGAGTTCCGCCTTGACCCAATGGCATTTTTAGTTGTATCCAAGTAGCTCCTTTAGGGAGTTTACTCATACCAGCTCCTGTATTGTAAGACAACCATTCACCTTTTGCATTTTTTCCCCAAAGTGGTGGAAATGTTCCCATACCTGCACCATTTTTTGCATGACAAGATGCACACCTTTGAACATAAAGTTTTTTACCATTTAAGTAGTTAGCATGTGTAGCTTTTTTAAATAGTGGTTTAAAATGCTTAATTCCTTTATGCCATATAGCTGCATTTGTTGGACCCCAAGGACCTTTTCTGTCCATCTTTACAGGCTTACCTTCTGATAACCAAGTTATATATGTTGCAATTGCAATAGATGCTTTAGAATCTTGTGGCAATCTTTTTCCATTCATACTTCTCATAAAACAGTTATTTGATCTATCTTGTAAAGTTTGAACCGATTTTTCTCTTTTTGACCATGCTGGAAAAGCTGTACCAGTATCTAACCAAGATGCGATACTTCCTGCGGTTCCTGGTTTTTCATCTTCACCTTTTAAGTGACAATTTGCACAGTTTAGTTTATTACCCACATAATCTTTTGTCAAAGGATGCGTATTGGTATGCAATGCTATATCCTCACCCAATTTAACCATTTTACCCACTTCACCTTTTGGATATGCCTTTGGCGCAGTTCCTGCAAAAACATAACTTGCTCCTATTAGCCCAATGACCGCGACAGCCAATAATTTTTTCATAATTTCTCCTTTGAAATATTTTATTTTTGTATTATATTTTGTTTGTATAACTCAAAAATAACAAAAAATTGATATAATTAAAGAAAAAATTTATATAGGAGAAAGAGATGAAAGTTATTTGTCCTCACTGCCAAGCTATAAACAATGTGCCAAGAAAAGATGATTATAAAAAAGCAAATTGTGGCAAGTGTAAAAACTCACTCTTAGAAGCTAAACCTATAGAATTGACTAGCTCAAACATAGATAGAGTTTTGGAAAATTCTGACATGCCTGTCATCGTTGACTTTTGGGCGCCATGGTGTGGTCCTTGCAAGATGATGGCTCCTGTATTTGCAGATACTGCTATCGGATTTCCGTTAAAAGCTCTGTTTGCAAAAGTAAATACTGAAAATGAACAGTTTTTGGGAAGTAGATTTAAAATAAGAAGTATCCCAACTTTGGTTGTCTTTAAAAATGGTAAAGAAGTCGATAGAGTCTCAGGTGCCATGGATCCAACATCACTAGAAAATTATGTTAGAAGGTTTGTTTAAAAACAAACCTTCTATACTTACTAGCAAATTATGATTGACTTCACCTCGGTATAGTCATCTTCTATAGCAAATTTTGGTCCCTCTTTTCCTATGCCACTTTGCTTAAAACCACCATATGGCTGTATATCAAAACGAAGAGTCGGTATATCATTTATCACGACACCTCCTGCTTCTAATTCATCTATCGCATCTGTTGTCATATCTAAATCATTCGTAAAAACAGAATATTGCAATCCAAAAAGAGAATCATTCATGGATTTTTTTGCCTCTTCATAATTCTGCTTTGCTATCAAAGAGACGATAGGAGCAAAAACTTCTTGGCAGACTATATTCATATCTTCTTTAACATCCACCATGATAGCGGGCTCCATCACCAAGCCTTGATTGCCTCCGCCAAATAAAATTTTTGCACCTTCTTGTTTTGCATTTGCTATCCAAATCTTTGCCTTATCTATCGCATCCTCATCTATCATAGGACCTATAAAAGTCTTTTCATCATAAGGATTTCCCACTGTAAGCTTGCCTGTTTCATCAACCAAAAGTTTTGAAAATTCATCATAAACATCTACATGCACATAGATTCTTTGTAGCGATATACAAACTTGCCCCGAGTTAACAAAAGCTCCAATGGCACACTTTTTAGCGGCATCTTTTAAGTTAGCAGATTTGTCTATAAATGTAGCAGCATTTCCACCAAGTTCCAAAGCTATCTTTTTTATACCAGCTCTTTTTGTGATTAGTTTTCCAACGGGAACACTTCCTGTGAAGCTGATAACTCTTGGAATTTGGCTTGCTACCAAAGCATCATTTACACCCTCACCACTATAAACAACACTGAGTGCATCTTTTAAGGCATAAGGACTCTCGATAAAGAGTTTAGCGAGTGAATATGCACAAAGCGGTGCAGCAGAACTAGGCTTTAGCACGACTGCATTTCCACTCACAAGTGCAGGGGCTATTTTATGGGCCACTAGATTTAGAGGAAAATTAAATGGAGTGATGGCAAGCGCAACTCCCACAGGAACTCTTTTGAAAAATGCCAGAGTTTTTTTGCCACTTGGCATAGCAGTTGTATCAAAACTCTCTCCACCTATGGTTATCATGGTGTGTGCCGAGAGTCTTATGGTCTCTATGCATCTGCTCACTTCACCTCTGGCAAAAAGCATCGGTTTTCCAACCTCATCACAGATAATCTTTGCAAATTTTTCACTCTGCCCTTCTAGTTTATCTGCTACATCTTCCAACCAAGCAACTCTTTGGTGCAGAGGAGACTTTTTTGTCTCTTTTGAAGCACTTTTGGCTTTTAGATACGCCATCTCAACATCGCTAGTGGTGCATATAGGATAAGTTGAAACAACATTTGCATTAAAAGGATTTTTCACCTCTATAACATTTTGAGTATCCCTCTCTTCACTTCCTAAAAATATCTTTGCTCTGTTCATTTCATACTCCTAAAAACTTTTTAAGATTATACGATTTTTTTGCTATAATCATAATATATTTAATACTAAATATCAAAATAGGAGAAAGATTGAATCGTATATTTAATCACCAATCCATAGCTTACATCATCTTATTATTTGCAACCATATGCAATAGCGCAGATGTTACACTTAAAAAAACTGCTAACTATACAAAATACAAAGTTCCGCTAACTGGATTTAATATTAATTGGAGTTTTTTACCTGTCTTAAATGACAAATTTATCAATGTTACAAAATCATTAAAACCTAAAATTATCAGATACCCTGGCGGCACTATATCAAACTCTTGGGATTGGCAACAGGGTCTATCTACAAAATATCCAAGAAGAGCCATACATAAGATAGAAGATTTAGTAAAAATGCAAAAAGGTACAAATGCGGATGTTATATTTGTACTAAATGTCATATCTAGCACATTTAAAAACCAACTCGAACTTCTAAAAAATGCACAAAAACTAGGCATATCTATAAAATATATCGAAATTGGAAATGAACAGTATCTTAGTAGTAAAAAATTTGGTTACAATGTAAAAAAATTTCCATCTGGAAAAGATTATGCAAAATATGCAAACACTTGGGCGGCTAAACTAAAAAAAGAGTTCCCAAGAGTTAAGATAGGCATTGTTTTACTAGGCAGGACAAATAAAAATCCTAGGCTACAAAAATGGAATAGTCTAGTAATCGATAATATCAAAGCCAAAAACTATGATGCATTTATTTATCATATCTACCTAAAATTTCCAAATTACATAAAGCTAAACCCTGATAACATTGCTAGAATCATCCATAAAAGAATCAAATATTTTGAAAAAAGCAAAGTTTCAAATCCAAAAAAACAAATCTGGATCACAGAATATGGTGCACATGCCAATAGTGAAGAAAAAACAGTTGAGGTTACAGCTAAACTAGCAGACTACATCGATTCAATTGCAGATATATCAATGGCACATATACTATTTTTAAAAACGAGAAAAAGAAAATACTCTTTTTTCTCTATGATTTCCACCAACAATGAGACTAAGCTGACAAAACTTGGGCAAATGTTTAAAACTCGTATAAATGCACGATAAATAAGGTATAAATCAGCTTTTAATGTAAACTTAGATATTATAACAGCTATTTTATTATTAATAGGTTGGAAAATATGGAAAAAGCAAAATTTATTTGGATGGATGGCAAATTAACTCCTTGGGATGAAGCAAATGTTCACATTTTAACTCATACACTTCACTATGGTAATGGTGTTTTTGAGGGGACTAGAGCATATATGACAGATGATGGTCTTGCAATTTTTAGACTAAGAGATCACACAAAAAGACTTTTAAATTCTGCTAAGATTACAAGAATACAACCGACTTACTCTATAGAAGAGCTCGAAAATGCACAACTTGAAATCCTTAGAGTTAATGATTTTAAATCAAATGTGTATATAAGACCACTTATATATCTAGGATATGGAATCATGGGACTATACCATGTAAATGCACCTGTCAAAACTGCGATAGCGGCTTGGGAATGGGGTAGTTATCTTGGTGATGAAGGCTTGGAGAATGGGATAAGAGTAAAGATCTCTTCTTTTACTAGAAATCCTGTTAGCTCAACCATGGGAAAAGCAAAAGCAGCTGCAAATTATCTCAATTCTCAACTAGCAAAATATGAAGCGATGGACGCTGGATATGAAGAGGCTTTACTGCTTGATGACGAAGGTTTTGTAGCTGAAGGCAGTGGGGAATGTTTTTTTATAGTACGGGACGGTGTATTAATATCTCCTCCAAATGACACTTCGCTTGAAAGTATCACACAAAATACTGTCATAATGCTAGCCAAAGACGCTGGAATTACTGTCCAAAGACGAAGAATCACTAGAGATGAAGTATATATTGCTGATGAAGCCTTTTTTACTGGAACTGCTGCTGAAGTAACTCCTATAAAAGATGTTGATAATTATGTGATTGGAGATGGAAAGAGAGGTTCGATCACTAAGCAATTGCAAGATGCATATTTTGATGTGGTTTATGGGAGAAATAAAAAATATAGAGATTTGTTAACTTTCATTTAGGGAGTTAGTGTAGAATACAATGAAATTTTAAAGGAAAAAAAGATGCCAGTTGATTTAAATGATTATTTTAAAAAGAAGAGTGGAAGTGGTGGAGGAAATAGTGGCGGTGGAAACAATAATTCCATGCCAAACATGGAGCCACCAGAGTTTTTAAAAAACCTTGGTAAAAAAGCAGGTTTTTTATATGTCTTGATTGCCGTTATAGTAGTTTTGGTTATAGCAAAACCATTTATCATCATAAACTCAGGCGAAATGGGTATAAAGGCAACTGCTGGTAAATTTGACCCAACCCCTATGAACCCTGGCTTTCATCTGTTTTTACCTTTTCTCCAAACTATATTTATAGTTGACACAAAAGTAAGAGTGATGAATTACACATCTGGAGCAGATCAAGAACGAACCCAAAGAGGCTCAGGAATAAAAGTTAAAAATGCTATATCTGTGCTAGACTCAAGAGGGCTTCCTGTTTCTATCGACTTGACAGTGCAATATAAGCTAGAACCATCTACTGCACCTCAAACGATAGCTACTTGGGGAATGGCATGGGAAGATAAAATCATAAATCCAGTAGTGAGAGATGTCGCTAGAAATGTTATAGGCCAATATCCAGCAGAGGAATTGCCATTACAAAGAAATGCAATAGCAGTAAAAATTGATCAGCAGATTAGAAAAAAGATAAATGCACAGCCTGGTCGTCCAGTTCAATTATTGACAGTTCAGCTAAGAAACATCATGCTTCCTCAAAAGATTAGAGATCAAATAGAGATGGTTCAAGTAGCAAAGCAACAAGTTCAAAAAACCAGATACGAAGTCGAGCAAGCAAATCAACAAGCTAAGAAAAAAGCGGCACTTGCCACCGGTGATGCAAATGCAAGAAAAATAAAAGCACAAGGTCAAGCAGATGCTACCAAGATAGAAGCTGATGCAAATTCTTATGCAAATATCGAGATTTCTAAAAGTATCACTTTAAATCTTTTAAAACTTCGCCAAATAGAAGTTCAAGGTAAATTTAATGATGCACTTGCCGTTAATAAAGATGCTAAAATCTTCTTAACACCTGGTGGTGCTGTTCCAAATATTTGGGTTGATACAAAAAACACTAGACAGATGACTAGCGTTAGTAAACAAAGATAATTTTATGGGTATAGAGTTAGTAAACAGTATCGACTGGGATAAGAATCCTATGATTCCTGTTATCGCACAAGATTGCGATAGCGGAGAAATACTTATGCTAGCTTATACCAACAAAGAAGCCTTTGATTTAACTCTAAAAACAAAATTTGCTCACTACTTTTCAAGAAGTAGAAAAAAACTATGGAAAAAAGGTGAGCAAAGTGGTCATACTCAAGAAGTCAAAGAGATGTACCTAGATTGTGATAGCGATACACTTTTACTTAAAATAAAACAAAAAGGTGTCGCTTGTCACACAGGAAGAATGTCTTGTTTTTTTAATCGTATAGATATAGACAGAGATTTGCCTCCGATTGAAGAGCAGATTAATAGCTATAGTATCAGCGATACACTATATCACACTATTTGTGAGCGAAAAAATGCTGATCCAAAAAAATCTTATGTTGCTTCACTGTTTAAAAAAGGTGAAAATTCAATATTGAAAAAAGTGGTTGAAGAGGCAGGGGAGTTTTGTTTTGCCATAAAAGATGATGATGAAAAAGAAATCATATATGAAGCAGCTGACCTCATGTTTCACTCACTCGTAGCACTTGGCTATAAAAATATCAATCCAGATTTAGTTAAACAAGAACTTCAAAGAAGATTTGGACTAAGCGGGATAGAGGAGAAAAATAGCAGAAAAGATGTATGATCTAAAACTTTCAATTTTGACATATATTCACAATTTTGGTTTATATGATTACATTGCCTTTGTATGGTTGCTTGTTACTTTTTTTGTGCTACTCATTTTAGCAGTTATAATAATAAAAAAATCCACAAAATTATCAATGTTTTTAATTTTGCTTTCAATTATTTTGCTAATTGTTGGTCCTTTTTCAATAAAATATTATCTAGGAAAAACGATTAGAGCAGTCAAAATAAACAATATAAAGTTTCAAAAACTTAACTTTTCACATACTCTCATCATCGACTATAGCATCAAAAATGAATCAAAAAAATCTTTTAGATTATGTGAAACTAAAACTATAATTTACCAAAAGTCCCAATCAAAGATAAAATTATTTCTAAATCAACTAAAACCGATAGCTTTTAGGACGATTTTAATAAAAGAACCAATAGCACCAAGTGCTTCTATAAACAAAAGATTAGTTTTAGACGATTTTACGACCAATTATGATATAAATGTATCTATAGATGCACAGTGCTATTAAAAGGAGAGTGAAATGATTTCTTACTTTACTATATTTCATATAATTACTTTAGCAATTTTCTTTGTAATATTTATATTACTACTTATTTTGTCGTTTAGAGAAACAAGAAAAAAAGTTTTGCTAGCTATGATATTTTCAAATTTTTTAGTCATTTCTATGCTTGCAATGTTTTCTATGTTTGTTTTGGATAAATACACAAAAAAAGCCAGATTAGAAGATATATCGCAAGCAAGGGTTCTCATCAGTGAATCATTTGTAGTAACTGGGCGGGTAAGAAATATCGGTAAATTTGGTATCTCAAAATGCTTTTTAAATGTCAAACTTGTCAATAACGCTGTAACATCTGGAAATCTATCTAGTTCGACCGTTTATAAGCCAACAGCTGGGCTAGAGTTTTTAAATAAAGCAAAGGGTGATGAAAAAAAATCAACAATTATAAAAGATTTTTTAATTGCAAGAAACCTAAAAGTTGATGAGCTAAGAAACTTCAGCACATCTATGCAATTTCCACCATATTTTAAAAATCCGTCACTTATATATAAACTCCACTGTAGATAAGTGCTTAAAATTACTTTATAAAATAATCTCCATCGAAGCTCACAAGTGAATAATTCATATCTTCACCAATACTTTTTTTAAGTGCATCAATGCTTAAAAAACTAAGTGAATCTGCTTTTATATACTCTCTTATCTCTTCAACACTCATGTTTGCACTGATAAGTTCTTCATAGCTTGGAGTATCTATGCCATAGATGTCTGGATGCTCAATTGTGGGCGAAGCAATGCACATGTGAACTTCCTTTGCCCCTGCATTTTTTAGAATCTTTATAATTCTTTTTGATGTAGTTCCTCGCACTAGGCTATCATCGACAACTATAATTCTTTTACCTTTTAATATCTCTTTTATGGGTGATAACTTCAGCTTAACTTTCATATCTCTTTTTGCTTGTGTTGGCTCTATGAAAGTTCTTCCGACATAATGATTTCTCACAATTGCCATCTCAAAAGGAATGCCACTTTCTTGGGCATATCCCATGGCGGCACTCACACCGCTATCTGGCACAGGAATTACCAAATCAGCATCTATTTTATTTTCTCTTGCAAGTGCTTTTCCAATCTCTTGTCTTACTGCATATACACTTTTTCCTTCTATTACACTGTCTGGTCTTGCGAAATATATGTATTCAAATGCACAAACTCTAGGAGTAGGTTCAAACAACTGTATGCTTTCAAACCCTTTTTTATCTTTATCAAAAATTATCATTTCACCTGGTCGCACATCTCTGATAAATTCTGCGCCAACTAAATCAAACGCACAAGTTTCACTAGAAACTATATATCCGCCATCTTCTAATCTTCCTATGCAAAAGGGTCTAACACCATATCTGTCTCTTATAGCAAACATTTTATGCCTACTTTGTATGATAAGGCAATATGCACCTTTTATGATATTTAAAGCCTCGATAATCCTATCTCTAAGATATTCTTCTTGACTTCTTGCTATAAGATGAATTATATTTTCAGTGTCCATTTCAGATTGAAAAATTGCTCCTTCATCTATGAGAGCATTTCTCACCTCATCTTTGTTGATTAAGTTACCATTGTGGACTATCGAAATCTCACCAAGTTTGTAACTAGCATGGATAGGTTGTGCATCTAAGACAGATTTACTTCCTGCTGTTGAGTATCTGTTGTGTCCAACAGCTGAGTTTCCTTTTAAAAACTTTAGTCCAGCCTCATCAAAAACTTCAGTAACTAAACCTCTTTTTTTGATTTTGCTTATCTTTTCTCCATCACTCACACTAATACCAGTGGCTTCTTGTCCACGATGTTGCATAGCAAAAAGCGAATAATAAGTAACTCTAGAAGCTTCTTTTGTATCAAAAACACCAACTATCGCACACATATAAAATCCTTAAAGACCTAAGCAGTCATTTATATTGTAAAGACCATTTTCCTGATTTACTATCCATTTTGCAGCTCTTATAGCACCTTTGGCAAAAGTATCTCTACTAGTTGCTGTATGATTTAATTCTATAAATTCACCATCATTATAAAACCCGACTGTATGTCTTCCAACGATATCACCGCCACGAAGAGCCATTATAGCTATCTCATCTTTACTTCTCTCACCAATCAAACCATTTCTTCCACTAACTCTCACTTCTTCTAAATTCAAACCTCTAGCCTTTGCTGCGCTTTCACCCAAAGTTATAGCGGTTCCACTTGGTGCATCTTTTTTATATCTATGATGTTGCTCAGCAATCTCTATGTCAAAATCACTCAAACTACTTGATGCCAAAGAGACAAGCTTATTTAAAACAGCAACTCCTAGTGACATATTTGTAGAGTATAGTATAGGCATCAATTTTGAAGCTTCGTTTAGTAAATTTTGCTGATGTGGACTAAGTCCTGTAGTTCCTATAACTAATGGGGTCGGATGCTCAAGTGCAGCTTCAAGCAAAGTTTCAGTAGCAAAAGCAATCGTAAAATCAATCACTACATCACTCTTTTCAAATAATTCTTCATAAGATTCCGTGACAATAGATCCTTCTGGTATAGAAAAGCTAAAATCCTCTATAGCGTGAAGCATATGCACTTTAGCATCATTATCATTTTTTAAATTTTCTATAAGTAAACGCCCAACTCTTCCAGTTGATCCGTGTATTCCAACATCCATATTTTTTTCCTTAGTTATTTACATATTCTAGTGCTTGGATACCAGCAGTTGCACCATCGCCTGCGGCACAAACTACTTGTTTTGA